>CATLAR010000018.1 GCA_949878495.1 uncultured Christensenella sp.
GAGTGAAATCCATACAAAAATTTGCAAGCACGGCAAGCTCTATATAGACCTGCATTGTGAAATATATAGTATCACCCGCGGGCTGTCGAAAACGAGAAAAAAAGCGCGTAAAAAGTCGAATAAAGTAAAAACACCGCCCGAAAATTCGGGCGGCGCACCGCAGATTATCACGTTTTAAAGTCCTATAGCAACGGCGACCGCATTGATTATAATTCCCGCGATTACGGCGAGTACGTACAGCGTAACGACGAGCAGGATATTGCGTTTGAGCGACTTGGTATTTTTGAACAGCACCACGAGTCCCAGCCCCGCATTAGAGCAAAGCCCGCCGACCATACTTCCGAAAGTAATCGCGCCGTTCGTATACGCGCCCGTTATAATAACACTCGACGCGCAGTTTGGAATAAGCCCGATAAGCCCCGTTATCAGCGGCTGAACGTACACGCCGCCCGCCATCGCGCCGGAAGCAAGATCTTCCACCCCGCCCGCAATTTCGATTATATATCCGAAAACGAGGTTTACGAGCAACAGATACGCCGCGATTTTAAGCGAATGCAACAGCGGTGTTATAAAGTACGTTCTGAAATCCGAACCTTCGCCGAGCAGCCCGCCCTCGTGTTCCGAACAGCAAAAATGCGCGTCCACGTCATGCGCGGCGACTTCCTGAAGATTGTTTTTGGGCAACACGAAATTGGCGAGATAGCCCACGCCCACAGCGTATATAAGTTTAATGAATACGAGGGGCATTACCGCGTGCGCGGCGTTAATATCCGATAAAAGCAGAATAATCGCCTCGTCGCTGGTTGCGATAAACACGGCGAGAATGGTGCCCGTCCGTATGAAATTTTTGTCGTATAGCTTTGCAGCCATTACCGAAAAACCGCATTGCGGAATAATCCCCGTTGCCGCGCCTATAAGCGGAGCGAGGTTGCCCTGTAAAATTTTTCGGTTTTGCGTCAGCCGCGTGCGGTGTTCGAGTATCTCTATCAACACGTAAATGAGAAAGAGAAAGGGAAACACCTTCAACGTATCCAGCAACGCGTCAAGTACTATTTCCATATATCGTGATACTTATTGACGAATTTGCGCTTTTTAAAACCCCCGTCGGCGGGGGTTTTTTACGGTTAATTCTTTTTCTTTTCCTTTTTGGGTTTCAAACCCTCGAGAATCGCCTCTTCCTCGTCGTATCCGAGAGGCACGAAGTCCGCGTCCGCATACTTGGTTTTTACGTACCCGCCGTCGCGCTCCAAAAGCGTAAGACAAGTTTTTGCGTCGAACACGAACAGCCTGTCCCCGTCGAACGAAATATTAACTTCCTTGCCCTTCTCCGCGCCGTCTGTAACGCTTACGTTAAGGCATATATCGGGGGTAACGTTGCATTCGGCGTACTTTCCGTCCTCGCTTACGCCTGATATTACGCCTTTAATAACCCCGTCGACGGTAATTTTCGCGTCCTCGGGACGGATACCGAGTATAACGGGCTTATCCGTGCCCGCATACTCGTCTATATTTTTGAATCTTTCAACGGTTTTTTCGGATAATTTAACGCTTACCCCCCCGAATATGGCGCAATAACCGCCGTCCGTGCGACCGATTACGGCTTTCTTGACGAAATTGACCGTAGGCGAGCCGATATAGAAAGCAACGTAAGTGTTTGCGGGGTAATCATAGAGATTTGCGGGTGTGTCAACCTGCTGTAAAAAGCCGTTTTTAATAACCGCAATGCGCGTGCCTATCGTCATAGCCTCGGCAACGTTTTTGGTGCAATAGACGAACGTGCCGCTCATTCTCGCCTGCAAGTTGATTATCACGTTAAGAACGTCGAGCCTGAGTTTTTCGTCCAGCCCCGACAGCGGGTCGTCGAAAAGATAAAGCTTGGGTTCGCGGACCATAGCCCTGCCTATCGCCACGCGCTGTTTTGCCGCCGCGGTGAGTGTTTTGGGCTTGCGGGTTAAAACGTCGGTCAGCCCGAGCACCTCCGCCGCTACTTTAACACGTTCGCGTACGAGCGCTTCGGGCGCCTTGCGGAGCCTTAATCCGAACGCCATATTATCGAAAACGTTGAGCGAAGGATATAAAGTCGAGCTTTTGAAAATCATCGCCAGATCCCTGTCCTTGGGTTCTACCGAGGTAACGTCCTTGCCGTCTATATAAATCTCGCCGCCCGTAGCGTCTTCAAGTCCCGCGATAATGCGGAGAAGGGTTGACTTTCCGCTGTCGTCGCCGCCCGCGAGCACTAAAAACTCCTTGTCCTCCGCTTCCAGACTGACGTTGTAAAGCCCCGCCTCGCCCGAAGGAAAGACCTTGTTCAGATTGTTGATTTTCAAACTCGACATAAACCGCTCCGAAAAAATTTATAGAAATATCTTAACACAGAAAAACCCAAAGGTCAATCAAATTAAGCTCTTAACACCCAAGCCTTAGGCTCGCCGTCCACATATCGCCAATAGAGCCCTGAATCCTGCGGCTCGGTTTCCGAATAAAAATAGAAATTGCTGTCCCCCAGCCCGACGTTTTTGACCGTGCCCGTACCGTAATACCCGAATTTGACGTTTTCCCATTCCTCGTGCGCACCTTTATAATAGACGCGTTCAACGAACTTATTCGCATTGAAACCGAACGCCGAACCCCCTATTTGCGTAACGCTTGCAGGTATAACCAGACTTTTTATCCGACAATTTACAAACGCAATATCTTCTATTACGGTCACGCCGTCGGGTATAACGAATTTTTCGCCGTAATAATAACTGAACGCCTGCTCGCCTATGGCGGTAATCTGCGGATTATCCCCCCAGATTATTTCGGCAGTACATTCGTAAAACGCGTGAACCCCGATTTCGGTCACACTGTCGGGCAGGTATATTTTTTCCGTCGCGCCGTAATCATAGTAACGCTTGTTCGTATAACAAGTAACGGCTTTTCCGTTAAACTTCTCGGGAATGCGCATTTCTCTTTTATTATAATTATCGTTTACGAACGCCGTCAAAGTACCGTCGTCGTTCAAATCGTAATATATGCCGTGCGACGCCCCGTAGTAAAAATTAAGATAGTTATGCGAAGGATTATAGCTCATTCCGATTATGAATGGAATAATTGTCAAAGTAAGAGCTATCGACGGAAGGATCGTATCCGTTACAGAGTCTTTTTGCGGATGCATTTTTAACACGTAACATACCGTCCAGCCTATACCCGCCAAAAACGCGGCACAAGATAAAACGGCGCATATAATCCAGAAAACCGTTGCAACGGAACGCCAGGCAAGCAAATTGAACATAGGATACAGTTCGACGTACAAACCCGCGCCACAGGATAATAAGAACAAGACTATCCACGATATTAAAAACGATATTCCCGCGCGTATTTCAAAATTCTCCCACTTTTTTGCAAGCTGAGAGCTTTTGGGTACGCCGTCGCCTTCGCGGTAAAGTCTGGCAAGGCGGTAACTTGCGCTCTCGTTTCCGCGGTCTGCGGCTTTTTTATACAGTTCTACGGCGCGCGGAACGTTTCTTTCAACGCCTAATCCCTGCTCGTAGCAAAACGCCGTTTCGTATTTGCCTTCCGCCGAACGCGCAGACGACTTTTTATACCAATAGAATGCCTTATTGTCGTCCGCTGCCACTCCGTAACCGTTCGCGTAACATTTTCCCAGAGCGCATTGCGCCGCGGCGCAGCCCTTCTGAGCGGACCGGTAAAACCAATAAGCGGCTTTTTTGTAGTCGTGTTCCGTTTCGCCGTAAAGTTTATAGTAGGCTCTCCCGACTTTATACTGCGCCCTTTTGTTACCGTTTTCGGCTTTTAAGTACAGCCTTTGCATTTTCGGGGGCAACGCGTCGAGGTCCTCGCCCGAGTACTCGAAATCGCCGTCGAAATCGAACCCGACTTCTCCGCCCGCCACCGCCGTTTCGTAAACGACCGGCTCGGCGGGTTTTTCGGCGTTGAATTTTTTAATAAAGTCCTCTATAAGCGCAAAAGCCTGCGGCGACCTGCCGTCAACGCCTTGCACGGGTCTGTTCTCGTCGTTCACGCGAATGGACTGCACCGCCTCTCCGTTATAGACTATCGTAAGAGAGCCTGCGGCTTTCTCGTTGCGCTGCATAAAGTTGTAATATCTGGCGTACTCGTTTTTGACCCAGGGCGTATCGAGGTAGGTTTCATCCGAACAGACGATTACCATACACCGCGCCACGGTGAGCGCGTAGAGAATAAACGCCTCGTAGTCCTCGCCCGCGCGGCTGCGGCAATTAACTTCCGAAAAGAAAACCCTGTGCCCGCGCCCCGTCAGATAATTGTAAAGCCCGTCCGACCTGCCCACGTACTCGCAGTCGTCCGTTCTTCTGCCGTTGCAGATATATTTTCCGAAGCTCTTGTTAAACCGCGAATCCACGCCCTGTCCGAACGATTTTTCACCGCCGTCGTCGTCGGAAATCTCAGATACTTTTACGCAAATAAAACAGTCGAAGTCTATTTTCTGCCGCCTGTAATCGTTAAACCGCTCTATTACGTAATCTATCTGCCTGCCGCGCGAGGCGTAAAGTTCTTTCTGCCCGACCTGCGCAAGCTCCAGCGCCTTTTTAAAACTTTTATCCTGCGAAAACGCCGTCTTTAAAGGCGCGTAACAAATCGGCAACAGCTTGTCGTACTTGTAGTCGCGCACGAAAGTGACTTTATTTTTTGCAAGCGCAAACCAAAAATGACCCTCCGGCTCTTCACAGTCGCGGCGAATCACTTCGGAAAAGGCGTTTTTCGCCTCGTCGAACCTGCCGTTTAAAAGCGCGCGCTTACCCGCTTCGAGTTCGCCGAAAACGTCGTCCCCGACGCAGGCGCGCGGAAGCACGTTTTCGTGACCGCAATACTCGCATTCGGCAACGTAGCCTACGGCGCTTTTACCGCTTCCCGTAATCTTTAACGGCGAGCCGCAACAATCACATTTTATGATCCTTGCCCGAAAATCCATATTCAGCTCCTTTGTAAGTTCACCGTTTACGACAATTCCACGACTACGATTTCGGGGCGGTTGAAAAGCCGCAGAGGACACTGCGAATTACCAAGCCCCCGTGAAATAACCACTTCCGTTTTACCGAAAGTGTGCACGCCCGCCGTGAGCCCGGGGAAAAGCCCCTGCCCCGGCGCGTAAACGCCTATGCCCGTAAACGGCACGCGCCACTGTCCGCCGTGAGCGTGCCCGCACAAAACCACGTCGTAACCCGCCGCCGCGTACTTTTTGGCAAAGTGCGGCATATGCGCCAGCAAAACGCGGGGAACGCCCTCTTTCGCGGGCGGCGTTACCGTCTTGATTTTCTCGTTCTTCAGCGAAGCGCAATTGAGTCCCGTGACCGATAACCCGCATATATCCGCGGTGCAATCGTCTAAAACGCGCACGCCCGCTTCCATCAGCCGAAGTCTGAAAAACCTGTAACCCTTGTTTCGCATTTCGTGGTTTCCCGAAACGTACAATACGGGCGCGATTGCGCAGAGCGCGGAAGCCGTTTCAAGCGCGACTTCGATATCCCGCGCGCGGTATTTATGGATAGCGTCGCCCGTGAACGCTATAAAATCGGGCTTTTCGGCGGCAACTTTCAACAAAAGCCGCGAGTTGTCCCGCCCGAACCGCGCGCCGTGCAAATCGGATAAATGCACGATTTTAACGCTCTTCCCAAGCCCCGTGTCCAGTTTATACCTCGTAGTTTTCAGGGCGCGGTTATTCCACCAAACGAAAGCGAAAATCAGCGCCACACCCACGACTATGCCCGAAATAACGTACAAATAAATCAAAACCGACCCCTTTTAACGGGTCGCCGCGGCAACGGCGACCGCCCTGTAAATGAGCTTGCCCTGCTCTTTGAATTTGCGCTCGTGCTCGGTTTCAACGTCGTCCTCTCCGCAGAGATAACCGCGCGTAACTTCGGCAATTTCAAAGCCCGAGGCGGCGTAGCTTTCAAGCGAATAATCGAAAAATGCCTCGTCGTCCGTCTTTTGTATGATCTTCCCGCCCGCAGTTAAAAGTCCGCGGTAAATTTCAAGAAACCTCGGGTTGGTGAGCCGCTGTTTCTTGTAACCTTCTTTGGGCAAAGGGTTGGAGAAATTGAGATAAACTACTTCGACGCTCGAAGCGGGAAAATACTTTAAAAGCACTTCCGCCGCGCAGTTTAAAAAGTAAATGTTTTTAAGGCCTTCCGCCATTGCCCTTTCAAGGGCTTCTATAAGAACGTTTGAAATCTTTTCCACCGCTACGAAATTGATATGCGGGTTTTTCGCCGCAAGCTCGCATACGAACTTACCCTTGCCGCAACCGACTTCCAGCCGCACGGGGTTGGAGTTGCCGAAAATTTCGTTAAACGGCAGATATTCGGGGGTCAACGCCGCCCTTTTCATATTTTTGTCAGTCAGATCGGCAACCTTAACCAGCTTGCCGCAAGCCTCTATGCGCTCTTCGAGCCGCGCTTTTTTATGCATTCTCATAATACGATTTTAACACACTTGAAGGCAAATGGCAAGGCGTGTGAAAAAGTTATATAAAAATGTCGCTTTTATTTTGACGGCGGGCGTTTAACGGGATAAAAACCCGTTTAAATAGAAACGGTCGGGTGATTGATAATTTTTGACTGAGGCGTCGGGCGGTCCGTTTAAAGGAGAAAAATTGACCATTATAAAAATTATAGACACCTTTGCTTTTTACGGCATTGACACCCTTTTAATCGCCGCGCTTACCGCGCTTACCGTGCAGCTTTTCAAAGCGACTTTTCTTAAAAAAATCAAGAAAAGACTGATGACTTTTCTGCCGTTTTTTATGGGCACGCTGTATTACGCGGCATACACTGCGTTAATCAACCTAAGCATTACGCCCGTATTGAACGACTATCTGTCGATACTCGAACACGGTCTGTCCGTGGGCGCGGTAGCTACGTTATTATACGTTATGTACGAGCAATTCGTGAGGGGCGACGTTTCGGCGACCGCCGCGGAAAGCGTGATTATAACGCTTATCGGCGGTTACGTCGCCGACCAGAGCGTCAACAGCGTTGCAAAGCTGATTGCAAAATCGCTTTCGGGCGATATTGCGGGCGACGGCGTTAAAAAGATTTCGGATTTGATTGCCGACCACGCCGCCGAAGGCATTACCGAACGCGACGTTGCGCTTTTGACGAAGCTGATTATCGAAACGATGGCGAGATTAAACGCATAAATTCCGTAAAAGCGGGAGCCGCGGGGACTTTAACGCCCCCGCGGCTCTTCTTATTTTATCAGTTTACGCTCTGTATTTTTATGTCGTATCTGACTTTCATTACTTGCAAAAGGTCGGACTTGAAATTCTCGTACTCGGCGGGTTTACGCTTGTAAAGCGTTTCGCGCAGACCGAAAACGTCGCAGTCCGTTTCGCGGCAAATGGCTACCAGCTGATTGAACCTGTCCTCCAACTCGGCTTTCGCGCCGTTTATGACCGATTGGGGCACCACGTCGTCGTTAATGGTCTTACTCGGCTCGACCTTGACACGCACGCCCTGTATCTGCGTAGTCGCCGACACGCTTATAACGAGTTCGGGCTCGCCCTCAACGATATCGAGCTTGGTGCCGCTTTTTATATTTTTCAGACCCAGCGTGTAATGCGTGCCCTCCGCGTTGCACGGCAGAACGGCAAGCCTGATATCGTTTTGCACGAGGTCGAGCGCAAAGGACTGTCTTTCGTCGAGTATGCCCTTGAATTTTCCGTTTAAAAATATAGCCGTCTTTCTCGACGAAAACTCGACTTCCTCGGGCTGTCCGCCCGAGCTTTGCGAACCGCTCTGTCCGCTTTGACCTCCCGATTCGCCGCCGCCCGAGCCGCCTTCCGAACCGCCCGAACCCGAACCGCCGCCTTGACCTCCTTGACCGCCCTGACCGGGCTTTTCGCCGCCTACGCCGTCGCCGTCCAGCCCGTCCTCCGACGTGCCGGGCGCGTTGACTTGCACGAAAGGCATATAACACGAGCGGCTTTTGGAGTACTCGGAAATGGCTATTGTTTTCAGATTTGCGGTGGATGCGTTAGCAGACTTTTCAATCTCATCCGAAAGCACTTTGCGGATTGCTTCCGACGTGCTGTCCGCCACGGGCGACTTCATAGAAAGCATTTCCGAAGCCTTACCCTCGCACATAGCGACGAGCGCGGTCAGCTCCGAATAATTCTTGCGGTAGAAACAACCGAGCATTCTGAACAACTCTTTGTCCTTGCAACTGTCGCCGACGAGTATAAGACGGCAAAACTGCAACTTGGGATAAAACCCCGTCTTTGCGTTTATTTCGTTGAGCGCGTCGGCAATGGTCAGCCCGCTGCCCTGAACCTGAGTGTACTTGATGGCGTCGCCGCTTTGCGAGGGTTGCGGAACGGCTATTTCCGCCGTGACTTCCACCTCTTCTTCAACGTTGTCTATGCCAACGGCGGTGATAATGGAAGTTTTATGGATATCTACCAATCCGAAATCGTTAGTAAAGAACAGCCCCGTCAGGAATATTATCAATATCCAATAAAACGCCGCCGTAAGATAACTTATTTTGAACTTTTTCACCGCTTTTTCCCCCTTTTAAGCGTCCAGGCAAGCGTGGGCAACAGCACCGTGAACACGAGGAACACTATCCACAGCCAATCGTGATAAACGTTGTAAACGTTTCGGTAATTATGATCGCAGGTGACGAGTATCGCCAACAGCGCGGCGTTTACCGCAAGCGAAATAATGCGCAAATCCTCCAGCCCCGTGCACACCGAAATGCATTGCACGCCCAGCTGAATATTGAGCACCAACCCGAAAAGCATTACTATTTCCAGCGCGAATAACACCAAAAGGTCTACGCGACCTATCGTCTCGATTGCGGAAAAAAACAGCGAAGTTCTCGCCACGGCGAACGTGCGCGACGGTGCGATAGGTCCGTAAACGCCCACGAAAACCGACACGAACGCCAAAACTATCGCCGCGCCCGCCGCGTATGAAAGCGTTATTTTCGCCGCGTCGCCCTTGCCGTACTTGAAACGCCCCATAAACATCAACAACCAGCAAGGCTCGCAGAAGTTAAACAGCGTGCCCGTCGCGCCCTTGACGATACCGGGCAGGGGCGATTTCAATACAGGCAAAAGGTTGTTGAATTCCACCTCGCTGAAAGCCATAAGAAAAACGAAAACCATCATTACAAGGAAAACGGGCAGACAGATATCCGCGCATCTGCCGATATTCTGTAACTTTTTCGTCGCCGCGTAAGTCGTGAAAATAAAGAAAGGTAAAAACACGCTGAGCGACGGAACGGTGTCGTAAAATATATTGTGAACGTATAATTTCTGTTCGAAGATGGGTAAAATCGTGGCTAGAAGAAAGAACGCGGCGAAAAAACCGTAGACTATTTTCGCGCCGACCTTGCCTATCGAACCCGACAAAAGCTCGTAAAAAGTTTTGTCGGTTTTGGAACAAAGATAGCTCAGCGCCCATATGACGACGCCCTCTATAAGGAAGTTTGCAAGCACGGGAAACAGCACGTCGCGCTCGCTCGTAAGACTCAAAATCGTGGGGTAAGTCAACAACTTGGAGGCTGCCGTATAGGCTATCATTATAAAACAAATTTGTCTGACGTTAATCCTCATTTACCGTTAGCCTCACTCTGTCTTTCATTTTTAAAGTTTTCGGGCGCTTTCTCAGCGTGAACATATTTGCTTTCAAAAAGCTGTCGTAAAGGTCGCTTTTGACGAGCGGCGCAAACGGCGCAACGAGCGGCGCGCCGTAGGACTGCTCGGAAACGAGATACGAGATAAGGTAAACGGTAAGCAATATAATACCGAAAGGTCCCACGCTGCCAGCGACTATAAGGTACAGCCAGCGCAAAGTCGTGGTGGTTTCAACTACGTTGGGCACGGTATAAAGGCAAATCGCCGAAAACGCTATTATTATAATGGCGGGCGTGGAAATTACTCCCGCTTTCACCGCCGTGTCACCGAGCACGAGCGCGCCGACGACGGACAGCGCCAGTCCTACGTACTTTGGCATTCGTATGGAAGCCTCGTTTAAAACTTCGAGCACGAACAGCGTAACGAACATTTCCACGCTTGGCGACAGCGCTAGTCCCGCAACGGAGCTTGAAATTTTCAGTAGCAGCTGGAAAGGGATAATCTGTATTTTGAAAAGCTGCGCCGAGATGTAGAGCGCGGGCAGAAAAATACCGATAATAACCGAAAAGAAACGCAGTACCCTCAGCGTAGTCGCGCGGTACGGGTTTACGTAATAATCTTCTACGGACTGAAAGTCCTCGACGAGCATATACGGCACGGTAAGACACATAGGCGAGCCGTCCACGACAATGCCCACCCTGCCTTCGCACACCTTGGCGCAGAAAATGTCGGGCTTTTCCGCCGCCGCGCTCTGTTTGAACAGCGAATGCGGGCGTTTAGCCATAAGATTAGATACGTACGAGGAATCGGGAGCTATATCGATTTTGTGCGCCTTAATCTGCTTTTCAACCTTTTTGGGCAAGTCCTTGGGACACGTGCCTTCTACGTAGACTATCGCTACGGCGGTATCCGATTTTTCGCCTACGGTTATCGTTTTTATAATGAGTTTATCGCTCTTAATGCGCTTTCTGATAAGACCGAGGTTGATTTTTATGTCCTCGATAAACCCCTCGCGCGGTCCGTGAACGGCTACCTGAGTGGGCGGCTCCGCGACGGCGCGCATAGGCGGGCTTTTCAGACCGACGATAAAGAAGTCTTTTTCGCCGTCGACGAAAAGGACTACGTTACCCGCGGAAATTTCTTTAATAGCGTCGGGAATTTTTTTGCCTTCTTTGAGTTCGGGCGAAGCAAGCGCAAGCCGCACTTCCTCGAAATCGACGTCCTTGCCGACTGCGCGCAAGGGTTTTGCGACAAGCTCGCCCAAAAGCTGTTTGTCGATAAGTCCGTCGGCGTAAATCGCGGCGAACTTTTTACCGCTTTCGGACTCGAACTCGAAAACGAGAACGTCCTCGCTCTTTAAAACGGACTTTACAGCACCGACGTTTTTGCTTAAACCAATCATAAAATTATAATCGGTAAAAAAAATATTTTTATCCGCCGCCAACGCCCCTTGCGTTTTTTCAATCGGTTTAGATTACGGACGAACGCCGTTTTATTCCCATTACCCCTTGGCTTCCCCTCTCAGGGGAAGCTGTCCCGTAAGGGACTGATGAGGTGTCAGAACCACCTCACCCCTACCCCTCTCCTCCAAGGAGAGGGCAAGATTGTTTTGTCGCACCGCAAGCGGGCGCGCCGCAACTCCCCACTTTAAAATTTTCAAAAATATTTGGCGCAATCGCTTGTCGCACCGCAAGCGGTTGTGCCGTAACTCCTCATTTTAAAATTTTCAAAAATATTTGGCGCAATCGCTTGTCGCACCGCAAGCGGTTGTGCCGCAACTCCTCACTTTAAAATTTTCAAAAATATTTGGCGCAATCGCTTGTCGCACCGCAAGCGGTTGTGCCGTAACTCCCCACTTTAAAATTTTCAAAAATATTTGGCGCAATCGCTTGACAACGCATACTATGCAATGTATAGTATAATACAAAGCGGGGTATTTCTTGTGGATGTACAGTTGAAAAAGGGAATATTGGACGTATGCGTTTTGCACGCCATAAACGGCGGCGAAAGTTACGGCTATAAAATAATAAGCGACCTGACGGGAATAATAGAAATATCGGAAAGCACGCTCTATCCTATTCTGAAAAGGCTTGAAGCGGGCGGGTTCGTTTCAACGCGCGCGGTCGAGTACAGCGGCAGACTGCGACGGTATTATAAGATTACTCCCCTCGGCATCAAAAAACTGAAATCGGGCAAAGACGATTTACTTGAAATAAACGCAATTTATAAAAAGTTATTTGGCGGGCGCTTATAACCCGCAACGGAGGTAACTATGACCTACAACGAATGGCGCGACGAACTGAAAAAGAATCTTTTATGCGTTTCCGAACAGGAGCGGGCGCGCGTTCTCGACTACTATGCCGAAGCGTACGCCGACAGGCGCGACGCAGGCTATTCCGAGCGCGAAATAACCAACGAATTCGGCGCGCCTTACGACGCGGCGCAGAGAATTTTAGCCGAAAACCCGCCGCCCACGACACAACCGCTTTACCGCAACGATAATTACGCGCGGTGCGCAGAATACCCCGAAAACGGCGCATATCAGGGGGGCAACCGTCGATTTACGCCTCCCCACTTGAACAACGCGCCGCCATTGCAGACGCCGAACCCGGCGCAATATGCGCCCCGTCCCGCGCCGCAAAAGCGCGAAGATAATACCTGGGTATTCGTAATGCTTTGCGTAATATTCATTGTACCTATTTTCTTCGTAGTATTAACTATGGTGTGCGTAACGGCGGGACTGTGCATTGCTCCGTTTGCTATGCTCATATCGGGCGTAGCGATGATCGGCGCTGGCGTAGGCGCGCTGTTCACCGACTTGGTTTACGGCGCTGCGGCTATAGGCTCGGGAATGATAATATTCGGTCTCAGCCTTATCTTCATGCCGCTTTGCTTTAAACTCGTTAAACTTATGTGGAAGCTGTTCGTGAAATTCTTCTCGTGGCTTAAATCGCTGTTCGGCGGAAAGGAGAAAGCGTAATGAAGGGGTTTATTAAAGTTATGATAGCGGGCGCGGTAATTCTGGGGCTTGGCATTGCGGTGCTGATAATAGTTCTCGGCGCGAACGGTTGGCACATAGAGGGCGACTACGAGATGAAAACTTACGAATGTCAGGAAACGAATACCGCTCTCGACGTGGATTTTGACGCGGGAAGCCTTAAAATCGAATACTACGAGGGTGAAACAATTAAGGTCGAATACCCCGAAAACAAGCGGATTACGATGACCGCAACCGAAGCGGACGGTAAACTGACCCTAAAATCCACTTATAAGAGATGGATTAACTTCGATTGGTTTTCGATAATACCAGAAACGAAAATCTGGTTGCCGCAAGACGACGTAATCGCCCTGAACCTCGACGTGGACGCGGGAATGGTCAGCGTACCCGAAGGCGAATACGCCGACATGAATATAGTTATGGACGCGGGCAGCTTACACACGGGCGCGCTCAAATGCAAAAATTTCAGCCTGAAAATGAACGCCGGCGCTGCGGACGTTGAAAGCGTGATTTCAGAAAACCCGATATTCTGCAAGATGAACGCGGGCGACTTCAAAGTAAAATCACTTGAATGTCCCGCCCTGAAATGCGAAATCAGCGCAGGCTCTCTCGAAGCCGAGAAAGTTGCGGCGAACGAGCTTGACGTAGACGTAAGCGCGGGCGATGCAAGAGTGACCATGGTCGGCACGGAGAGCGAATACACCGTTGACGTGCACAAGAGCGCGGGTTCGTGCAATATTTCAAACCGCACGGGCACGACGGATAAGCGCATTACCGCCAAAATTTCCGCGGGCTCGGTAGACGTGCGGTTCACAAATTGACAATTACATCACAAAATGATAAAATACAGCCTGAGGGCTGTATTTTTTTACGGCTTTAAAGGAGCTCACCAATGAAGTTCGATTACGACAGCGAGTATTTCAACCCACAACACGTGCTGGAATGCGGACAAACTTTCCGATTCCACCCCTTTAAGGACGGCTACGTCGTTTACTCCGGCGACAAGGCGTGTTACGTTCGCGTGGAAGGCTCAAAGACGGTTGTGGAATGCGACGACGGCGATTATTTTTACGAATATTTCGATTTGAACCGCGACTATTCGCAGATAGTAAACCGCGCCAAATCGCACGGCGTGCCCTTGCTTTCGCGGAGCGCGGACGTTTGTCGCGGTCTGCGACTTTTGAACCAGAACAAGGAGGAAATGCTTTACTCTTTCATCATCTCGCAAAACAACAATATCCCTCGCATAAAGCTCATTATTTCGCGCATATGCGAGGGTTTAGGCGAAAAACGCGAATTTCTCGGCGAGGAATATTACGCGTTCCCCACGACGGAAAAACTTGCGGGAGCGGGCGTTGATTTCTTCACTAAAGCGGGTTGCGGCTACCGCGATAATTACCTTGCCGAAACGTCGGCGCGCATACTTTGCGAGGGGATTGCCCGCCTTGAAAACCTGCCCACCGCCGAGCTTAAAAAACAGCTTCTCACATACAAGGGCGTAGGTCCGAAAGTCGCCGACTGCGTTGCGCTGTTCGGTTTCGGCAAACGCGACAGCTTCCCCGTCGATACCTGGATAGAACGCATTTACAGAGAGGACTTCAACGGCGCACTGACCGACCGAAACAAGATTACGGACTACTTTTTAGGGCTTTTCGGCGAAGATTCGGGGTATATTCAGCAGTATTTATTTTACGGAAAACGGGAAAACTTATAGTATGCCCGACTATTTTTCACATTTTATCTGCGCCGAGAAGATATTCGAAAAACTCGACGCGGCGACCAAGCGAAAAATAACGTCTCCGACGCTGTACCTTTTAGGTGCTCAGGGCGGGGACGTTTTTTTTGCATACAGCGTTAAATTTTCCAAAAACAACTTAGGCAGAAGCCTTCACAGACTGCCCGCAGACGAGGTGTTCGCAGCGTTGCAGAATGGCAACCCCTCCTACGCGGCGGGTTACGCAACGCATTACGCGCTGGACTGCACTCTTCACCCCGCCGTTTACGCCTACGAACAAAACCGCAAATCACCACTCGCGCATCAGAGTATGGAGAGCGATTTGGGGCTGTTTATAAGCAAGTATTACGGCGTTCGCCGCAGGATATTACCGCGGGAACACGTTTTGCCGTGCACGGGCGAGATATACGACAGCATTAAACTCGTCGCTCCGTCGGTGACGGTTACGGGCGTGGAACGCTGCCTTAAACGCCATTTCAGCTACACTAAATATCTTTATAAAACCAAGCGCCAGAATTACAAATGCGACTTCGATTTTCCCTCGCTCGCGGGCGCGGTAGATGACGCGGTCGCGCTGGGCGCAAAAGCGGCGGCTAACGTCTTATCGGACGACCTCGACGCCGAGCTGTTTGCAAAATCGTTTTTACAGCGTTGTTAAATGCCGATCTTCCAGAACGCGGTCGTAAATGCCGTGCGACAACATTCTTTCGTAAAGTTCGTCCTCTGTTATTTCGTCGACGAACTTTTCGCCGTAAAACTGTATAATCAGATAGCGGTTGCCGTCCACAAGCCGCAGTGCGTCGCGGAAAGTCGCGTTTTCGTCGAGAATTACGTACTTGATTTCCCTGCCCTTCCGCTTCTTTTTCGCGGCGAAATTAATCTTCACGGCGACGCGCCTGCGCTCGAAAACCGAACAAAGCAAAAACAATGCCGCGACTATCAGCGACGGATTGCGCAGACAGAAAACGTAAACGAGAATTATTCCGGCAACCGCCGAAAGATTTACGGCTTTAAGGGTTATATCCACCGCCTTTTCGGGCATTAATTTGCCTAGCGCGCACCTTGCCACCCGCCCGCCGTCAAGCGGATACGCGGGCAGAAGATTGATTGCGAGCATTGCCGCGCTGGCGTAAAAAACGAGGTCGGTATACGCGTAAGTTTGCGGATAAAACCACCATAGCCCCGCACATATCACGCAAATAACGGCGTTTACGGCGGGCCCCGCCAGCGCGAGTTTAATCTCGTCGGCGGGCGAAATCCCCTCGATATCGCACACCGCGGCGGCGCCGAAGGGCAGCAGTTTTATTTTCTCGCAACCGTACCCCATACGCCCCGCGCAAAAAATATGACCGCACTCGTGCAGGAGTGCGGTCAACGCGCATATGAGAAATACGGGCAATCCGCCGAACACCGCGGACAGCACTCCTACGGCTAAAAACAGCGGATGTACCGTTAATTTCACGAGTTCCAGACGGGCACTTCGCTATCGTTGATAGAGAAGCAGTTCAAAAGCGTTTCGCCGTCGTAAAGGGATACGCGCACCTCGTGCTCGCCGTCGGAATAGGCAAAAGGAATATTACCCGCAACCTTGGCGCCCTTGCCCGCGTAAACGTCGGTAAGCCCCGTCACTACGCTGGCGAACGTGGACGTGTGCGCAATGCGGACGGTGTAAAGTCCGTCCTCCTCCGTCACCGAAGCAACCGTACCCGCGCAGACGGGATAAACGCTGCTCTTTGCGGTGAAGCTGAGAACCCCGCCTTCGGTCATAGTAACTTCCGCGTCCGCAAGCTCGCTGACGACGGGCGAAAGCGTAATTTCGTTGTAAGTCGGCTCGGGTTTTTCCGCCTGCTTGTTGGTGAGCGAGCCTATGAACGTATTTATAACGCTCGTGGGCATAAATACGTTAGTAAGGAATATCGCCACGGCAAGCACGCACACTGCGACCAGCTCGCCGATTATAATTTTACTCGTTTTACCGGACTTTTCGGGTACGGTCTTAACGGGCGCGGGAGGCTCGGAAACGTCCTCCGCATACACGTACGCGCCGACGCGCTCGTTCACGCTGTCCACGACCAGACCTTTCAGGTCCTCCTGTGCGGGCTGGTTGAGTTTTGCCTTGTGCTTAAAAAAGCTCTTCTTTTTAACTACGTTTACGGTGCTGACGGGTATTTCGAGCATCTCCGCGTAATCGAGTTCCTGATTCATAAAATCCTCCGAATTTTGGTATCTACTCTAAGTTATTCATACCGCGTTCGGGTTAGAACGAAACCCGTTAAATTTTCATATAATGATAGCCGCGCTTTTTTAGCAAGCGCGGCTATCGCCTAAAAACTATTGCCTGAAAGATTTAAAAACACCACTTTTAACTTTGCTTTCTTTTTATAATTTATCTTGTTCCAATTCTTATCTTTCTGTACGGCTTTCCACTGCTTTTTCGTGCCAGCGTAAATTACGGTTTTTAAATTGTCGCACTCCATCATAAAATAATCGCCGATATAATTAACGCTTGAAGGAATAGTAATTTCAGTCAGACTTCCGCAACCGCGCAACGCATACGCTTCGATACGCTTTACGCTTCGAGGTATGTTTATGCTCGTAAGTTTAGAGCAACAGCTAAACGCGGGCGTCAAAGAAGTTATTCCGTTACCGAGTTCTACGGTATCAAGATTAACGCAATTATAGAACGCACCGCCGGACAACACCTTTACACTGTCGGGAAGCGATAAATAACTTAACGACTTGCAACTGCGGAAAGCATTTTCGCTGATTTTCACAATGCCGTCGGGAACGGTTAAATCGTCCACTAATTTTCCGTCTATATACAAATCGTTTACAATATAACCCGACCCGAAGCGGATTTTGCAGAATTGCGATAAATTACCCTTAAAATTTATTTTCTTTCCGCAAACAGACTCGATTTTGGTTATTGATGCAGGCAAAGTCAAAGATTCAACCGAAAGTCCACTGAAAACAAATTGTTTTATTTCGGTCACACCGTCGGGAATTACCATATCCGTTACACGTTCGCCTTTCAGATAAAAATAACGTATTTTATGCATCGGGTTGGCGGTATAATCTTCAAATTTTATATCTATCCAATCCTCGATACCGCCCGTATAATGAAGCTCGGTGCAAGAATAGGGAATGTGCCGTGAAACGCCGTTTTCGAAAAACCTTACGCTATGCGGAACTACCAACTTCTTAAAATGTAAATTACCGGACTTAAAAGCGTTACTCTTCACGATCTTTACTCCGAAAGGAATTTTAACGGTTTCGCCGTTGCCTTTATATTTCACCAGCACGCCGTCGAAAATATCGAACTCGCTTTCAGGATAATTAAAAAGCGTGGGATAACTCTCGGGAGGCGCGTTACTGTCCGTTTTCTTTGGCTCCGTCTTACGCTCGGTCTTTTGCGATAAGGGCGGCAAGCTCTTTTTCTCCTGCACCGTCTTTACAGGGTTATCGCCGTAACTCCAGGCAACTTTGATATTCTGATCTGCAAAATACCCCATATTATGGTAGTCGTAAGAATAATTCCAATATTCGAGCCAACCTTCGGGTTTAGCGTCGAACGGACAATAAACGGTAATCTTACCATCACTGAACGCGCCGTTACCTATAAATTCCACGCTCACGGGAATGACTATCTTCTTTACGTTACTGCAAGAAAACGCAAAGCCGCTGATATACTTCAGACTTTCGGGCAGTTTAATTTCTTCGCACGACCATTCATATCCGACTCCGCCCGCGATACCAACGGTGCCTTCCCTTATTTTAACGCAAGAATCAGCCTCAACGAGCCAGTTCCCCACGTAAAAACCGCCGTCCTGTTTTTTAACGAACGGCAACAAGTCGCCCCAATCGCTTCCGCGTCCGCCGAAAGCGTTTGTTTCTATAGAAACTATACTCGACGGAAGCTGTATATCCTTTATATTGTCGCAACGGCTGAACGCTTCCGCGCCGATATATTTCAGTCCCTCGGGCAGTTTAACGTACTCGATGGGGCATTCGTCCTCGTCGTCAAGATCGAGAAACGCGCCGCCCGCGATACCAACGGTTCCCGGGCGGACCGAGATACCGACGAGCGAAGCCTCGCAGCCGATTGCCCAATTTTGAAAATACTTGACCCCGCCATACGTTTCGAATATACTTTCGCACGAGAACGCGTTTTGCCCTACCGAGCTTACCGTATCGGGAATTTTAACACGCTTTATGTTATCCGAATCCCCGAAAGCGTTATTTACTATCGTCCTGAGTCCATAGGGCAAAACTACTTCTTCCAACTTTTTACACCCTGCAAACGCACGTTGTTCGATTATGTAGATACCCTTAGAAACGACGGCTTTGCGAAGCTCCTCGCAACCGTAGAACGCGGCAACGGCAAGATAGGTAAGCCCGTCGGGCAATATAGCTTCTTTAAGTTGTTTACAGTTGCAAAACGCGCACTCGTGAATGCTTTTAAGCCCTTTATTGAAATTAACGCGTTCAACGCCGCTGTTCGCAAACGCCCTCGACTCTATACTTTTAATACTATCGGGCAAAGTCACGGTAAAAGCGCGTTCGCATTCGGAAAAAGAATTAACTCCGATTTGCGTAACCGCTTTACCCTGAAATTTTTCGGGAATAACTATTTCCTGCGCGCCGTCATCCTCGTAACGGCAAACTTCGAAAGAGCCGTCCTCCAACGGACTGAATATCAAACCGTTTTCGCCTTTGATTTCCGTTTCCATAAAAAATCCTCTCTTTTACGTATATAACAAAATAATATCACACTTCGACGGCTTTTACAATATTTAAATTAATAATTTAATGAAAATCACGCACTTCAAAGAAGTGCGTGATTAATTTTATTTCTTAGCCGTTGCCGTCGGTCGACCCCGAGCCGTTGCCTTCCGAAGGTTTGGTGGGCACGGTAATCATAAACCCGTTTTCACCCGCCACGACCTGAGGCAGTTTGCCGTCCCAGGCGGCAAGGTACTCTACGTATTTAAGGTACTCGGCAATGTCCGCGCCGTTGCGGTCGCCCTCGTAAACTATCTCGTAGTTCACCACCTTATCCTCGCCCTCGCCTTCAACCGTTTCGTTTACGGTGTAACCGAGCATTCTCGCAACTTCAACGGTCTTTAACATAATCGAGCGCGCAGCGGCGGCAGCTTCGGCGACCTGCGCGTCGGCGGCAGCCTGAGCCTTGGCAAGAAGCGCCTTTGCCTCCTGCTCGGCAACGTAAAGCGCCGTTTCAGCCTGCTCCTTTTTCTTTTCGTTTTCGTACTGAGCCTGCAATTTTTCCTGCTGAGCCATCATTTTAGCTTCGACGGCGGCTTCGAACGCGTCAGAGAACGTGATATCGGTGAGAACCGCGCTGTTGAAAGTTACGTAGTACTTATCGCCGATTGCTTCTGAAATCTCTTTTTCTACCGTGGGCGAAATGGAATTACGCTGTTCTATCAGCTTTTCCGCCTGATACTTGGAAAGCGTAGCCTTCGTGCGCTCTTCCGCCACCGTCACGATTTTGTTCGTAAGCGCGTTAAGTCCGCCGTAGTTGAGCGCAATGTCCTTGACGTTCTCCTGCCTGATCTGGAACTGCACAGCCATAGAAACTTCCATAGACTGCGAGTCCGCGGTATACGCGTTCATCTTTATTTCAACCTGCTGAACTTTCGCGTCGTACACCTCGTAATTCTTGGTCAGCCAGAAATCGAAGTACGTGCCCGGACTTTCTATAGTACTTATAACGCCCATTTGTTTTACGACCGCCACGGTGCCCGCGTCGACCGTATGAAACGAACCGGGGATTAAAATAAGCAACAACAGCCCCGCCGAAGCAAGCCCCGCCGAAACGCCCGTAGCGACCTTAGAGCCGCCGTTTTGCCTTCTTCTGACAAACGTGTTCAATACGATGATAACCACGCCCACAGCAATCATAGCGATAAAAAGAATCGCCGTCACAACTGAAAATACCATAAAATCTCTCCTTAAAAGAATTTTTTTATTTTTGTAAACGAAAAGACCCGTGGTTTTTAGCCGCGAGTCTCATTTTTTAAAACTACCCGAGCGGTTTCCCGCTGTACTGACGGTTCGTTGCGGCAAAGCCGCTAATTACTCCCTCCGTTTACGATAATTATATTATCACAAACGTTTACGGCTGTCAAATAATTTAAGTATATTTTTACTTAATTGTTCATTGTGCACAAATTCGGGCTACAAAATCTTTTTTATTTCGTCGCTGAGCACGGCAAATTTTTCGGGCGAAAGCGTTTCGCCGCGCGCTTTTTCGTCCACGCCGCAAGCCGCGATAACGGCGCGCGCCTGCTCGCGCGAGATCTTAAAGGCGTTGACGAGATTATTCTCAAGCGTTTTGCGCCTTGCCGAAAACGCCGCGTGAACAACCTTTTTGTAAAGCGTTTCGTCCGAAACTCTGACCCGCCCCTCGCGCACGGTGAGTTTGACCACCGCGCTGTCCACGTTGGGACGGGGCGTAAACATCTCGCGCGGAACGCGCTTGACCTTCTCCGCGTCGCATTTAAGGGCGATAACCGCGGTAATCGCGCCGTATTCGGGCGTATTCTCTTTGGCGCATAGTCTGTCCGCTACCTCTTCCTGCACCATAACGGTGAGACTTTTGCATTTTTTGCCCTCTTCAAGAAGCTTGGTAATCAGCGGAGTGGTTACGTAATAGGGCAAGTTTGCGACGACGGAGTATTCGCCGATTTTACTTTCGAGCGCGCGCATATCGACTTTGAGAAAGTCCTTGAACACAACCTCGGCGTTATCGTAGCCCGCGAGCGTTCTTTCAAGCACGGGTCTGAGCGAAGTATCCACCTCGAAAGCGATTACCCGTTTAACGGTTTGCGCAAGCGCGCGCGTGAGCGTGCCCGCGCCGCAACCTATCTCTATAACCGTGTCCCCCCCGCCCGCACCGGACTTTGCGACTATAGAGGACAGCAGATTTTTGTCGGTAATGAAATTCTGTCCGAACTTTTTCTTGAACCCGAACCCGCATTCGGCGAGCACGGTCTTTATATCTTTTTCCATAATTTAGTTACCTTTTTCGGGTATAAACCCGCCGCGGCGGATCAAACTGTTATCGTAAGGCGTTACCGCTTTACAAACCAATGATGAAAAATGCCGCGGGCGGAAAAGCCTGCGGCATTTGACCTTTTTCAGCGCAATTTTTTAAACAGATTATGCGCGTTTTGCCACACCGTTTCCGCCATTTCTTCCACCGTTACCCCCCGTATATGCGCCATATTCGTGCAAATTTCGGGAATGCTCTCGGGCGTGTTGGGGAACTCTCCCCGCCTGGATAAGGGCGCGAGATAGGGACTGTCGGTTTCGGTTAAAAGCCTGTCCGGTCCCACCGCGGCAATACTTTTTTTCGCCCGCTTACTGCCCGAATAGGTGCTTGTTCCGCCGAACGAAAAGCACGCGCCGAGCTTTTGCATTTCAAGCGCGATTTCGGGCGAATACGAAAAGCAATGCAACAGCGCGCCGTTACTTAAAAGCCCGCCAAACTCTTTCAAAACGCCCAAAGTATCCTCCGCGCTGTCGCGGGAATGTATCTGAACGGGCAGCCCCACTTCGTGCGCCAGACGTAATTGCCCCGCGAATATGCGCCGTTGAAGGGGCTTGTCGGTGTCGGGATAATGATAATCGAGACCAATTTCGCCGATAGCGACGCACTTCTCGCCGCGCGCGAGATCGGCGATAATTTCAAGGTCGCCCTCGCGGTATTTTTTGAGTTCGGTCGGGTGAAAACCCGCCGTATAATAGCAGGAAGGAAATTTTTCAGACAGCTCGGCGGCGAACTTTGACGAGGGTATATCGAACCCCGCGCAAATAACTTTTTCCACACCCGCCGCGGTCAATCTTTCAAACAACGCGTTAAGGTCGCCGTATACGCCGCCGTCAAGGTGGCAATGTACGTCTATAAACCTCACGCCAGCAAGCTCCCGTCGGGAACGTCTTTTTCGGGCGCAACGAGGGACAGAGTGCCGTCGGGAGCTTCTGCGCAGACTATCATACCCTCGCTCAGAAGCCCTTTCATTTCGCGCGGGGGAAGATTGCATACGACGATTACGCGCTTACCGACCATCGCTTCGGGCGTGTAAAACTTGGCGATTACCGATAGTATGGACAGCCGTC
>CATLAR010000019.1 GCA_949878495.1 uncultured Christensenella sp.
ACGGGCAAAAATGCCTACCCAACCGAGTATATCGAAATACGAAACGTACGGCAGGTCGGTATACCTGATTAAAACGTCGCAAAGGAAACTTTCCACAACCAAAATCAAAAGGATATACATACCGTAAGTCTTTAAAAATCTGCGCACGGGATTGACTTCGCGCGTGAACGATTCCACTATCCTGAACCCGTCCAGAGGATAAAGCGGCAAAAGATTGAATACAAACACGCTCATACCGTACGCGTAAATCAAAAACAGCGAGCTATAAAACAATTCAACCAAATACGATAGCCACTGATTGTTATAGAAGAATTCCAAATTAGCCGCGTAAATGTATTTATATACGACCATACTCAGCGGATACGCGATAAAAGCAATTATATAGTTAGTAACTACTCCAGCTATTGCAGTAAGAAACAGCCCCCTGCGGTAATTGCGGAAATTATAGGGATAAATGGGCACGGGTTTTGCCCAACCGAAACCCGTAACAGCGCACATCAAAAAACCCGCGGGGTCAAGGTGCTTTATGGGGTTAAGCGTGAGCCTGCCGTACGTTTTAGCCGTTCCGTCGCCGCATTTATAGGCAACGAACGCGTGAGCGAACTCATGCGGCGCAAAAATGAATATTACGGCTATAAGCCCTGCAAGAATGGAAATTATATGATCTATCATTATTATTTAAGTCTGTCCGGGAGAACGTCGTTTCTGACAAGATCCTCGTACGTTTGGGGTCTGATTATATACTCAGCTTTGCCTTCGGTTACGAGCACCGCCGCGGGAATGAAATTCCTGTTGTAGTTACTCGCCATCGAGTAATTATAAGCACCCGTCGTCAGAACGGCGAGAATGTCGCCCGAATTTGCCGCAGGTAATGGCACGTTCACGGCAATCAGGTCGCCGCTCTCACAACATTTTCCCGCGATGCTCACCTTTTCGGTGCATTCTTCGTTAGCGCGGTTTGCCAAAAGCACGGTGTATTTCGACTGATAGAGCGCGTAACGCGGGTTGTCGAACATACCGCCGTCTACGGCAACGTATTTTTTAATGCCGGGTATGTCCTTTATTGCGCCTACCGTGTAGAGAGTAACGCCGGCTTCGCCTATTATCGAACGCCCCGGCTCCAAAAGCAAATACGGCTTGGATATATTATGTTCTTTTGCCTTGCTTTTTACCGCGGCAATCAAAGTTTTTACGTAACCGTAGTAATCGGTAAGTCGGAGTTTGGGGTCGTCGTCGTTATACCATACGCCGAACCCGCCGCCGATATTAAGTTCGGCAACCTCGAAACCCAGCTTTTCTTTCATTAAAGCTATGAAATCCATCACCTTTTCCGCGGCGAGAGCAAACGAACTTTTCTCGAAAATCTGCGAGCCGATATGACAATGGTACCCCCTCAGAACGAGGTTGTTTTTTGAAAGAACGTGTTTCGTAATCTGCTCGGCAGCACCGTCGGAAATGGAGAATCCGAATTTGCTGTCAGTTCGTGCCGTTTGAATAAATTCGTGGGTGTGCGCCTCTACACCGGGGTTCGTGCGTATCAAAACGCGCTGCTTAACGCCGCGCGCGGCGGCAAGCTCGTCGAGAATATCGGCTTCTTTATAGCTGTCTACTACGATACAGCCCACCCCATTGGCAAGGGCGAGTTCTAGCTCGCGCACGAGCTTATTATTGCCGTGCATATAAATCTTATCGGTAGGGAAACCCGCTTTGATCGCGGTGTAAAGTTCGCCGCCGGAAACGACGTCGACGCCGATATTTTCGCTTTTTGCTATGGCGTAAACCGCCTCGCAGGAAAACGCCTTAGAAGCGTACAAAACGAGACCGTTACCGCCGTACTCAACGTCTACGGCGCGCTTATATACCCGCATCATATCGCGGATATGCTTCTCGTCGAACACGTAAAGGGGCGTACCGAATTCTTCGGCTAACTTAACGGCGTCTGCACCGCCTATTTCAAGATGCCCGTCGGCGTTTATTTTAAGCGTTTCGCGTTCATTCATAAAATCGTCTCCCATTGATAATTTTATCAAATTAGCGCGGATTAGTCAATTAATTTGTGTATTTTTATTGAGTAAAAGCCCCGCCGACTGCGGTCGGCGGGGCTTTTACTTATAACGCCCATTCTTTGGCGTTCTGTCTGAAATAATCGAAGAAATTTGCTTTTTCCACACTTTCTGCGGCTACCACGTTGACCGTATCGACGAGCACGCCGTCCCTGTACACTTCAATGCTACCCACGACGTCGTTCTCAGCGACAGGCGCTTTTACCTCGTAATCAGTAACTTTGAAGGTAATATCGTGTTCGTCGTCAATCTTAGAAAAAACATAGCCGTTTCTTTCTGGACGGACGAGATAGCTCTCTTTTTTACCGCCGCGCAAAACGAACTCGTCGTTCAAAGTCACGTCTTTATCGAGAACTATCGAATTTTTATAGTTGGCAAAACCATAATCGAACATACTTACCGTCGAAGAGAATCTGTCGTCGCTCGACGACGCGCCGAGCACCGCACTAACAAGCCTTAACCCGTTTTTAACAGCAGTCGAAGCAAGACAGAACCCCGCTTCGTTGGTAAAACCTGTTTTACCGCCGTCGCAAGCAGAATATTTTCTGACGAGCTTGTTCGTATTCGTCATAGAAGTCGTTCTGTTATCGGGGTGAACGAAGTCCTCGAGCCAGATTTTACTGTAGCTGAAATACGCCTCGTTTTTAATTAAATTGGAAAACATCACGGCAACGTCTTTGGCGCAGGAATACTGAGTTTCGCGCGGAAGCCCCGTGCAATTTGCAAAAAGCGTATCGTTACAACCGAGTTCGGTAGCTTTCGCGTTCATTTTCGCAACAAACTCACCCTCGCCGCCCGCAATAGTCTCCGAAAGCGCGACGCAACTGTCGTTTGCCGAACAAACTATGATACTCTTTATGAGCTGACCGACGGTATACTGCAACCCGCTCTGCAAAAATACCTGAGAGCCGCCCATTCCCGCCGCTGTTTCGCTAACGGTAACGGTATCGTCAACGCTGATTTCCCCCGCGTTTACCGCGTCGAAAACGAGCGTCAAAGTCATAACCTTGCATACGCTTGCAATGGGCATCCGCGCGGTTGCGTTCTCTTCGTAAAGGCATTCGCCCGAGTTAAAATCCATAAGATACGCGGATTTGCAGTTCTTCACAAGCGACGGAGCCTTTTGAGCGGTAAATCCCGCCGCAGCGCCGCTCGCGCAAACCAGACAAGCCGACGTAATGAGTGCACATAACTTTTTCATACCATAAGTATGTGAAACAGCCGATAAATTATACTATTATAATGACTATGCGGAAAACGACGTTTATAAGAAGCATTAAAACAATGCCGTCCGCTACGGCAAGAATAAGCGGTAAAGCGCACGCCGCGCGCTTATCAATCGTACGGCATATTTCGGTCAGCATCAGGCAAACAAATACCGCCAAAAGCGTTGCCGGGATAAACACGAAAACTGCGACGAGAACGCCGCTTACAGTCGCGGCGCAAATCAGAATTACCGTATAAACGCCGAAAAACAGTCCCTTTAAATACAAAAATACGAGCGTTACGTATTTGAATTTTGTACAATAACTTATAAGAAAAAACAGATAAAAATAAATTACGTCGCTTAAAAGATGCGTAAAAAATATCGGCGTGTTATTGAAGTTGAAAATGTTAAAGACGTAATCCGAACCGAAATTTACGAAATAGATATTGGTTGTGACGGGTTTGTAAAGTACTATGCCACACGTAATAGCGCAAATTAGGGTTATTATAAAGGCTAAAATGAACTTTTTATCCCATTTTTCGTTACAAAACGGCAAATTCCTCATATATACATTTATATGAGGAATTTAAAATTAATATGAACCTAACATTTTATCTATTGCAATGCCGTAGCCCCTCGTAGGGTCGTTTATGAACACGTGGGTAACCGCGCCGATTAATTTGCCGTTTTGGATAATCGGGCTTCCGCTCATTCCCTGAACGATTCCGCCCGTCTTGTCTATCAGCTCTTTATCTTCGATTTTTATTACGAAATTTCTGTTGTCCTTGTTATGTTTGTCTACTTTGACGATAGAAATTTTATAAGTTTTGGCTTCTTTGCCGTAGACCGTAGAATAGATATACGCCGTTCCGATGCTCACTTCGTCTATTGACGCTTTTTCTGTTTTGACGAGCTTGGAACAGTTGTAATTTTCGGCAAGCTCACCGTAAATACCGCAAGCACAGTTAATTTTAGCCTGACCTATTACCGAACTTTCAAACGCCCCCCTGAGTTCACCCGGCGTGCCGCGAACGCCTTTTTTAACGTCGTAGATAAGTCCGTCGTATACGGTTCCGCCGTTAATTTCCATCGGCGTACCGCTCGGGTCGGTCACAGGGTGACCGAGAGAAGCAAATTTGTTATTCGTTTTATCGATATAAGTTACCGTACCTATGCCGTTGACGCTGTCTTTTACCAGCACGCCTATACGTTTCGCGCCCGACGAACGCTCTTTCACTGGATTGACGGTCAAGCTCATTTCTTCGTTCCCTCGCAAGATTGAAAGTTCGTATTTTTTATATTCTTTTGCGATAAACGAATTAACGTCCGAAGTCTTGCGGACTTCTTCGCCGTTGATTTTACGGATAACGTCGCCCGCCTTTAATCCGGCTTCACGGGCGGGACAAACGACTTTACCGTCCGTCACGACGTCGCACAGCCCTACCACTTCAACTTTTGTAGTACTGAGCACGAAACCAGCGGGGAAACCGCCGAGATAAAGTCCGTCGCCGCCGTCGGCATACGCCGCAGGCGAGAACGCAAAGGCGCAGACAAGTATTGCAAGTAATAAAAATAAAGCGTTAAAACCTTTTTTTGCGTAAAACATAACAAAAGTATTGTGTGCAAAAGGTTTAGCAGTATACAAAAAAAGAACGGATTATTTGCCGTTCTTTTTTCCTTTTATTTCTTCTATAAGCTCCACAGCGTGTTTTATAGCCGTTTCCGACCTAACGCTGCCCGTAAGCCTTGCAATTTCGTAAATTTTACTTTCGTAATCGAGCCGTTTGACCCGCGTAAGCGTTTTGCCTTGCTCTTCCGTCTTATATATAAGGAATTGCGCGTCGCTCGCCGCGCATACCTGCGGCAAGTGCGAAACTGCAAGAATTTGCGTTGACTTTGAAATAGTTATAAACTTTTCCGCCACGGTTTTTGCGGTAAAACCGCTTATACCCGCGTCGATTTCGTCGAAAATATACGTTGAAATGCCGTTTACGCTCTTTAACCGCGTTTTAACGGCAAGCATAAACCGTGACATTTCACCGCCGCTGATTACTTTACTCAGCGGCTTTAACGGCTCTCCCTTGTTTGCCGAAAACTCAAAGCGGATAACGTCCGCGCCGTTTGCGCTGTTAAGATTTGCACTCTCACCGTCGTATTCGTCGAATTTAACGGCAAACTGCGCGTCAGGTATGTTCAAAGACTTTAATTCGCAAACTACATCTTTGCAGAACTCTTCGGCGGCGGCTCTTCGCATTTCCGTCAGTTTTTTACAATTTTTATAAATTTTTCTGTCAATCTCGTCTATTTTGGCGCGGTACTTTTCGGCGGCGTTCGCTCCGTCCGCCAACGCGTCGACCTTTGCTTTCGCTCCTGCACAGTAATCGAGAATAGACTGCTCGTCCGCGCCGTATTTTTTCATAAGCGACTTTAAAAGCGCTATTCTCTCCTCAATTTCCTCGGCTTCCCTGCCGTCGAAATTAAGCTCGTCGGAAAGGTCGGCAACCGTTTCGGAAATATCCGAAAGCTCCGCGCTTACGCTCTCAATGCGTTCAAACAACCGCGAATAGCTGTCACTGAGCGACGACACGCCGCTTAAAGAATGTTTTGCCGTCGAAAGCGCGTCGATGCACCCGCCGTCGTTGTCAAACACGGCGCTTACCGTACAGAGCGCCGTCAAAATTCTTTCGGTATTTGCTATAATATTCCGCTTTTCTCTGAGCTCGTCAAACTCGCCGACGCGTATTTCCGCATTTTCAATCTCTTTTATCTGATAATTGAGTAAATCGAGCAGCCTTTCGCGTTCCTCGCTGCTTCCGCCAAGCTCGGATATTTTTTTACGATAATCCCTTTTTTCGGAAATTAACGCGCCCAATTCCTCTTTAACCGACTGCGCCGCGCCGCCCAGAAGCTCGTCAATAACCTGCAGTTGGTTATCCTCGCTCAAAAGAAAGAAATGCTCGCTCTGACCGTGCACGTCGACAAGATGCTGGGTCAAAGTTTTGAGCATTGAAGCCGTGACCGTGTTGCCGTTGATTTTAATGCCACCCTTACCGTCAAGATTATACTTGCGCGAAATTATGATAGTCCCGTCGGACTCGATATCGTACCCGCCGAGAATTTTTACGGCTTCGGAATTTTCGTCAACGACGAATTCGGCGCGCACGAATAATTCCTGCTCGCCGTATCTTATCATCGTTTTATCGGCTTTCGAACCGAGCACGAAATTGATCGAATCGAGAATGACCGATTTACCCGAACCCGTTTCACCCGATAAAATATTAAGTTTCGCGTCGAACTCTATATCGGCTTCGGAAATGAGCGCAACGTTTTTTACGTATAACCTTTGTAACATCAGCTAAGATATTCTTTTAAAACGTTCATTACCCCTTCGGTATGGTCGTTACTGTCGACGACTATTAAAAGCGTGTCGTCGCCCGCAACGCTGCCGATAATCTCGTCTATGTTCAGCGAATCGACGAATACGCCGACGGTTGAACCGTTACCGCGCATAGTTTTTACCAAAATCAGGTTGTTCGCCGCCCTGATGCCGAGAACGCAACCTTTAAAGAGGTTGGTCATACGGTTGGTTACGCTGTCTACGTAGTTGTCGAAACTTGCGTACTTATACTTTTTCGTCGTACCCGAAACTTTATAGAGCTTTAAATCCTTTACATCGCGGGAAATCGTAGCTTGCGTAACGTTAAAATTAGCTTTTAACAATTCTTCGCACAGTTCTTCCTGAGTATCGATCTCCTTACTTGAAATTATTTCAAGTATTTTTTGCTGTCTGAGTGATCTTTGCATTATTTACTCCATATGTTTAATTTAATCAACAGTTTATTGAAAAAGTTTTTATCGTCCTTGGTTATAAAATCAACCGTGTACGCGGCTTTTTTTACGATTACGCATTCTCCCGCTTTTAGCCAGCCGACGGTCTTTCCGTCTATTATAACGCAAAGCGGATTAACGGCGGAAACGGGGCTGAGTTTTAAAACCGAGCCGTCGCTGAACACCACGGGGCGCGAATGCAAGGAATTCGGGCAAATAGGTGTTAAAATGAACGCATTTATGTCAGGCGTAAGCACCGAACCGCCCGCCGCAAGCGAATACGCCGTCGAGCCCGTGGGCGTACTGACTATAATACCATCGGACGAGAAGTTATCGACCGTAACCCCGTCGATTTCGGCGTGAACGCTGACCGTGTTGGCGAAGTTATCCCCGCTCGTACTGCGCTGAATTACCGCGTCGTTGACTGCGTAGAAGGTTTGTCCGCCGAAGTCGATCTGCATCATACTGCGGCTTTGAATAATATAATTTCCGCTTTTTACGAGCTTAACCGCGTCGAGCAGTTTTTCCGGTTCGAACTCGGCTAAAAAGCCCAAATGCCCGTAATTAATGCCTATCACTTTTACGCCGCGGCGGGCGCATTCGGACGCGACCGTCAAAATGGTGCCGTCGCCGCCGAGCACAAACAAAACGTCGAGCCCGTCGAGATCGGAATACCCATGCACCGTTCTGCATTTACCGCCGAATTCCGCGCCGATTGCTTCGGCGTAAGACTTGTCGTCGGAGAAATATTTGTCGTTTAAATATATTCCCACTACCATACAAAATGTATTTTATACTATTTTATTCAAAAATTCAAGGGTTTTCATTAATATTTTTTATATTTATTGAAAATTTTTTGTTTAATATAAAAAAACCGCCGTTATAAAACGACGGTTTTAATCAAATTTTCAAACGGCTTGCTTTCGCCGCCTTTTTCCAATAAAATCACATATTCTAAATTCTTCCCCTTGATTACGGGTGCGTTAGTTAAACCCGTCGGCGCAAGCCCTACGGATAAAGAAAAATCGTAAATTTTACGCAAAATTTTTCCGTGCAGAGCTTTGTCTTTTACGATTCCGATTTTACCTACGCTGCGGCTTTCGCATTCAAATTGCGGTTTAACGAGCGCATAAACGCATTTACCTTTGCCGAGAGTCCGGGCTATCACGCCCAAAACGTAGGTAAGCGAAATGAAACTCACGTCTACGGTCACTCCGTCGAGTTCTTCCCCGAACGAGTACTCTTCAAGATTGCGCGCATTAAAGTTGTCGACCACAACTACGTTTTTATCGAGAAGCGATTTGTCGAGCTGACTTTCTCCAACGTCTATGCAATACACCTTAGCCGCGCCGCGCTGAAAGAGGCAATCTGTAAAGCCGCCCGTACTCGCGCCGATATCTGCAAAAACGCCGCCTGCGACCGAGCGGCCGAAATCCGTCAGAGCTTTATCGAGTTTAAAGCCACCCGCCGAAACAAAACTCTTTTCGGCGTTTAAAAAAGTCAGCTCGTCACGTTCTTTAACCTCGTAAGACGGCGCAACATTTTTACCGTTCACAAGCACAAGACCGTTGGAAACAGCAGCCGCGGCTTTATTTCGCGACGAGTATTTGTCGGCAAGAAATTTATCTATTCTCATACGCTTTTACGTAATTTACTACGCTTCCCTCGCTAACGCCAAGTTCGCGCATAAGCTCGTTCACGCCGCCGTGCGGTATAAATTTATCAGAATAAGCTATATTTTTTACGACTTTGCCGCTTTCCGAATAGTACTGCGCGACGAGCGAACCGAAACCGCCCGCAAGCACATTATCCTCGACAGTAATTACTACTTCTTCGGTCAACCCGTCCAAAAGTCCGTAATCAAGCGGTTTAACGAACCGCGCGTTGATTACGGCAATTTCCACGCCGTCATTTTTAAGAATTTCGACGGCTTTGAACGCAATAGAAAGCGCACGTTCACCGCAACCTATAACGGCGTATTTGCCGCCGCCTGCGACGAGTTTTTCCCATTTTCCAAAAGCGAAATTACCGTCGCAAGGAAATATTTTTTTGCCAGCTCGGGGATAACGGATAGCCAACGGCGCGTTGAAATCCGCGCTTGCTTCCAATATTTTTTCAAATTCCGCGGTATCCTTCGGCACGGCTATCGTAAGGTTTGGAATCATTCCAAGAAAAGACAAATCGAATACGCCCTGATGCGTTTCCCCGTCCGCGCCCGAAATACCCGCCCTGTCCACACACATAGTTACGGGCAGATTCTGACTGCAAATATCTATCATAATTTCGTCAAACGAACGCTGGAGAAACGTTGAATACACTGCGTAATAGGGTTTCAATCCCGCCGCCGCCATCGACGCGCACAAAATAGTGGCGTGTTCCTCGCATATCCCCACGTCCACGGAACGCTCGGGGAACTTATTGAAAAATTCCGAAAGTCCGAGGCTCGAAGTCATAGCCGCCGTCACCGCGGTTATTTTTTCGTTCTTTTCGGCAAGCCGCACGAGCGTTTTGCCCAAAACCTGCGAATATTCCGTAACTTTTTCGTTCGGCGCGGAAATACCGTGCGTAGCTTCGGGGTTATCCTCGCAAAAAGCGTACCCCTTGCCTTTTTTGGTGAGCACGTGCAAAATTACCGACTGCGTTTTAAGCCGTTCCTTTATCTCGGTGAGCTTGGTTATCATTTTTTCGAGGTCGTTGCCGTCGTAAACGCCGTCGTATGCAAAACCGAACCGCTCGAAGATCTTTGCATGCTTATCTTTTTTGGCTCTCTGACCGTCGTCCTGACTGAGTATTTCGAGATACTCGTGCATGCTGCCGACCGTAGGCGCAATCGACATTCCGTTGTCGTTCAGAATGACGAAAATATTAGTGTTTAAAAGCCTTAAACTGTTAAATGCTTCGTAAATAAGACCGTTATTGAAAGACCCGTCGCCGATAAGCGCGATTACGTTGTAATTCTCACCCTTGACGTCGCGCGCTTTGGCAATGCCCAGCGCCGCTGAAACGGACGTACCCGCGTGACCGACGTTATAACAGTCGAACGCGCTTTCCTCACGCTTGGGAAACCCCGAAAGTCCGCCTTTTTTGCGTATCGTGTTAAATCGGGAATACCTGCCCGTCAGAAGTTTATGGGTATAACACTGATGACCGACGTCGAAAACGAGTTTATCGGCGGGGAAGTCAAAAACGTAATGAAGCGCGACCGTCAATTCGACCGCGCCTAAATTGGAAGATAAATGACCGCCGTTATTAAGCACGGTAGCCGTTATAACTTCCCTTATTTCTTCACAAAGAGCCAAAAGCTCTTTCAAAGTCATATTTTTGAGTTTTGAACACGTTATATTTTCAAGCATTTATTTTTCCTTGATTATAAGAGTCGTAAAACGCGCAAAACCGAATACTATCTGTTTGTTGAACGTAACCGCAAAATGTTTGAAAAGCGCCTTGCCGCCTACTGTGAGCGCGCCTATCGCCGCGCTGACGCAAATCGACGCGATAAGCTGCCCCGTACTGCCTCCGAAAGCCAAATGAACGGCAAGCGCCGTACCCGCCGCACCGCTGACGATACCGCAAATATCGCCTATAACGTCGGCGAAAATGCTGGAAAGTTTACTTGCGTTCCGGCAGAAAACGACGGCGCGCTTTGCGCCCTTTATCTTTTTGGAAGCCATTGCATGGTAAGCTTCGGCGTCGCAAGAAATAATGGCGTTAGCCAGAACGTCGCAACCTATATTCAAAAGCAACAGAATAAAAAGCACCGCAACGGATATGCCCGCCGCGCTGTCTTTGACCGCGACTTCGGTCAGAAAACTGAACACGACGGTGAGGGCGAACGAGAGGAAAAATACGCTTATTCCCCATGTCAACCATGCGTATTTGTGCTTTTTTTTGTTTGGTTTACGTTTTTTAAGCTTACTTGGCGGTTCTTCTTTATCGCCGCCGCTTTTCAAATTTAATTGTAAATCGCTGTCCATAATTATATATTAAGTCCTTTACCCGTACGGGAAAGGTTAAAACCGAAAAACGATATAGTGGTTTATACTAAATAAACTTTGCGGCTTAGGTTCGGTAGGATTTCCCCCGGTATCACTTCCCGTCGCCGAAGAAGCAGTTTCCTTTTAAGATCCCGAATACAACGATGACCGAATTACCACTTAGTCCACACCGTAATCTCTAATATAAAAACAGTCTAGAAGCTTTCCTTGACAATCCACGCCGAGCTAATCCTCTTTTGCAAAAAACAATTTCAAACAGCAATAGGCATTTCCGTCTGGCCAAACGGTTAATGCCCCGGTCTGTTATCCGCTGTTCTCACTCAAGGCAGGCTACTCTGTACCAAGCTTTCGCCTGATAGCAGGTTTATACGCGAGGGCGTTTAAAGCCCGCGCGCCTCCACGGAAAATGGGGTGGGCTGCGGTATGCCGTTACCTAGCTCCCATAATCCTTTACTCCCAGCATTCACCCACTTTTGGCAAAGCAAGCAAACACCAGAAACTTCATCGATATGCCCTTTAACGGTATTTTACCCCCGTCTTCGTATCGGCGCTGACTGACTAGAATACTGCACCACTATATCAGTGATTGGCATTATATCATAAAACCCCTTGATTGTCAAGCACTATTTTTTTCTGCCGCGCACGTAGTCCACGAACTCGATTAAAAACTCCCTGTCGCCGTCTATGCCCTCAAGCAAAGTTCTGCACCGCTCCGCCATAACGTCAGCGCGCAGTTTCGCGCCGTCAAGCCCGTAAAGCCCGACCGAAGTATACTTGCCCTCCGCGTCGTCCTTGCCGATACTCTTACCGAGCTGCGAAAACTCGCCCTCCACGTCGAGCACGTCGTCCGTTAATTGAAAAAGTATGCCAAGGTCGTGCCCGAACGTTTTAAGTTCGGAAAAGCATCTGCCGCCGCTCAAAATACTCGGTATTACGGCAGGCGCGATTATGAGCTTAGCCGTCTTGTTTTCATAAATAAAGTTGAGCGTGTTTTCGTCGCAGCTTTCGTCGTTTTCGTGTAAAAGATCTGCCGACTGCCCCGCAATCATACCGTAAATACCCGCGCAATCGCAAATAAATTCCGCGGCGGAAACGTACTCCACGCCTTTTTTACATTCTTTAAGCAAAATCGAGTAAGCGGTGTTAAGCAAGCCGTCGCCCGCGAGAACTGCGTTTCCCACGCCGAAAACTTTATGGTTGGAAGGCTTGCCGCGACGGAAATCGTCGTTATCCATTTCGGGCAAGTCGTCGTGAACGAGCGAATAAGTGTGAATAAGCTCAACGGCGAGCGCGAAATTGATTACTTTCCGCCTTTCCACGCCGAGCAAATCGCATACCGCCAACGCAAGCACGGGGCGCACGCGCTTACCGCCGAGCATTAACGAATATTTTATACTGTCGCAAAGTATCTGCGGACGGCAATCGAGTCGCTCGCAAAACCGCTCGAGCGCGGTATTGAATTCTTTGAGATATTCGTCGTATTTTTCCTTAAAATTCAAAATTATCTCCTGAATAACGCCGACTGAAGCGTATTGTACATAAGCATCGTTATAGTCATAGGCCCCACGCCGCCGGGAACGGGCGTTATATAAGAACACTTATCTTTAACGGTTTCAAAATCTACGTCTCCGCAAAGTTTACCGTTTTCGTCCCTGTTCATACCAACGTCGATTACCACAGCGCCCTCTTTTACCATATCGGCGGTGATAAATTTCTCTTTGCCTATCGCAGCAACGAGAACCTCGGCTTTAAGACACTCGGCTTTCAGGTCGCGCGTTTTGCTGTGGCAGACCGTAACGGTTGCATTGGCGTTTAAAAGCAACAACGCCATAGGTTTCCCGACTATATTCGACCTTCCCACTACCACAGCACGTTTGCCCGTAAGTTCTACGCCGTAATATTCGAGCATTTTCATAACGCCGTTAGGCGTACACGCGACGAGGCATTTTTCGCCCATTGCGAGTTTGCCGATATTTTCCACGGAAAAGCCGTCCACGTCCTTGTCGGTGGGAATAAACGAAAGCACTTTTACCGAGTCCAGATGCGCGGGCAGAGGCAACTGCACTAAAATACCGTCGATATTGTCGTCCGAAGCAAGCCCCGAAACGAGTTCTTCTACTGCGCTTTGCGGCGCGTTCTCCGGTAAATAGTACGCGTATGACTTAATGCCTACTTCTTCGCAAGCCTTGATTTTATTCTTTACGTAAATTTTCGAAGCGGGATTTTCGCCGACGAGCACGACCGCAAGCCCTATTTCACGGTTACGCTCCGCTTTGAATCCGTCGACTCCGCGCTTAATTTCGCTGCGCATTTCCGCGGCTATTGCTTTACCGTCGATTAAAGTATACATCTATAGTTTGACCGCCTCTGCAAGTATTCCCGATATATAAGTAGCGCTCTTTTCGGACGAATATTTGGAAGCGATGTTCGCCGCCTCGTTGATAGACACGGGCGCGGGGATATCGTCCATATATTTTATTTCCGCCAGCGCGACGAGCAAAATCGACTTATCGGCGGGGAATATCCGCGATTGGGGAAAATCTTTGGAGAGTTTATCCAAAACACCAGTAAACTCCTGTTCGTGCTTTTTTACGATAGCAAGTACTTTATCGCAGTAAGCAGTATCGTCGTCGGTCAATTTTTCCGTTTTATAGAGCGACCTCGTAAGCCCGTTGTCGGACTCGTTAAAGCGCGAAGCAAAAATTATTCTGAAAGCCGTTTCCCTTGCCGTTGTTCTCATAAATTTTTTCCTTTTACAAAATGAAATATAATCCCTTAAACGAATAAGGGATTATATACGGTTTTTATACAGCAGCGTCGTCGGAGAACGTAACGTCCTGAACGTGTACGTCCACTTTCGAAACTTTATATTTTGTCATAGATTCAACGTTGTGCTTAATTGACTGCTGAATTTTGAACGCCAGAGAGGAAACGTTGCTGTCGCTGCCGACTTCGACGCAGATATCGGCGATAATGCCCTGTTTGTCAAAGACGAGCTTTACGCCCTTGTTTTTATTGTTTACGAGGGATACGCCCTCCACCTCGTTCACCGCGAGCGCGACTATTCCGCTGACTATACCCGAATTATAGGTTATTTTGCCCTTTTGCGTTGACGTCGGGTCGTGTCTGATATGTGCCATTTCTTGTTCTCCTTGAAGTTAGTATAACACATATTTACGGAATTTGCAATAATTTAATTAAACTTGTGAATAAACAGGCAAAATAATTATGCTTCCGGGTGCTACGCCGACCTCGTCTTTGAGCATCGTGTAGATTGCGAGCGCGGTGTTGTAGTTAAGCTCGCTGGAATTTACGAAAACGTTTACGTTATCCGATTCCATACCGATGGAAACCACCGCGTCGGTAAATCCGCGCGACTTGATGAGCGTTTCGAGCATAAGTTCGTTTTCCATCATACCAACTATTTTGAGTTTAAGGTCGACGGCTTCCTTATACTTTTCGCTGTCCTCTTCGTAGAGTGCGATTACGCTGTCAAGCTGAAGAATTTCTTCGCTTCTGGTCGTCGTTCTTTCGGAACGGAAGGTCGTGAAGTAATTGGACGTGGTTACAGCCGACGAATCGCCCGAAGCGATAACGTTGGTGGCAAGCAGCACGTTCAATACCGCGGTAAGCGCAAGTAAAAATACGAGTGAGGACATAATGATGATTTTTTTCTTTTTAGTCATATATTAATCTCCTTGATTATTTCTTTGAATATATTGCTATGATTTTTTTATCGACGCTGAGCGCCGTCGACACCGCGTTTAAAATATCGTTCCTCGTCATTATATTGTCCGCACCCACGCAGACTATAACCACTCCGAGAACGCCGCTTTCTCCCTCGTTTATCATAACTTCCGTTTCGCCAACCCCGTTGATTGAACTTAATATCGCCGTGAGTTTGGCTTCCGTCGGACTCATCTGGGAAGCGCCCGTTGAAACGCTGCCTTCGTCTTTGGGCTTCATTAAATATATAGTCCCTACGAGCACGATTATGAGTATTACGACGATAATTATTTTTTTATTATCGTTCACGAAATTAAGAACTTTTCGCATATACTGTTATATTTATATAATTCAAACCCTTTAAATATTCGTATATTTCCGCAATTATTTTTTCGTTTTCTTCGGGCACCTCCACCGTCGTCGAAGTGACCTTGAAATCCTTGCCGTCGTGTTCGACTGTTACCGAACATTCGCAGTCTTTTACAAACTTCTCGGCTATGAGTTTTTCTAATTCGACGCTCTGGTGGTCGGAATAAACCGAACACACGTATTCGTAATCGAGATAGCCCGTATCCTGCGAAACGTCGGGGAGCTTGAATATCCCCGTAACGGGCTGGATTAAAACGAGTATGCATATTAAGCGCATTATAAAAGTAACGCTTTTTTTGAGTTTGCCTTCGGGTACGAGCAATGATATAACGACCGAAAGAAAAATAACGCCGACGGCGGACAATAAGTAGGCTTTCATATAAAACTGTTTGCGGAATTGACGACCAACATTATGACGAGCGCATACATAAACGCCACGGTAAGAAGTCCCGCAAGAAAAAATTCAACGTCCTTGGACAAATCCGACAATATCGAATAGAGCGTTCCCTCGCCGACGGGCTGGACTATCGCCCCCACAACCTTTAACATTATGGAAAAGGAAATTATTAATACAGTCGGGCGGATAATTTCCGAAAGCAACATTATTATTCCGCAAATGCCGACCGAGCTTTTAATGAGCAGTCCAGCCGACTGCAACATATCGAAACCGCTTGAAAGAAAGTTGCCGACTATGGGCACTGAATTCCCCACAACGTACTTGGTCGCCTTGAATATAATGCCGTCGAAGAGCGACGAAGCCGAGCTTTGCGCCGTTATAAAAATACTGAATACGGTTACGGTTATGCCGATAACCCATTTCATCATACTTTTCAAAAGCGCGGTTACGCCCGAAAAGGACATTTCCTTATTTAATCCCGACATAAAATTAAGGACTATTACGCCCGTGGCGGCGGGGAAAATGAAATTGGAAACTATCTCCACCGCACCGCTTGAAAGGAATATCGCGGACGGCTGGTATATTGCCGCCGACCCCGTGCCGCCCGTCAGAACGGTCAGGGTTGCAAGAATGGGCGTGATTATTTCTATCTGGCGTTTAACGTTGCTCACGCAGTCTATACAGCCGCCGACCGTTCCGGCAAGCACGGTGGAAATGACGACTATAATCAAGGAATAACACGCCAGATGGATAATCTTCGAGGTGGATTTACCTATAATATTGCCTTCCGCCGCACTTACAACCGCGGAAAGCAGAGATATTGCCGTAACCGAAGCAAACGCAGGCACCAGATTAATTACGTCTTTGAATATAATCGAAAACAGTTCGTTTAAATAACTGCCGTAATCGGTACCGCCGTTGCCGCTGATAAAGTACTCTACTATTTCTCGGGCGGTATTGCCGAAATTCAGAAGATAACTGTCCGTGTGCGTATCAAGGTATTTTTGTAGTTCGGAAAGGTCGAGTTCTTCCAGAAGTTTAAGAATATTTTCGTTAAGTTCGGCTCTGCCGTCCGTAGCCGCATAAGCCGCCGAACCGACAGCAAACAAGAGCACTGCGACGACCGCAAGCAGACCTATAACGGCAAATTTGATTAAGTAAGGTTTATGAGCGACACGATGATTTGGTAGGTGCTTGAAAGGATAGGAATTGCCGCAACGAATAAGATTAATTTTCCGCATAAAACGAGTTTGTCAGATACCCCCTCGAACCCCAGATCTTTAACCGAACTTGCCGTAAGTTCGACGATAAAGCCTATTCCGACGATTTTGAACACGGTGCGGACGATTTCGTTCTTAATGCCCGTATTCTGCGTGAACGTTTTAATAAACTCCACGCTTTCCGTGAGATAGTCGAAAACGTATAAAAACATTATGATTCCGCCCGCGGTAAGACACAGCGGCACCAATTCCGACTTATGGCTTTTTAAAATAAACGCGCTTACGGCGGTTATCACCGCAATACAACACAGCCTGAAAACGTACATCAGAACATATCGAATAACTGCCTGATCTGCGAAAACAAATCGGCAATCATAGTTATTACTACCGTCAGAACTATTATCAAGCCGACGAGGCTGACTATCGTTGCGATATCGTCCCTGTCCGACTTTTTAAGCACCTGACAAATTATCGTGATTATAATGCCTACCGCGGCAATTTTGAAAATTATACTTATATCCATTTAACCAAGTCCCCGTCTTTCAGCCGAGTTTTAACGCGGCTATGCAAGCAGAATTGCCGCAAGAACGCCTATCATAAAAAATATTTTAACGTAAAGCGAGCCGTACCGTTTGTACGCCGAAGCGCTGTCGTCCCGAAGTTTACCGAGCGCGGCTTTTCTGTCATTCAGATAGTCGATTTGCGAAAGCGCGTCGCTTTTGCCCAGATTTACTACGTAATCGGAGACGACCTCGCCGTCCTTGCCGTCGAGAACGCTCTTTCCGCCGAGCAAATCGGGTATAAATTTAAAGTCCTGCGCGACCTTGCTTATCGGATTGCGGTCGAATTTGAGGTTGAGGAGCAGGCGTTCGTTAAATTCGTAGAGTTCCGAAAACACCTGCATTTTCTTTTTTCTGTTAGCCGTCAGAAACACCCCGAGCGAGATCGTCAACCCGACCAAAGCTATCAATATCAAAATTTTTATCATAAATCAGCGGACTTCCCCCGATTGCGGTCAACTCAACATAGTATTCGAAAGGCATTTCACGAAGTTTGCGTCTGTCTGTAACGTGCGACGAAGCGATAACTGCGATACCGCAGTCGACGGCGTATTGTACTGCTTTAACGTCGTTCGCGCCGTACAGTTCGTCCGTAATAATAACGCTCGGTTTCATTGCCCTCACCGCGCTTTCAATGCTTGAAAGTTTGTCGTGACAGCGCACGACGTCTGCCGTGCCGAGATCGAAACCGTCGCCGTAGCCGTCCATAGCCGCAATTTCGTTGCGTTCGTCGAGTACGAGAACGTTTTCAAGCGAACGTGAAGTCAGAAACCTTGCGATATCGCGCAAAACCGTCGTTTTACCCAGCCCCGGTTTGGAAAAAATAAGCGTGTTTTTCGGTACGCCGACGAATAACTTACCGCAAATGCTGTCCGCACAACCTTTGATTTCGTGCGGAATCCTGATATTGAGCGAAGTTATGCTCTTTATTGTGCTCACAAACCCTTTTTCGGTTACGTATTCGCCCGCAACGCCTATGCGCACGCCGTGTTCTACCGTTATGAAACCGTTGCGCATTTGTTCGGTATACGCATAAACGCAACCACCCGTCGCCGCGTTAAGCACTGAGTTAAGCTCTGATACTGTCACTTTGTCGCGGCTGTCGCACGATAATCCGGATTTGCCGAGATACGCATACTTCCCCATATACTCGACGACGACGGGTTGTCCCTTGCGCAATCTTATTTCCGAAAGAAAATTGTAGTTGAGATGGCTGACGCTTTCCTGAACTTCAGGCGGCAAAAAGGACAAACCCATACTTTAAATTATTCCGACGGTATAAAAAAAAGAACCCCGAAACGGAGTTCCTTAAAACTATTATTTGCCGAGCGCAAGAACGTAACTTTCGTCTATAAGCCCGCATATTTCTTCGTAAGCTACACTGCCGTCAAGCACGACCGTCAACCACCGCTTTTTGTTCATATGATAACCTCGAAAATACTTCCTGCCATCGACCAAACCATCTAAAGCTTCGGGGCTGATTTTAAGGTCAATAATTTCAACTTTGCCGCGCCGTCCGAATTTTTCACCCTCAACGGACATTAGCACGCCGTACCACTTGCAGTTGTCCTTTCTGCGCCAGATTGCTCCTTCATAGTCGTCGCCCCACAGAAATTCAAGTTCGTCGCCGTATTTTTCTTTGATATACGCAACTATTTTTTCCGTCATATTTTTCTTAAAAACACGAAGATTAAAACATTTTTCTGCTATTTCCGTCAACGCTTCTTCGTATTCCGCGCGAACCTGCCCCACAAAACCGCCCTCGGCTTCGGGAACGAGGTGCAGAGTATACGGCTCGCCAAGTTCGGGATCGGTCAAAACAGCATACACCCGCCCGTCAGCCACAGTAACGGTCATATCGAGAGAACTTACAAGTCTTTTTTTGTATTCGTAAATGCCGTCGCGGAACTTAAATCCGTAATCTAAGAGTTTATCGATTTCGGCTTTCCCGTCGCCGAAAATTTCAGATATTAAATCCGTCATCTTACACCGCCATTTTAATTACGGGAAATACCCGCCGTCTAACCTGCCCCACCATTAAAAAAATAGCGACCCGATTTTAAATCGGGTCGCCGAGATTGTGGTGCGCTCGACAGGAGTTGAACCTGCATGGGGTTAACCACAAGATCCTTAGTCTTGCGCGTCTGCCAATTCCGCCACGAGCGCTTCATTCAAAGCAAGATTGATTCTATAATATTTTGCTTTTAAAGTCAAGCCGATTTCAATCGATTTTAAAATTTTCTTTAATTTTTTTAACGACTTGCTTCGTTGAACGCTCCAATTCGTCGAAACCCAAGCTATTATGAATGACATAGTACTCTGCAAAAACAGAATTTTCGTAATTATGCTGCGCATTAATGCGTTTTAGCACGTTTTCGCGGCTAATTCCATCACGCGCGGCGACGGCGTTTATGCGCTCTTCTTTATCGCGTAAAACGACTATTACCCCGTCGAAAAGTCTTTCGAAGGAATTTTCAAACAATAACGGCACTTCGCAAAAGCACAGTTCAAAGCCATTTGCGCGCTCTATAAGTTCTTTCATTATTACGTGATGCGTAATAGAATTGAGTTTATTCAAATTCTGTCGGTTGCCGAAAACCGTTTTGGAAAGTTTTGCTCTGTCAACCTTCTCTGCCGCCAAAACACCCTCGCCGAACGTTTTAACAAATTCGGAAGTAAAAACCCCACTATCCAAAAGCTCGGAATAAATTTCGTCGCACGAGAGCACGGAAAAACCAAGCCCGCGCAATATATTCGCTACGGTCGATTTGCCGCTGCCTATCCCGCCGCTCACGGCTATTTTTACGCTATTTCGCTTCATACCAATCCTTGCCTACGTGCACCTCGACGGTAAGCGGAACGTTTAGCTTAACTGCGTTTTCCATTTCGTATTTGAGAATTTCCGCGGTTTTCTTGCTCTCACCTATTGGCGCTTCAATTACGAGCTCGTCGTGAACCTGCAAAATGAGTTCGGCTTTCAGCCCCGCATTTTTCAACGCTTTTCGCACGTTGATCATTGCGATTTTTATTATATCCGCGCTGGTGCCCTGCAAAGGCATATTCATTGCCGCGCGCTCGCCGAATTGCCGTAAATTGAAATTAGAAGATTTAATCTCGGGAATAAATCTGCGCCGCCCCGTAAGCGTGGACACAAAGCCGTGTTCTTTTGCAAAATCAACGTTCTTTTGCATGTACTCTTTGACTTCGCTGTAAGTTTCGAAATACCTGTTTATATACTCCTTTGCGGTAGCTGTGCCGACATTTAAGTTTTTAGATAGTCCGTACTCGCTAATGCCGTATATAATTCCGAAATTGACGGCTTTCGCCGCACGGCGCATTCTGGGCGTGACCTCGCTAAGCTCAACGCCGAAAACCTGCGAAGCCGTAACGGAATGTATGTCCTCGCCCGCGTTGTAAGCGGCAATAAGCTCTTTGCAGCCAGAAAAATGCGCCAAAAGCCTAAGCTCGATCTGCGAATAGTCCGCGTCGACGAAGACATTACCCTCGCGGGCAACGAACATTTTCCGCAAAGTTTTGCCTTCGTCGTCACGGATAGGTATATTCTGAAGGTTGGGATTTGCGCTCGACAGTCTGCCCGTCGTCGTTCCCGTCTGATTATAAGTCGTATGCACTACGCCGTTTTTGCCGTCCGTCAATGATCGGTAAGGCTCGAGATAAGTTCCCGAGACTTTCTGATAAAACCGATATTTAAGAACGTCGGCAACCACGGGACTTTTATCTACGAGTTTTTCAAGGACCTCCGCAGCGGTTGTGAATTTATCTTTCTTTTTGACCTCTGCAATGCCGAGTTTCTCGTTTAATACTTTACCGAGCTGCGCAGGCGAATTGATATTAAAAGTCGTCCCGCAACCCTCGTAAACTTTATTCTGATACTCTTCGGCGAGCTTATTGAACTTTTGTAAAAGCTCTTCGAGCACTTCTCCGCTAAGCAGAACTCTCCTACGTTCCATCTCGAAAAGCACCTTAACGAGCGGCTTTTCAACGTCGCCGTAGAGCGAAA
>CATLAR010000020.1 GCA_949878495.1 uncultured Christensenella sp.
AACTATATCGGGCAGCTTGAGAATGTTCTTAAGGAGCTGAACGACGGTTCGTTTGACGGCAAGATCGCCTCGGGCGGCGGACGTATGACTATCACAATGGACCGCTATCAGGCGGATTGGGCTATGGTCGAGCGCGGCTGGAATATCCACGTTAAGGGCGAGGGCAGACAGTTTGCCTCCGCGACCGAGGCTGTTCAGACCTACCGTACCGAGCTCGGTAAGGCAGACGACCAGAACCTCCCGGGGTTTGTTATCGCCGAAAACGGCGTGCCCGTCGGCAAGATCGTTGACGGCGACAGTGTGGTGTTGTACAACTTCCGCGGCGACCGTGCTATCGAGCTGTCTATGGCGTTCGATATGGACGAGTTCGATCACTTTAACAGAGGAAAGAAGCCCGACGTTTGCTACGCCGGTATGCTGCAATACGACGGCGATTTGAAGCTCCCCGCGCGTTTCCTCGTTGCTCCCCCTGAGATACACGACACGCTTTCCGAGGTGCTTGTGGCGGCGGGTCTGCGGCAGTACGCGGTTTCCGAAACACAGAAGTACGGTCACGTTACCTATTTCTGGAACGGCAACCGCAGCGGCAAATTCTCTGAGGAGCTGGAGATGTTCAAGGAGATACCCTCCGACAAGGTGAGCTTCGACGAGCGCCCGTGGATGAAGTCCGCCGACATCGTCGACGACCTTATCGAGGCCATCAAGTCCAAGAAGTACGACTTCCTGCGCTGCAACTTCCCGAATGGCGATATGGTCGGACACACCGGCTCTATGGAGGCTACGATCATCGGCGTGGAGAGCGTCGATATCGGTCTCGCGCGTTTGAAGAAGGTCTGCGACGAGGAGGGCGTTACCATGCTCGTGACAGCCGACCACGGCAACGCGGACGAGATGCTCGAGAAGAACAAGAAGGGCGACGTTCAGGTGCGTACCGCGCACTCGCTCAATCCCGTTCCGTTCATCATCTACGACAAGGACGTGAAGTACACTATCAAGGACGGCAATTACGGCTTGTCCAATGTCGCGCCCACCGTTGTGAAGATGTTCGGGCTGACCGCTCCCGACTGCTGGCAGCCGTCGATGATATAAGGCTTAATTAAATAAAGAAGTCCGCTGTTCCGAAATGGAACGGCGGATTTTTAATCGTCAAAATGATAAAGCACGACCTCGCCGACTTCGCATCCGCAGCCGGGGCAGAGGCTCTCAATCTTGAATGCCGACGCTCCGTCGTTCACAAGATCGTAGGAATGAGCGATCAAACGTCCGTATTCGTCCTTTCCCGCGACGGCGAACGAACTGAACATTACCCCGTCATCGGGGCAGTAGACAAAGCATATATCGCCCGCAACGGCGCAGTCGGGGAGCGTGACAGTCCTGTTCGGGTTTACTGGCAGCGATTGTGCTGAGCCGAGGTGCGATTTAAGGAGCTGCATAAACATCGCCGATTGAATGGGATAACCGATAGAAAGACCTCCTGCCTGAAGAATTGCCGAGGTGTGTTCCGCGCCGTTTGCGCCGACCCCGTCCATGGGGTGGTTTATGGCGTATTTCAGCGCCGCGACGCGGTCGTATTCCTCGTTCGCGATGTTATGGCCGTGATCCTCCCACAGCAGAATATTCCTATTGTTGACAACCTCGTCGGGAAGTCCCTCGTCATCGTCGCGGTAGAAATGATAGAAAAATACCTCCACGGTCTCGGTATAACAGTCATAGCAAGGGTCGTTCATGTAGTCAATCTTGAATTCGTATTCTCCGTCGTTTGCGAAGTTGTGACACACTGCCTTAAGTCTGCCGCGCTCGCTTGTATCGACCATAAGAAGCGAATGTATCAGCGTTCCCTCGTATGAGCAGAATATCTGAACAACGTCGCCGGGGCGGGCGTATTCGGGCATTGGTATGGTGTGATCGCTTTTGTCGTATGTAATGAACTGCCCGAAGCCCAACCGCGAATTCAGCAGCTGCATGGTAATTGACGTTGAACTGGTGGTGAATTCGGTAATGCCGCCCGCAGTAAGACATCTTGAAATAAATTCAGCACACAGCCCCACATGGTTGTCCCAGTATTTTCTTCCGTAAGCCACGGCGGCGGCGGGGTCGTATTTCTCCTTGGGCTGTACGCCGCTTGCTCCCGTCCAGAGCGTCCTTGTCTCGTCCGACCACGAGAAATCGCCGTAGTAGCGCTGATAAAAGGACGTGTCAACGGAGTTAGGATTGTAGATGAAGTTGTCACCCTTCCATTCGTGAGTATCGTCAACAAATTCGAAGCTGCTGTTGGGGTCGGTCGCGGCGTTTGCCGTCGGCACATCGGAGCTTACCGAAATGTCTGTGCTTTCGGACGGGACCTTTGACGTTCCGTCCGGCTCTGCCGTGGAATTATCGGGCAAATTAAAGTAATCGTCTGGAACGCCCGCAGAACCAACGGGAACGCTTGGAAAATCAGCAGTGTCGCACGCGGTAGAGCTTATAATGAAAATAATGAGCGTGAATATTGCAAAAACTTTTTTCAAATCTTTGCCGTTTACGGAGAATAAACACTGCGCGCCGGACTTTTTGAAACCGAAAACCGCGGTTTCGGATTTTTTGAGTTTCTTTAAAACGACTTCCGCCGTGCCCGTTACGCTTACGACGGCTCTGTTATTCAACGTTGATCACCTTTATATTACCCTTAATGAATATATCCTGCTCGAAATATTTACCTATTTCCAGCTTCTCACCCTGCAAAATCAGCGCCGATTTATTGAGAATGAGGATAATTTTTTCGGGGGAATACTCTTTTACGCTCTTTACGCTCTTGAAATAGCCGCCGAACGCGGGGATTACGGTAAACGCTTTTAAGGTGTCCGCGCCGAGTTCAAACAAAATCTGGTCCAATACGTTCATAATAATAAGGTATTGGGCAGCCGCCGCAAATATGCCCGCGCGACAGCTCGCGACGAAATTCGGCATTATAAAACAATCTTTTTACGAAAGCGTGTATTATCATAATTTTATGGCTTTAAAAGTATTTTTGACGAGTTTTAAAGGCGGCACGGGCGTTTCGACCTTCGCCGTGGGGCTGGGCAACGCGCTTGCTGATATGGGCGAGCGGACGCTCGTTCTCGACGGCGACGTAAAGAACGCGAGCGCGACGGTTATCGGCGAATGCCGCGACAACGTGGTTTATACGCTTGCGGACTACGAAAAGGGCGGGTGCCGCGCAAAACAGACGCTCGTTTCCCCGCCGCAAAAGAGTATTTTGTCGTTTATGCCCGCGCTTGGGCTGAACAGCGCGGAAACGGCGGTAAAAGCCGTAGCCGACGTGGACGGACTGTTCGACTATATTCTGCTCGACAACGCCGCGCAAAGCGCGTGCGATTGCGCGATTATTGTTACCGACCCTTACGCCGCGTCCGTTAAAAGCGCGGATTTATGCCGCTCGGCACTGACCGACGGCGGCGTCAAAAAAGTAGAGCTTGCCGTGAACAAGCTGAGCGCGGGGCTTATACTCGGCGGCGAAAGTATGACCGCGCGTGAGATTGCCGCGCTTTTAAGGCTCGACCTTGCCGCGGTTATCCCCGAGGACTTGCTTCTGCCGACGGGGAAATGGAGAAGCGGCACAAAAAAGGCGTTTAAGACCGCCGCCGAAAAGCTGACGGGTAAACACGGAAACGTTTACAACGTGCTGAGCGGAATGAACGGTTTAGGCGGATATTTCAAGAGGAAAATGAGGGAAAAGATATGAAGCCCGTGATTCTGGAAAGGGACGAAATGTCCGAGTTCGAGCGCAATCTGTTTTTAAACGACGCGCAGAGAGTTATAGAAGAATATTTCGAGCTCGACGGAAAGCCGTCGCTCGAGCTTACGCGCACGCAGGAGGGCTTTCTCGTATGCGTGATTATATCCGCAAGGCGCATTAAAAGCGTAAAGCGCCCGCAGTAAGCGGGCGCTTTTTTCAATTTTCACTGTTACCGAAATTTATTCGGTTTTACCGTTTTCAACGCGTTTTTTCCACAGCCGGGCAACAAAAATCAACACCAAACCTACGGCCAGCACGAGAAAATGAGTGTGCACGAGTCCCAAAGTCGCGTATTAGTTCACAACGCCGTACGCTTTGGAAAATTCCCGATAGAACACTCCGAAAACAATGCCAAACGCCAAAAATACCGCAGCGTATTTACGAATTTTTTCATAAGTTACTACTTCGGGCAAAAGCCCGTTTTTGCAATCGCTTTTGACGGCTGCCTGCGCAGTCGGTTTTCGGCAGTAACGTACGGCACGGTTATTCCGTTTCGCATTATTTTCTCTGTTTTCATTTTCGTTAAATTATCCGTTAAGCGTTTCGATAATGCAACCGTTGCGCGCGTAGTATTCCAGCATCTCTGGAATTTTCTTTTTGTCGTAACTCGTTATACAGTCGGACAGCACGTGAACCGTGTAGCCGTTTATGTCACGAACGCAAGGATTTTTCAAGCGTAATAAACTTTAACTTATAACAATTTCAAACGCGTCAGGCAACTTTACTTCGCTTCGCTCAGTCGAACGGTTTTGCTTCTTCTGCTACCACCTCCTACCGATACGAAAAAAGCACCCGAAAGGGTGCTAAATTCGTGGTGGGAGGAGGTGGATTCGAACCACCGAAGTCGGAGACGTCAGATTTACAGTCTGATGCATTTGGCCACTCTGCAATCCGCCCTTATATAGTTTTACCCCGCGGAATAACGGGGTAGTTTGGAGCTGGTGATTGGAATCGAACCCACAACCTGCTGATTACAAATCAGCTGCTCTGCCAGTTGAGCTACACCAGCAATTCCGCCCGTCAGGGGTGGTGCCTTGGGGTGGAATCGAACCGCCGACATATGGATTTTCAGTCCACCGCTCTACCATCTGAGCTACCAAGGCGTGAAGCGCCGTCAAGGCGCTTGAAAAATAATTTTGGCGACCCCAAACGGGCTCGAACCGTCGACCTCCAGCGTGACAGGCTGGCGCTCTAACCAAACTGAGCTATAGGGCCAAAATAAAATGCATTTGTGTGTTAATGCGTCATCGGTTATGATCCGACCGTTTACGTAACAAAGTGTTTTGGTGGGCCTTCACGGACGCTGAACCGCGTCATCGGTTGTGATCCGACCGTTTACGTAACAAAGTGTTTTGGTGGGCCTTCACGGACTCGAACCGCGGACCAGTCGGTTATGAGCCGACCGCTCTAACCAACTGAGCTAAAGGCCCGAAAACGGGTTGCGCCATCACCTGCACAATGCTTACCTATAATAATATAACGCGTAAATTTTGTCAAGTAATTTTCAAAGCAATTTACACAAAATTATTTTTTAATTTTCCGCTTTAAAATATTTATCAAACGCATCGTCACAAATAATTGACTTCCGCCGAGCCCCGCCGTACAATAAAAGCATTATGACGATAAGACGCGCAACCGAAAGCGATATTCCGCAAATAAACGAACTTTTATACCAGACTTTGGACGTACACTACTCAATCCGTCCCGATATTTTCAAGGCGAACACCAAAAAATATACCGACGGCGAACTCAAAGCCAAATTAGCCGAATATAACGAACGGATTTTCGTTGCCGCCGAGGGCGAAAAAGTGCTGGGATACGCGTTCTGCGTTATACAGAACCACGCCGCAAACGACGTTCTGAACAACTTTAAAACGCTTTATATCGACGATTTATGCGTAGCCGCCCAAGCACGCGGCAAGCGCGTAGGCACGTCCCTTATCGAATACGTTTACGGTCACGCCAAAAGCTGCGGCTGTTACAACGTTACTTTAAACGTCTGGCAGGGCAACGACGGCGCGGCGGCGTTTTACGAACGTTGCGGGTTTAATCCTCAAAAAACGACGTTGGAAAAAATAATCGATTGACCGTCAGCGCAGAGGTATCTGCGCGCGGGCGTTTATATCGAGCGAGGCAAAATTACCGTGTAAATACTGCGTGAGACCCTCCGCCGCTATCATCGCCGCGTTGTCCGTGCAGTATTTTTTTTCTGGTAGAACGAGTTTCAGCCCCGCCGCGTTACACTCCCTCGCGAGCGTTTCGCGCAAATAGCCGTTGGCAATAACTCCGCCGCCCGCGGTAACCGTACCCACGCCGAGCTTCAACGCGCTTTCCACCGTCTTTTTGACGAGCGGATCTACCGCCGCGTGCTGGAACGAACGTGCGACGTCGGCTTTATTTACAGCCTCACCCTTCTGTTCGGCGTTGTGACAGTAGTTAATTACCGCGGTCTTTAACCCGCTGTATGAAAACTGCATTTGTTGGGTGTTTTTAACGAGGCATTTGGGCAGATTTACCGTGTTTGCGCCCACTTTTGCGAGCCGCTCCACGTTGACCCCGCCCGGATATTCGAGCCCGAGTACGCGTGCGACCTTGTCAAACGCTTCGCCCGCCGCATCGTCGCAGGTAGAACCGACAACTTCGAACTCGGTATAGTTTTTCGTATGCAAAATCGCTGTGTGCCCGCCGCTGGCAAGCAACGTCACGAAGGGCGGCTTTAACGAGTTATCAGCAAGATAAGCCGCCGCGAGATGCCCGCGGATATGGTTGACGGCTATAAGCGGAACGTTTAGCGTGTACGCGAGCGACTTTGCAAACGACAGCCCGACGAGCAACGCGCCAAGAAGCCCCGCGCCGTAAGTCACGGCGACCGCGTCTATATCTTCAAGCGACAGCCCCGCGTCTTTAAGCGCGAGTTCGACCACTTCCCCCACGGCTTCGGTATGTGCGCGGGAAGCGATTTCGGGAACGACGCCGCCGAATTTTTTATGTTCGTCCGCAGACGAGATAATTCTGCTTGACAAAAGCGTTCTGCCGCGTATGAGCGCGGCGGCGGTTTCGTCGCAAGACGACTCGAGCCCGAGTATTACGGGCTCGCTTTTTATTATTCTGCTCGGATTGTACATAATCAGTGGTTATATCCCTTGAGTCGGAAGCAAGTAAGGCGAGTGCTTTTAACTCAGGAACTATATGGTTTTCTTTAAGTAATCGATTATAAAGCCCTGCAAATCGCCGTCCATAACAGCCTGAATGTTGGTGTTTTCGTAGCCCGTCCTGTGGTCCTTTGCAAGCGTATACGGGCAGAAAACGTACGAGCGTATCTGACTGCCCCACTCGATTTTTTTGATTTCGCCCTTGAGTTCGGCGTCGGCGGCTTCACGTTCGGCAATCTGCCGTTCGACAAGCTTGGCGCGCAGATACTCGAACGCCATAGCCTTGTTCTGAAGCTGGCTTCTTTCGTTCTGGCACGTTACGACTATTCCCGTAGGGAAATGCGTAATGCGGATCGCCGTTTCGGTCTTATTGACCTTTTGCCCGCCCGCGCCCGAAGCGCGATACACGTCGATTCTTATGTCTTCGTCCCTGATTTCAACGGAGTTGTCGTCGTCGACTTCGGGCATTACTTCAAGCGAAGCAAACGAAGTATGGCGGCGTTTGTTGCTATCGAAGGGCGAAATACGCACGAGTCTGTGCACGCCCTTTTCCGCCTTTAAAAAGCCGTAGGCGTTCTCGCCGTCAACTTTGAACGAAACGCTTTTAAGCCCCGCTTCGTCGCCGTCCTCGAAATCAAGTTCGGTCACTTTAAAGCCCTGCTGTTCGCAATAGCGGCAATACATTCGGTAAAGCATTTGCGTCCAGTCGCACGCTTCGGTGCCGCCCGCGCCCGCATGCAGGTTCAGAATGGCGTTGTTTGCGTCGTACTTACCCCGTAAAAGTGCGCGTATGCGCATATTTTCAATGTCCTCTTCGGCGGCAGAAATCATATTCTCCAGCTCGGGAATAAGACTCTCGTCGTCGGCTTCCTCTATGAGGTCGATAAACGCGTAAGCGTCGGCAAGCGCGCTTGCGCCGTTGTTGTAAGAGGCTATCTTGTTTTCGACCGAGGAAATTTCCCTGCCGATTTTGGTCGACTTTTCAAGGTCCTGCCAGACTTCGGGTTTTTCCTGCTCGGCTTTCAGCTCGTCAAGGCGCAAACCGAGTACGTCGATATCGAGAGCGTACTTTGCTTCCGCAAGCGAGTCGGATAGAGTTTTAAGTTTTAATCTGTAGTCGTCTGCTTTAAACATAAGCGCTCCGCTTAACCTAGTATCTTTAATGACGTTTGCCCGTCAATCCGCTAATCAAACCTGATTTAAAGTGTTTTGAAACAATTAACTGCGCAAGCAAAAACCACGCTTTTTGTGAAGCGCACCCAATTTGCGAACACTTTCGGCTTTGCACAATATTATCTGGAATTTTTAAAATAAAGGGTGCAAACCGTCGGGCTTTGCCCTCGGACACTGGAAGGGAATGCCCGCGGTTATATATGTCTGTGCCCTTAATTATCGCGGGCAGGGAAACTTAGTTTCCCAAAATCACGAAATATTGGTTTCGCAGAATAGAAACCAATATTTGTGAACTATGTTACTTGTTTTCTTTCCAATAGCAGCAGTCTTTGTACTTCTTGCCGCTTCCGCAGGGGCAGGGGTCGTTTCTGCCTATCTTTTCGCCCGCGTTCTTGGGCAGTTGCTTGCCGCCGATATTCGTTGCAAGGTCCTTGGGCGCTTTGGGCGCGTCGCCTATTACGGGACCGCTCTGAGCGCGCTCGGGCGCGGGAGCCGCTTCCGGCTCTCCCGAGGTTTCCTCAGCCGCCTGTTTTTGCTGCTGTTCTTTAAGCCGCTGTTGCATTACTTCGCGCGCACGCGCCATAACCGAGTCGTTCACACTCGGCGCGGCGGGTCTTACGGGCTCGGTTCTGCCGTTCTGAACGCGCACGATTCTGCCTTTAAGAAGGCGGGAAATGGTAGTCGTCTGAATGCGACCTATCATTTCGTCGAACATTTCGTAACCTTCCTGCTTGTAGGCGATTACGGGGTCCTGCTGGGCGTAACCGCGCAAGCCTATACCTTTTCTGAGCTGGTCCATGGCGTCGATATGGTCTATCCAATTTTTGTCGACCGAACGCAGAAGCTCGTTTCTTTCCACCTGACGGTAGTCTACCTGACCGTCTGTCATTTCCGAAATATTGACTATTTTCTGCTCGTAAGCCTTTACGACTTCCTTTGATATCTTCTTTATCGCGTAGTCGTAGTCCCACTTTTCGAGCATTTCGCGGGTTATCACGAATTCGCATTCGTCGGGATAAACTTTCTGGGTGAGCGCCTCGTTCAAAGCGTTCTCGTCCCATTTTTCGGGCATTGCGTCGGTGTTGACCGTTTCGCCGATGACCTTTTCAACGTAGTCGGGAATATATTTGAGCATTTGCTCGTGCACGTCCGCGCCCTTGAGAACGTTGAGTCTTTCGCCGTAAATGGTTTTACGCTGTTCGTTCATAACCTCGTCGTATTGGAGCGTGTGCTTTCTTATTCCGAAGTTCCTGCCCTCTATCGCTTTTTGCGCGTTCTCTACGCTGCGCGTGAGCATTTTCGATTGCAGACACTGGTCCTCGTCGATTTTAAAGACGGAGTAAAGTTTTTTCATACTCTCGCCGCCGAACCTCTTTGCGAGATCGTCCTCGAGCGAGATAAAGAACACGGAAGCGCCGGGGTCGCCCTGACGACCCGAACGGCCGCGGAGCTGGTTGTCGATACGGCGGGATTCGTGGCGCTCGGTACCTATAATGCACAAGCCGCCCGCTTCAATGACCTGTTTTTTCTCGGCGTCGGTTTCCTGTTTGTAGCCAGCGTACAGCTCGGCGTATCTTTCGCGCGCCGTCTGCTCTTCGGGAGTGAACTCTCTATCGGCGTAGGAAATAGCCACTTCCACCATATCGTGGTCGTAACCTTCCTCGCGCATACGCTTTTTGGCGAGATACTCGGGGTTGCCGCCGAGCAGAATATCCGTTCCGCGTCCCGCCATATTCGTAGCAATGGTTACCGCATTGAAACGCCCCGCCTGCGCGACGATTTCCGCCTCGCGCTCGTGGTTCTTGGCGTTGAGGATATTGTGTTTAATTCCCTGCCGTCTTAAAAGTCTGGAAATCTCCTCTGACTTTTCGACCGTTACCGTACCGATAAGAATGGGCTGTCCGCTCTCGTGGCGGGCGATAACCTCGTTTACTATGGCGCGCTTTTTGCCGTCCACCGTAGAGTAAATCATATCCGCAAGGTCAACCCTCTGCACGGGTCTGTTCGTGGGAATGGGCACGACGTCCAACGAATAAATCGTTCTGAACTCGTCCTCTTCGGTCATAGCCGTACCCGTCATACCCGCGAGTTTGTTGTAGAGACGGAAATAGTTCTGGAACGTTACGGTAGCGTGGGTCTTGTTTTCTTCCTTGACCTTGACTTTTTCTTTGGCTTCTATAGCCTGATGCAGTCCGTCCGAATAACGCCGCCCGTTGAGCACGCGTCCCGTGAACTCGTCGACGATGAGAATTTCGCCGTCGGGGGAAACGATGTATTCCTCGCCGTTATGGAAGAGCTCGTGCGCTTTGAGCGCCTGCTGTATATGATGGTTTAAATCGGCGTTCTCGATATCTCCGAGGTTTTTAATACCGAAGAATCTTTCGGCTTTCTCCGCGCCCTTTTCGGTAATGGTTACCGTTTTATCCTTGCGGTCGATAACGTAGTCCCAATTCTCCATTTCTTCGAGAACGGCAATCAATCTTTCCTGAGCCTTTTTGTCTGCTTCGGAAAGCTCTTTCTTCTTTTTGGAGGGCGCGTTCTTTTCCGCGTCCTTCTTGTCGTCGTCGAAGCCGCCTTTTAGCGTGCGGACGAACTTATCCACGTCCTCGTAAAGTTTGCTGCTTTCCCCGCCTCGGCCCGAGATAATGAGCGGCGTTCTCGCCTCGTCGATTAAAATGGAGTCAACCTCGTCGATAATGCAGTAGTTGAGCTCGCGCTGGACCATTGCGGGAATGGAAGTTTTAAGGTTATCGCGCAGGTAGTCGAAACCGAGTTCGTTGTTCGTCGCGTAAATAACGTCGCATTTATATGACTTCTGCTTGTCCGCGTCGTCCATACCGGGTACGACGACGCCGACGGTAAGCCCCATAAATTTATGCACTTTGCCCATCCACTCCGCGTCGCGCTTTGCGAGGTAGTCGTTGACGGTAACGATATGCACGCCCTTGCCCGTAAGCGCGTTGAGGTACGCGGGCAGAGTTGAAACGAGGGTCTTTCCTTCACCCGTCTTCATCTCGGCGATACGCCCCTGATGCAGACAAATGCCGCCGACTATCTGGACGTGGAAATGCTTCATTTTAAGCACGCGCCAGCTCGCTTCCCTGAACGCCGCGAACGCGTCGAACATTATCTCGTCGAGAGTTTCGCCCTTTGCCAGCCTGTCCTTCAGAACGCGGGTCTGGTCCTTGAGCTCGCCGTCGTCCATAGCGGCGTATTTGTCCTCTAACGCCTCGACTTTATTCGCAAGTTTATTCAGCTTTTTCAAAGCGCTTCTCGAATCGGCTCCGAGAATAAATTTTATTAAACCCATACGATAATCCTTAAAAGTTTATTATAGTCTTATTCTATTTTACTATATTAAACCCGTAAAGTAAAATCGTTTGCCGCGGAATTAGCAAAAAAATTATATAAATTTAAAAGCACGCGGCTTCAAGCCGCGCGCTTTTTCAGGCGTTTTTAAACGTTGATATCCACGAAAGCGAACTTTTCAACGTCGAAAAGCCCCGCGTCCGTAACTTTGAGTTTGGGAATAACCGCAAGCGACAAAAACGCAAGCGACATAAACGCCTCGTATTCGCGCTTCACGCCCATAGAATGCGCACGCTCTATCAGCGCGCGGCTGTCGCGCTGTAAACTTTCGGCGTCGCGCGAGGACATAAGCCCCGCGATATCGAGGGTGAGCGAATGAATTTCGCCGCTCTTTTTGTCCACGATTACCATTCCGCCGCCTATCTCTTTAATACGGTTGCAAGCCTTCGCCATACTCTCGTTATCGTCGCCGAGCACGATTATATTGTGCGAATCGTGCGAAATGGTAATACCCATCGCGCCGCCTTTAAATCCGTAGCCCTTGAAAAGCGCTCTGCCTATATTACCCGTCATTTTATGGCGCTCTACGACGTTGAGTTTGAGAAGGTCGGTACCCTCGAGCACGACGTCGCCGTTCGCGCTTTCGACTTCGACAATCTCGCAACCCGTGACCACGCCGCCCGGCTCTATCGTCATTGCCCGAGCCTTTTTGCCCTTGAGCGCGAGCGTGAAATCTTCGGCTTTCATTTGCTTTAAACGCACGGTGTTAAGCACGCTTTCGGGCAGGTAACGCGCCGACGTGTCGAACAGCGGTTTGCCGTTTTCGGCGACGAGTTTTCCGCTCTTCACTACATAACGCGCGTTGAAATTTTTCATATCGTCCACAACCACGAGGTCGGCGAGCCAGAAGGGCGCGATGCCGCCCCGCCATTTGAGTCCGTAGCACTCCGCACAGTTTAAAGTAGCGCATATTACCGCGGCAATCGGGTCGGAGCCCTCTTTCACGAGGCGGCGCAACGCGTCGTCGAGATGTCCTTTTTCCTTTAAATCCGCGGCGTGCCTGTCGTCCGTGCACAGGATAAACCTGCGCATATTTGCCGCCGTCATATATTTGATATTGCCAAGGTTCTGCGTTGACGAACCGTGGCGGATATGCACGTACATACCCTTAGAAATCTTCTCTTCTATTTCGTCTTTCGTCACGCATTCGTGGTCGGTGGAAATGCCGCCGCAAAGGTACGCGTTGAGTTCGTAGCCGTGAATTACGGGCGCGTGACCGTCGATTATTTTACCCGCCGCGTGCGCGCTTTCGAGTTTTTTGATCACGTCGGGGTCGGCGTTCACTACGCCGGGGAAGTTCATAAACTCGCCCAGACCGAAGATATAATCAGCGGTGATATCAGCGGCTATATCGTCGCCGCCGAGCACCGCGCCGCTCGTTTCAAAGGGCGTTGCGGGCACGCACGAGGGAAGCTGGATTTTCACGTCGAGGGGCACGTTTTGCGAGGCTTTGGCGATATACTCGCAGCCCGCCATTCCGCAGACGTTGGTTATCTCGTGCGGGTCGGCGATTATCGTCGTCGTGCCGCGGGGAACGATAAGCGAGGCGAACTCCTCGGGCGAAAGCTGGGAACTTTCTATATGTACGTGACCGTCGATATATCCGGGGAGCACCGTAAGCCCCGTACAGTCGATTTCTTTTATACCCTCGTATTCGCCTACGCCGACTATTTTTTCGCCGACTACGGCTATATCGCCCTTTTTGAGGGTTGCCGTAAATACGTCGAGATAGGTTGCGTTTTTTAAAACGAGGTCGCTTTTTGTTCTGCGGGCAGCCGCCGCGATATACTTTTCAAGCATCGTTCTTCTCCGTAAAGTAATTTTAAACCGATTATAGCACGAATAAAAAAATTAATCAATAATAATAACGAAAAAAGTATTGTTCACCCTTGGCTTCCACTTGAAGACGAGCAATGTTTCATTTTTGGCTTCACCTTTGAGGTCGAGCGTTAATTCCTCTTTCCTTGGCTTCCCCTTTGGGGAAGCTGTCTGCGTAGCAGACTGATGAGGTGATAAATTTAACACCTCACCCCTACCCCTCCCCTCAAGGGGAGGGCAAGATGACGGTTTACCATACCCGAGAGAGCAAGTAGCAAATTGTTGCATAAATTAAGCCCGCGGCAACAGCCGCGGGCTTAATTTATGCAACGACAAGTTTAACTTTTTGACCATTGGGGAAACTACATATTATCGAATTATCATTAATCTTAAATTCGCCTAAAAAGTAATCGTCTAATAAAGGCTGAACTTCTTCAAGAAATTCATTTGCTTTAAAACTCTTTTCCTCTTCGGCAGTTTTGATTGCCGCCATTTGCGCTTCTGTGATTTGTTTGTTGATTTTTTTCATAATGTCACCTTCTTTTGTTTTTGTACTTACATTATAAACTCCCACATTGAAACGGTCAATCATTTTCCTTTCATAATGGGACAAAATAAAAGTAGAAAAAAATCTATTTTTGGTGAAAAATGTCGAAACTGTCAGAAACGCTTGAAGAGCTTATATCTTTTAACAATTTAACAGTAAAAAGTTTTGCGGAAAATATCGGGATAGCCGCCTCGACCGTATCCAATTATTTGCACGGCGCCCGCACGCCCAGCATTGAAAACATTATCAAAATTGCCGATTATTTTAATTGTTCGGTTGACCATTTGTTGGGTTTGGAAAGCGAAAATCCTACTCTTACTTTTAAAAAGTGTCCGCCTTTCCCCGAACAGCTTGATTTTTTAATGAAAAAATTCAACCGTAAACCGATTGACGTAGACAAAAGCGACATCGTTTCAAAAAGCAATTATTTTGAATGGAAGAAAGGAAAAAGACAACCCTCCCTTGATAACGTTATAGGACTTGCGCAGTTTTTTGACTGTCGTATAGATTTCGTCCTCGGCAGAGAAAAATAAAAGCCCGCGGCAACAGCCGCGGGCTTATGATTTTACGCTTCTTTTTCCTGTGTGGGTTTTTTATCTTTTTTGATACGCGGTTGCAGTTCCGGGTGTTTCATCATTTTCGAAAGCACGAAAATTTGCAGGAAAATATATCCCACGCCCAAAAGCACCATAAAAATGCTCCAGAACTGCGACGGCGAAATGAGCGCGCCGGGGAATATTTCGCCGCGTTCGTCGCCGCGGATAAACTCCAAACCGAAACGCCACGCGCCGTAGGCTATGGCGTAAACGCCGAAATTATAGTAATGTTTAAGCTCGAAATACAGCACCGCCATTACCGCCGCAAGCACGAAAAGGAATATCATTTCGTAGAGCTGCGTGGGCACGTACAGCAAATCTGAGTACGCCTTGCAGGGCAGCCCCCAAACGCCGTCGGTAGCCCTGACCCCGTAGCAACAGCCCGCAAACAGACAGCCGAGCCGCCCGAAAGCGTGGGCAAGCGCAATGCCTATGGGAATGAAAGGCAACGCGTCTGTAAGGCCCGCGTTCATATTATTGGTTAAAAGTCTGGATTTGGCGCGGGGCGCGATTACGTAAATATACAAATTCCATACGGCGAGGAAACTGCCTACGCCGCCGATAAGACCGCCTATAAAGGTCATTCCGCCGAGCTGAAAACCCGCCGAAGGGTTGTCGATATAGTTATAAACCGATTGAAAGAGCATTGCGGCGAAAATGCCGAAGCCCGTGCCGAAAAGCCCGATAAGCAAAACTTTGTCGGTAGCTTCTTCGTTGAAGTTTTTATACCACATCGTAATAAGCAGAAATCCGAAACAGACGAGTATTCCGCCCGCCATACAAATGCCGTAGGCGTATACTCCCTGCCCGAAAACGTGAAATAACGGTTCAGGATGCATTATTTTAGTCCTTATTTATAATTTCTCACATTATAGCACCTTGAACGCGCTATGTCAAACGATAAAAGCCCGCCGTAAGGCGGGCGATAAATTTATAATTTTACCGTTATTCGTTGCCGTTGAAAACGCGGGGCAGGGAATACAGGTCGAATTCCTCGTCGATATCGAACTCGGCGTCGTCGTCGAACGCGGCGAGTTTGGAAATGGACACCTCGTACGCGGTCATCGTGACGAAACTTTCGTCGGGCTGTTTTTTCTGGTATTCTCGGCTTTGAATGCGACCCGAAAGCGCGACTCTGTCGCCGACGGACAGATTTTTGACGAAACGCGCGTTGCGTCCCCAGGCTATCGCGGGAATATAGTCCGATTTGTTGTAACTGCGGTTTACCGCTATAAGAAGGTCGGCTATCTCTCTGTTAAAAGGCGTGGTGCGGTAAACGGGCGGTTTGCAGATGTAACCCGAAAGAACGATTGAATTGGGGTTTTTGCCCGTCTGCGTTTCAAGAAGTTCGCGCACGAACACGGTGAGCATCAGTCGGGATTTGCCGTCTTCGAGTTTATTATACGAACGAAACTGTCCGAGCGCGCTTATATAGCTGCCTACGCCCATATCCTCCGTCATTATTCTTTCGGAAACGGTAACGGGCAGGATATCCGCCTGACCCGAAAGCCGCATTACTTTTACCATAAATTCGTAAAAGCCCTCGCCGTACACCTCGTGGGAGAACTGCGCCTCCGACACGATTTCACCGTAAAGATAAACTTTGTTGTTTTTCTCCGCATTGTAATTCATATTTATCCTCCAAAATTTGTTTTTCTTTGTAAATTGATACCGCCTCATCAGTCTGCTTTGCAGACAGCTTCCCCTCAAAGGGGTAGCCGAGACGGCACCTACCTCTTGCCAATTACTTGCCTTCCCCTTAATGGGAGAGTGCACGCGTCAGCGGGCGGGTGAGGTGCATTAACTGCTTACAGCGCAGAATAAAAATGACTTTTTGTTAATTTACTTCGCCTGTTTCTGCATTCCCGTGCCGTCTATCACGTAATTTTCGCGGTAAATAAGCTCGCCCACCGGCAGGAAAGTATATCCGCGGTTTTTGAGCGTTTCCAGAATTATGGGCACGGCTTCCGCGGTGTGCAGACCGTTGTTGTGCATTAAAATTATCGAACCGTTTTTAACGCCGTTCACGACCCGCATTGCAATGTCGGAAGCAGAAAGGTCCTTCCAGTCGAGGCTGTCTACGTCCCACTGCACGGTGTAAAAACCCGACTCGGAAGCAGTCTTTATCAGTTCGTCGTCATAGTCGCCGTAGGGAGCGCGGAAAAGATCTACCTTTTCCCCCGTAATCTTTTCAATCGCGCCCGCCGAAGAACTCAGCTCGGCTTTTATGTCGGCGGCGTTGAGCTTGCTCATATACGAATGCGTGGACGAATGCGTGCCTATTTCGCAACCGCTTTCGTGAATTTTCTGGACGAATTCGGGATATTTTTCCGTCCAGAATTCCACCATAAAGAAGGTTGCGCGAACTTCCGAACGCTTCAGCGCCGTAAGCAGAGCGTCGGTGTATTCCGTGCCCCAGGCGCAGTCGAAAGTGATTGAAACGACCTTTTCTTCCCTCTCTACGCAATAAATGGGCACGAGCCGCGGCGTATTGCCGTAGTACACCGCATAGGCGCCCGTAAACCATACGGAAACGCTTAATACTGCGACCATAACGGCGGCGGAAATTCCGAGTAAAATCGTTTTTAGTTTAACCGTAACCAATCTTCTCTCCGATAATAACAGATTTTAATTTGAATAATTTGTCTACTTTGCGAGCTTAGTGGGAAGTTTTGTCGAAAACTCCACTGCCCGTCCCAAGCGGCTATACTGTAATGTATTTCCAAGCCCGCAGGATTATGACAGAAGGCAAAATAAAAAGAGCGGGAAGATCGCGCTTCCCGCTCCTTGATTTCAATTAAATTTTAAATAAACGCAAATTCCACGCGTCTGTTTTTCAGCCCGAACTCCTTGCCTTTAAACCCGAAATAATCGTACTTTTCAAGAAGCTCCCTTGCCGCCGTTATTTTAACGAGTTCGTCGCATTCTTCGAAATACGGGTTACAGACGTAAGTAACCGTTTTTGCTATAGTCACGATTTTGAGGTTCGTGCATTTTTTGAACGCGTTGTTGAAAATTTCGGTTACGCCGTCGGGGATAACTATGCTTTCCAGCTTTTCACACTTATCGAAAGAATAGTTATCTATACGTTCCACTACTCCGCCCGAAGGTATCACGCTGTTATAGCAACCGCGCAGAAGTTTTTTGGTTTCGATCTCTATAAGACAGTTGCCCGTACTGCGGAACACTGGGTTGCCCTCCGCAACGGTAATGCTTTCCAGCCCGCCGCAACCTTCGAAAACGCATACGAGTTTAGTCACTCCCGCGGGAATGTATATCTCTTTCAGGCTCTTGCATTTGTCGAACGCGTAAGCGCCGATTGCCGTAAGGCTTTCGGGGAAATTGATATATTCCAGTTCGGAACATCTGCTGAAAGCGTCTCTTCTTATTTCCTTTATACTCTGGGGCAGATTTACGCTTTTAAGCGCGCGGCACCCCCAGAACGCGCTCGAGCCTATGCTCTCGCAAACGGCGTTTGCGGCAAATTCGACCCGTACTATATTGGGTTTTTTATCCGATTCCTGCGGCATAGTAAAAGAATCGGGAATACGTTTTACCTTGGGACCTATATTCAAGACAACGCCCGCAGTGTCTATGCCCGCGTTGTCGAACGGGCTGTTGACAGACAGACCGTCGCTCTCTGCATTGAAGTTTATCTCCGTGAGCGAAATGCACTCGGCGAACGCCTCGGTGCCGAGCGACGTTACGTTTTGAGGCACGGTAACGCTTTCAAGAGACTTGCAGTATTTGAACGCGCTCGGACCTATGGATTTTACCGTATCGGGCAAAGTAAGATTTTTTAAGCGGGTACAGCCTTTGAAAGCGTTCGCGCCTATCGTTTTAATACCGTCGGGAATATTCAGTTCGGTAAATTCAACGTCGGTAAACGCGTTTGCCGCAACGGCGTTGACGCTGCCGTCGGAGGGTATTTCGCTGTCGATAAAGCCGTAGACGACCGACTTCTTCTTTACGTCTATAAGGCAGTTGCCAGCGCTTTTATAAGCCTTGTTCTCCGCGTCCACGTCTATGCGTTTAAGATTGGCGCAGCCCTCTATCGCTCTGTTCGCTATCGCCGTAACGCTCGCGGGAATGGTAATGCTCTCGAGATTTTTCTTTCTCAAAAACGCTTTGGCGGCAATTTTGGTTACGCCGTCGGGGATTACTGCCGTGTTCGACGTGCCCTTATATTTTATGAGTTCGTTGTTTGCTATCTCGAAGCCGACCGCGCCCACCTTCTTCGGCGCGGCGATTTTGGCGGGGCATTCTTTGAAAACGTTACTGCCCATAAAGTCCACGGTTGCGGGCAGTTTAACCGAAATGAGCTTTTCGCAGTAAGCGAACGCCTCCGCACCTAAGTATCTGACGCTGTCCGGAACTTCTACGCTGCGAAGCATACCGCAACACTCGAACGCGCCCGTTTCTATCGTTTCGAGACCGTTTTTGAAATTTAAGTTCCTGAGTTTATCGCAACGGTAAAACGCGAACTTGCCTATCCTTTTAACGCCGTCCGAAAAGTTTACCGTTTCAAGCTCCTTGCAGTAGTGAAACGCGCTTTCGCAAATCTCTTCGGGACCGCACGTAAAAGTCAGCTGGGTTAACTTTTGGCATTCGTTAAATGCGTTTTTGCCTATCGACTGAACGTTTTTGCCTACGGTAACGCTCTGAACGCCGCTGTGGAAAAACGCGTACGCGCCTATTTTTTTAACGCTGTCTGGGAAATTCAGCTCGCCTTCGAGCGAACGCGAGTAACCGAAAGCGTTGTCGCCTATCGTTTCAACGCCTTTGCCGAACCGAACGCTTTTGAGGTTATAGCAATTCGCAAACGCGTCTTTTTCTATCGTTTTAACGCTGTCGGGAAGAACGACGGTTTCCAGACGGTAATTAAAGTCGAAAGCGCTTTTGCCGATTTTCGTAATGCCCTCGGGGATAACCGTTTCCGAACTGCCCTTGCTGTGAACCCTGTTTCTGGGGTGCGCGGTGTTGTTGGAAAACGCTCTTTCGCCTATGACCGTAACGCTGCCGTCGGCTGGAATAACGCTGTTCCGGCTGCCGCGCATCAAAGTTTTTTTCTTTATATCTATCAGACAGTTGCCCGCGCCGCGGTATACGGGGTTGTTCCCGGCGACGGTTATTTCCTCTAAATCGCCGCAGTCGTCGAACGCGCCCGCGCCGATAGTCGTCACCGTTGCGGGAATATGAATTTTTTTAAGGCTGTGGCAATCGCTGAAAGCCTCTTTGTCTATAATTTCAACGCCTTCGGGAATAGTTACTTCCTGTAATTTTTCGCAGCAGGCAAAAGCCCTGACGCCGATGCGTTTTACCGACGGCGAAATAATTACCTTATTAATCTCGCAATACGCCACTTCGTAGGCTCGGTTGCCTATTTCGGTAACGTCGTCGGGAATGGTTATAGTCCCGTCAAAACCTTCGTATGATCTGAACGAAACTACTCTGCCGTTCTCTATATATCCGCATTCATCGAATCTGTGCATTTTTTTACTCCCCTCGTTTTTAAATTATTATTTTAATTTGCCTTTATTTTTACGAATTTCTTTGACCGTTTTTTCGTAGCCGTAGTCGCTCGGCACGTAGTAAATTTTGTCTTTGAGTTTGTCGGGCAGATACTGCTGTTCGACGAACCCGCCCGCATAATCGTGCGGATACTTGTATTTATAGCTCTGCGCCTTGGTCTGTTTGTCGCCGAAAGTGTTGTCTTTTAGGTACGCGGGCACGCCGTCGTCGTCCCGCACCTCGTTAGCGTCGCGTTTGGCGGCGTTCATTGCCGTAACCACGGTGTTGCTCTTGGGAGCTTCGCAGACGTAGATTATCGCCTCGGACAAGGGTATTAGTCCCTCGGGATAACCTATCTTTTCAAACGCCGTCAAAGCCGAAGTCGCCACGACGAGCGCGCGGGGGTCGGACATTCCCACGTCCTCCGCCGAATGCACGATAAGCCGCCTTAACACCGTAAGCGGGTCGCCCCCGCCCTCGATAAGCCGCATTGCATAGTAGAGCGCGGCGTTTGCGTCGCTGCCGCGGAGGGACTTGCAGAAAGCCGACAGATAGTCGTAGAACGCGTCCTCGTTGTAAGCGAGGGATTTTTTCTGAATTGACTGTTCCGCGTCCGCAAGCGTAACGGTTATACTGCCGTCGGCTTGGGGCGGCGTGGTGAGCACGGCAAGCTCCAGAGCGTTGTAAGCCGTGCGCAAATCGCCGCCGGCGACGCGGGCTATATGGTCGAGCGCGGCGGGCTCTACGCTCGCCGAATAATTGCCCAGCCCCTTGCGTTTATCGGCAAGGCATTTTACCAATGCCCCACGAATATCATCGAACGAAAGGCGTTTAAACTCGAAAACGCGGCACCGTGAAACGATAGCCGGAGTCATCGAAGCAAATGGATTTTCCGTGGTCGAGCCGATAAAAATTATCGTCCCCTGCTCGGCTGGTATGTACTCTGTACACGAGCAGGACATAATACTCCGCCCTCCAATACAGATTCAAAACCTATATCATTACTTTTATCATATTTTGAGCCTCCCGGCAA
>CATLAR010000021.1 GCA_949878495.1 uncultured Christensenella sp.
GGGGTATCTCTATCTCGACTTTGCGAACTATTACGAGGACGAGGGACTAGAAGGCTTCGCGCATTGGTATCAGGTTCAGGCTCAGGAAGAGCGCGACCACGCTATGATGATGCGCCGCTATCTTATCGACAACGGCTGCCGCGTAACGTTCGACGCGATTGCCAAACCCGACAAGACTTTCAAAACGCTTTCCGATCCTCTTGACGCGGGTTTCGAGCACGAAAAGTTCGTAACTTCGCTCATAAACAACATTTATGCAGAAGCGTTCGCCATTAAAGACTTCAAAACTATGCAGTTTCTGGATTGGTTTATAAAGGAGCAGGGCGAGGAAGAGAAGAACGCGGAAGATATGGTAAAGAAAATGAAACTCTACGGTCACGACGCAAAGGGTCTTTATTCGCTGAATCAGGAACTTGCCGCAAGGGTATACGCGCCTTCGGCAACGGGTCCCGCAATGTAAAACGGAATAGAAAAAAGTCCTTCCGCAAGGAAGGACTTTTTCGTTTTTGGATTAACCGATGTGCTTGTTGATTTCGCTCTGAGCAAGTATGTAGTTGACCCAACCGAATCCGATCAGAGAAAGGATCAGGTACAACACGCCGCTGCCGGTGAGCTTGACGCCGAGCTTGTAATTCCAGTAAATTCCATAGATGCCGAAAGAAATCAGCGTGAACAGGAATGCAAGTCCGCCGCTTGCAGTCTTATTCTCGGGATTAATTTCGTTACTGTCGTTGGTGAGGCAGATAAACCAATAAATACCGTAGATACCAAGCGTAATGATGGTAAAGAGAATTGCAAGACCAATGCTGCGTTTTTTCATTTTTGTTCCCTCCGTGTTTTTTCGACGCTATTCGCATCGTTTACATTATATACAATGCATTTCGTTTTGTCAATAGAATTTTTCACTAAAATTTCACAATGTGAAAAACGGCTTTTTATCTTCTGCCTCCGCACTGTCTGTCAGTCCGAAAACGGGAACCGAATTAATTGACTTATCCGCCGTTTTGAATTACAATATATAAGTAATGATAATTTTAGGTCTTGACCCCGGTCTTGCGACTATGGGCTACGGAGTTATAGAAAAACTCAAAAACGACGCGACCGTACCCGTCGACTACGGCGTGGTTCTCACTCCCAAGACGGAGAGCCTGCCCGTCAGGCTTGCAATGCTCGAAGAGGGTATAAACAAAATCCTCAACAAGTACAACCCCGAAGAAATCGCCGTCGAAGAGCTGTTTTTCTCCAAGAACATAACCACAGGTATTCCCGTCGCGCACGCAAGGGGGGTAATGTTGCTCACCTGCATTAAATACTGCGGCAAGCTGTACGAATATACGCCAAACCAGATAAAACAGTCGCTTACGGGTTACGGCAAAGCCGATAAAATTCAGATGATGCACGTGGTGACTTCGCTTTTGCGCCTCGATAAAATTCCCCGCCCCGACGACGCGGCGGACGCGCTCGCCGTGGCGCTGTGTCACGCGCACACTTCGAGGTTCGGAAAAATGTTCGGTATAAGGTAAATTTATGATAGGTTTCGTAAGAGGTAAAATTCTCGATTTAACTCCCGAAACGGCGCTCGTAGAAACGGCGTCGGGTGTTGGCTTCGAACTGTTGATAACGGGCGCGGCGTATTCCTCGCTCGCGGGTAAAAAGGAATGCGGGCTTTACGCGTATATGCAAACGCGCGAGGACGGCGTGTCGCTCTTCGGGTTTGCTTCGCGCGAGGAAAAGGAAATGTTTTTAAAGCTCGTCAGCGTGTCGGGCGTGGGACCCAAACTCGGCATTACGATACTATCGGGAATGAGCGCGGGCGACGTAGCCGCGGCTATCGCCACGAGCGACGTGAAAAAACTCTCGTCCGTCAAAGGTATGGGCAAAAAGACCGCGGAGCGGCTCATTTTGGAGCTTCGTGAAAAGGTCGCCTCTTCCGTGGTTGCAAAAACCGCCGAGGGCGAGCCGGTGCCCGTAATAGTATCCGACGGCGACGAGGACGCGGTAGTTGCGCTTATGACCCTCGGGTTTACCCGCTCGGAGAGCGTTAAGGCGATATCCCGCGCAAAGGCTCAGGGCGCGAAATCGGTAGAAGACGTTATTATGATCGCCCTCAAAGGAATGTGAAACTCCGACCGCAATACGGGGATTTAAGGAAAAGCTATGTTTTTTGACGATGACGACGAACTTATCGGCGGCGACGACAGATTGGTGCAGAGCACTAAGGGCGAGTACGACTACGAAGAGAACGTACTCCGTCCCAAAACGCTCGACGGCTACGTCGGACAGACGAAAGTAAAAGACAACCTCAAAGTTTATATGAGCGCCGCCAAACGGCGTGGCGAAGCGCTGGAACACGTGCTGTTATACGGCGCGCCGGGGCTTGGCAAAACCACGCTCGCGCACATAATTTCAAACGAAATGGGCGGCAACTTAAAACTTACCAGCGCGCCCGCGATAGAACGCGGCGGCGACCTTGCCGCTATTCTGACCAACCTCAACGAGGGCGACGTGCTGTTTATAGACGAGATACACCGCCTTAACCACAGCGTTGAGGAAATTTTGTACTCTGCAATGGAGGATTACGCGCTCGATATTATCGTTGGCAAGGGGCCCAGCGCGCGGAATATCCGTTTTACCCTCAAAAAATTCACGCTCATCGGCGCGACCACCCGCGCGGGAATGATCGCAAACCCTCTGCGCGACAGGTTCGGTATTATCTGCCGCCTCGAAACGTACACCCCCGACGAGCTTAAACAAATAGTAATGCACAGCGCGGGCAAACTGAATATCGGCATAGAGGACGCGGCGGCTTCGGAAATTTCCCGCCGTTCGCGCGGCACTCCCCGAATCGCCAACCGCCTTTTAAAGCGTGTGCGCGACTTTTCAACCGTCAACGACAACGAAAAAGTAACCCTTGCCGACGCCAAATACGCGCTTAAACAAATGGAAGTGGACGACCTTGGGCTTGACGAGGTTGACAGAGCGTTGCTCCGCGCTATGATAGAAAAGTTCGACGGCAGACCCGTCGGTCTGGAAACGCTCGCGGCGACTATAAACGAGGACGCGGGCACTATAGAGGACGTTTACGAACCCTATCTTTTACAGCTCGGTTTTATAGCGCGCACCCCGCGCGGGCGTATGGTTCTCCGCGGCGGCTACGAGCATCTCGGCTATAAAATGAGCGACAAACAGCTTAAACAGATTTCCCTTTTCGACAAGGGCGACGGCGATTGATTATGAGTTTTACCAGGAGCGATTTTTATTACGACCTGCCCGAAGAGCTAATCGCGCAGACTCCCGCGGAGCCGCGCGACAGCTCCCGACTGCTCGTCTACGACAGGGCGGAAAACAGCGTTAAACACAGGATATTCAGGGACGTAACCGATTATTTGCGCGAGGGCGATGTGCTCGTCGTCAACAACACCAAGGTTCTTCCCGCGCGGCTTTTCGCGCAAACCCAAAACGGCGGGGCGGTGGAAGTGCTGCTTTTGAAACGGCTGGATATAAACACTTGGGAAGTGTTGGTCAAGCCGGGCAGGAAATGCACCGTAGGCAAAAAACTTACCGTGTCGGACGAGCTTTCGCTCACCGTCGAGGGGGTGACCCCGAGCGGCGAAAGAATAGTCAAATTCGAATACGACGGTATTTTCGAAGAGATTCTGGAAAAGCTCGGTTCTATGCCGTTGCCGCCGTATATAAAGGAAAAACTTCGTGACAAAACGCGGTACCAGACCGTTTACGCCAAGCACGACGGTTCGGCGGCGGCGCCCACGGCGGGGCTGCATTTCACTCCAGAACTTCTTGAAAAAATAAAAGCCAAAGGCGTAAAAATAGCGGAAGTTTTACTGCACGTGGGGCTTGGAACTTTCAGACCCGTAAAGGAAGAGATAATCACCGACCACAAAATGCATTCGGAGTATTACGAGGTGAGCGCGGAGGCGGCGGAAATAATCAATTCCGCAAAGCGCGCGGGCGGCAGGATAATAGCCGTAGGCACTACTTCGGTGCGTACTTTGGAAAGCGCGGCGGACGCGGACGGACTTTTGAAAGCGTGCCGCGGTAACACCGAAATCTTCATTTACCCGCCCTATAAATTCAAGTGCATAGATGCGCTCATAACCAACTTTCATTTGCCCGAAAGCACTCTCATAATGCTCGTCGCCGCTTTAACGGGGCGCGAAAAAGTGCTCGAACTTTATGAAACGGCGGTGAATGAGAGGTATAGGTTCTTTTCGTTCGGCGACGCGATGCTTGTCTTATAAGCGGCGCATCTCTTTGTCGCGCTTCGCTTTTTATCGGGTCACATACATCTGTGTATGCTCCCCTCAAAAAAGTTCGCGCTTCTCGACCTGCTTGCTTATAAGCCAAGCAATCCTGTCTCCCGTAACAATGCGGGACGCGATGATGGTCTTATAACCGTCGAAATACGGCGTTGCGCTGTGGCAACCTTCAGTCGTTTACGTTAGTAAACTCTCTGCGGACAAAGCCGCGTTCTCCTTGTCTTGCTTGCTTATTACTTATTTTTCAATTACTACAAACTATTATGAGTAAATATTTTTCTTTCGAATTACAACATATCGACAAACACACCGGCGCTCGGGCGGGCGTATTTCACACACCTCACGGCGATATAAAAACGCCCGTATATATGCCCGTGGGAACGCAGGCTACGGTCAAGGGTGTGTACCCCCGCGACCTTAAAGAGGCAGGCTCGCAGATAATTCTTTCAAACACCTATCACCTGTATCTGCGCCCGGGCGACGAGCTCGTCAAAAAGGCGGGCGGCCTGCACAAATTTATGAATTGGGACGCGCCCATTCTCACGGACAGCGGCGGCTTTCAGGTGTTCTCGCTTACCAAACTGAATAAAATCAAGGACGAAGGGGTATACTTCAACTCGCATATAGACGGGTCTAAGCATCTTTTTACGCCCGAAAAAGTAATTTCCGTCGAAGAAAATCTCGGCGCGGATATAATAATGCAGCTCGACCAATGCAGCGAGTACGGCTATACCCACGCTCAGGCGGAAAAGGCTATGGGCATAACGTATAGCTGGCTGAAACGCTGTCTTGACGCTAAAACGCGCGACGATCAGGCGCTTTTCCCCATAGTTCAGGGCAATATGTACGACGATTTGCGGCTTGAAAGCCTCCGCCGCGCCAAGCCTCACGCCACGCACGGCATTGCGATAGGCGGGCTTTCCGTCGGCGAACCCAAACAGCGTATGTACGAACTGCTCGACTTAATGCGCCCCGAACTCCCCGAAGCCGTGCCCCGTTATCTTATGGGCGTGGGCAGTCCCGACTGTCTCGTAGAGGGCGTTAAGCGCGGCGTGGATATGTTCGACTGCGTGCTGGCAACGCGTATCGCGCGCAACGGCACGGCTTTCACTTCCAAAGGCAAAGTGGTGGTGCGCAACGCCGTCTATGCGGAGGACTTCACCCCGCTCGACGAAAAATGCGACTGCTACTGCTGTAAGAACTACACGAAAGCCTATCTGAGGCACCTCGTCAACGTGAACGAAATGCTCGCTTCTATGTTGCTCAGTCTGCACAATATAACCTATCTGCACAAACTTATGGCGGGTATGCGCGAGGCGATTTTTGCCGACAGCCTGACCGATTTTATAGCGGAGTTTTACGCGGAGAACAAAGATTATTTGTGAAATTTGGGTTAAATGCGCAAATGAGGTTTAAAAACGCTTGCCAAAACCCATAAAAAATATTATAGTAGATTATACTGAATAAAATTAAACGGAGTTTAAATAAATGTTATCAGCTTTACTTGAAGAAGCGTCGAAAGGCGTGGACACCCAAAGCATTATAATGCTCGCAATCGTCGCGGTTCTTATCGTCGTAATTATCGTGTTTTACGTTCTCAGCAACAAAAAACGCAAAAAGCAGGAACAGGACGCGCAGGACCTCATCAACGCCGTAAAACCCGGCAACAAGGTCAAGACGATAGGCGGAATCTGCGGCATAGTCGTAGAAGTTGATAACGAAGAGAATACTTTCGTTCTTGAAACGGGTACGGAAGCGTCGGGCAAGAGCTACGTCAAATTCGACAGACAGGCTATCTATCAGACCGACGCCGTAGTCGAAAAGAAAGAACCCGCTCCCGTAGCCGCAACCGAAGAGGTCGAAGCTAACGCAGAGGAAGTTCCCGCCGTTACCCAAACCGCGGAAACCGTCGAAACCGTTGCCGAGCCCGTAAAGGAAGAGGAAGTTGCCGTTGAGGAAGCTCCCACCGTCGGTGCCGAAGAACCGCAGCCCAAATCGAAGAAAAAGAGTTCCAAAAACTAATCGGGCATTAAATTATATAATAATCGCAAAGACCTCCGCATAGATTATAGCGGAGGTCTTTTTATGCGCAATAACGTATTACAAGTATTAAAGGCGGTGCTTGCCGCGGTTTTGTTTTCACTCGTTTTCGTGCTCGTTTTCACGGTAATCATACAGCTGTTTTCTCTGCCCCTGACGGCGGTTAAACCCGTCAATCAGGCGTTCAAAATCATTTCCGTTGCGGCGGGCGGACTGCTGTTTATCCGCGGCGACCACGGTCTTGTAAAGGGCGCGATTTTCGGCGTGATTTCCGTCGTTTTAACTTATCTCTTGTACGGTCTTATCGCTATGTCGCTTTCGTTCAGCTGGCTTTTCCTCGTCGAAATACTCCTCGGTGCGATTGCGGGCGTCATTTCGGGCGTAATAGCCGTCAATATCAAAAAAAGTGCTTAAAACGCTTGATTTTGCGGTATCGTTATATTATAATATAAAAAAGATTTATATTTCAGGAGATACCTAAAATGATGAAGACTATAGCTAAACCTCAGGAAAGAAAAGTAACCGGTTGCGGCGAATGCAGAAGCACCTGCCAATCGGCTTGCAAGACGAGTTGCACGGTCGGCAACCAGAGCTGCGAGAGAGTAACCCGCGAGCAGAACCCCGAGAAAGCAAACTGAATTGACTTATAAAGGAGCAGATAACCTCTGCTCCTTTTAACGCTATCCGCGTTTTTTTACAAGGCATTATTTTATGGTTCACGTATTCAACTACAAGGATAAAAATTATATATACGACTCGGGCAGCGGCAGTCTGCACGAATGCGACGCGGACACCGCGGCTTATATAAAAGCAAAATACGAAAACGGCGAAACTCCCGCGCTTTCCGCCTCAAAGATTAAGGAAATCGAGGGCGATCTCCGCGCGCTCGAAGAGCAGGGGCTGTTCCTTCACGAAGAAATAAAGGTCTACCCCCCCAAGTCGGGCGAGGTAAAGGCTCTCTGCATACATATCTGCCACGACTGCAACCTGCGTTGCCGCTATTGTTTTGCCGACGAGGGCGCGTATCATTCCGAACGCGAGTTTATGAGCGAGGAAACGGCGAAAAAAGCAATAGATTTCCTGCTTGAAAACAGCGGTAACCGCCGCGTTCTCGAAGTCGATTTCTTCGGCGGCGAGCCTTTGATGTGCTTGCAGACGATAAAGAACGTCGTGTCTTACGCCCGAACGGAAGGGGACAGGCTCGGCAAAAAGTTTCTGTTTACCACTACGACTAACGCGCTGCTTCTCGACGACGACGCTATAGACTTTTTCAACCGCGAAATGGAAAACGTAGTGCTTTCGCTCGACGGCAGAAAGGAAGTCCACGACGCCATAAGAAAGACCAAAAACGGCAAGGGCAGTTTCGATTTCGTAATAGAGAATATCAAAAAATTCGTGCGTTCGCGCGGCGACAAGAGCTACTACGTGCGCGGTACGTTCACGGCTAAAAACCTCGACTTTTCCAAGGACGTCATTTTCCTTGCCGAAAACGGTTTCGACAGCATTTCTATGGAGCCCGTCGTCACCGACATAGACGACCTCGCCATAAAAACCGAGCATATTCCCGCGGTTTTAAGCGAGTACGAAAACCTCTGCGACAAGTACCTCGAAAAATACGAAAAGGGCGAAGGTTTCAATTTTTTCCATTTCAATATCGACCTCGAGGGCGGCGTGTGCCTGCAAAAGAAGGTTTCCGCATGCGGCGCGGGCAACGAGTATTTTTCCGTCGCCCCCAACGGCGATATTTATCCCTGTCACCAGTTCGTAGGCGATAAAGATTTCCTTATGGGCAACGTATATTCGGGAAAACTCGACGGCAAAATCAGGGATAAGTTCGCTTCGTCCTGTCTTTTCACGCGCGAAAAATGCGGCGACTGTTTCGCCAAATTTATTTGCAGCGGCGGTTGCGCGGCGAACAACTATCATTTCGAGGGCGACCTCAACAAACCCTACGAGGCGACCTGTGCTATGATGAAAAAGCGCGTTGAGTGCGGAATGCACGTTCTCGCCGCCAAAAAATCCAAAAAATAATATTTCTTGCGCGTTAAAATTCCGAATGTAACGCAAAAAATATTGACGGCGCAAAGTTTTTTTACTATAATATAGTAGTTAGTTTATAACGCCCGCGCGTAAAAACGCGCAGGCGCAGTACAGGAGTAGAAATGGGTAAAGTAAAATCGGCGATTATAACCGCGCTTTTAGTCGCGGCAATCGTTACGCTTTCGCTTTTTGCGGCGATTTCGTGCAACGTACCCGGTACGAACGGCGTAAGCAGATATAACTCTTTTTTAAGCAGTATCCGCTTGGGCGCCGAGCTTTCGGGCGAGGCGACGACGCTTCTCTATCCGGAGGGCGTTATTTCCGTGTCCGATTATAATCTGGTTGCGGAAGATCCGGATAACGAGGACAGGCAGGAATATAAAGACAAGTACGTTCTCCGCGAGGGCGTTTACGTCGAGAAGGACAAGCTCGAAAAAGAAGCCGAGTTCGTGCAAAGCATTGCTGACGACGCGAAAATTCTTTCAAAGCGCCTTGGCGAAAAGGGTTACACGAGCTATTCGGTCAACGTCGAAAACGAATGCAAATTCGTAATCAGGCTTTCCGTGCCCACTAACTTCACGTACGCGGCTTACAAGGAATACGACGCTTCGGCGCGTTCCGAAGCCCTTACCGAAATAAGCAATACGGTCGGACGCCTTATTTTAAACGGCGACGTCAGTCTTAGAAACGGCGAGAAATACGATTCGTCAAGTTCGCTTCTGTCCATTAAAGAGGACTTTGCATCCTATTTTAAAGGTGTAAGCTATTACGCGATGGGCGGTCAGCACGCAGTTAAACTTCAGCTTAACGACGAAGGCTTCAAGAAATTAAATACGATACTTCTGTTAAACTCGGGCGACAGCAGCAGCGACGGCAGCAGTAGCGACAGCGAGAAATCGGCTTACATTTTCGTAGGAGAAAACAACGTCAACCTTACGTTGAAAATGGGCGAAGCGCTCGAAGACAAAACGCTGTATTTCTCTTCCGAAAAGAGCAACGCTCAGGACTTTGCTATTCTTCTCGGTTCCGTAGTCGGCGGCGACGTTCTTCTGAACAGCTACAACACCGACACCGCGGGCTCGGGCACGACGATAATCGCGGCGACCCCGTCTATGGGCGAATACGCGGCGATTTACGTGCTTGCGGCTCTGTTGCTTGCGTTTATCGCGGCGATAGTCGTTTCGATTGTAAGATACAAAAAACTCGGTCTCGTGCACACGCTTACGTGCGCGGTTTACGGGCTGGTAATCATACTCAGTCTGATGCTCCTTGAAATTACGCTCACGGTCGGCGGCGCATTTATGATTGCGCTCGGTCTTGCGCTGATTACGTTCTCCAACTTCCGTGTTTTCGAAGCTATCCGCGGCGAAACGCAGAGCGGCAGAACGCTTACCGCTTCTATAAAGTCGGGTTACAGAAAGACCTTGACGACTATCCTCGATTTGCATATAGTTTTGCTTATCGCTTCGATAATGGTCGCTCTCATATGCGTGGGCGAGCTTGCGGCTTGCGGCTTCATAATCTTTATCGCAACGCTCGCTTCATACGTTCTCTATTGGTTCACGAGGTTTATCTGGTACGTAACGTCCTCGCCCGTGAAAGACAAATTCGCGTTTTGCGGTTTCGTAAGGGAGGTCAGCGATGAAGACTAATTCAATGGGTGTAACCAATTTGAAAATTTCCGCAAAAATGCACCTCTTCATCATAATTTCGTGCGTGATAATCGCGCTCGGAATGGCGGTGGGCACCGTTTGTCACTTCGTATCCAACGGTTTCTACAACTACTCGGGCGACTACGAAAGCTATAAAAGCGTAACCGTTAATTACGAGGACATTGACTTCAGCGGCAGCGGCAAAAAGCCCGTCGAGCTTATAAGCGACATCTGCGCTCAGGCGTTTAAAAACCAGGGCATTTCCGACCACGTAGTAGGCGCTGGCGATACCAATACCGGCGGTTTTATCGAGTATAAATTCCTCTACGGCACGAGCGACGAAAAGCTCGCCGCGGCGGTAGATGCAATCAACGCGGAAATTAAAAACGAAGTCGTCGACGCGGGCGGTATGCAGTTCAGCTACGCTTCCAGACACACTTCAGAGGCGTTGCTCGGCGGCGGCGTTGCTCTCACGAGAGCTTCGATTACGATCGCAACCATAATCGTATTCCATTTCCTTTATTTCGTAGTTCGCTACAAACTGACTATGGCGCTCGGCGCGCTCGTAGCAGACGTTCACAATCTCGCGCTTTTCCTGTCGCTTACGGCGCTTTTAAGAGTGCCTACGGCGTCGTCTATAGCAGTTTACGCGGTAATAACCGTGCTTGCGACCGTCGTCGGAACGTGCTTCCTGTTTGACAGAATGCGCAAGAGCCTTAAAGACGAATCCGTCAAAAAGCTCGCCGCGCGCGAGTTTGCCGACAAAGCCGCGAACGAGAGCTTAAAGCTCAACCTGATAATGCCCGCATGCCTTGCCGCATTATCGGTAGTGCTTTTCGTTCTGCTTTCGATAAGCTCGCTTTCGCCCCTTGCGATACTTGCGCCCGTTGCTTGCGCGCTCGTCGCGTTTGCGGTCTGCGCATACGGCACCGCGCTGTTTGCCCCCGCAATATATTCGGGTTTCAAGGCTTTGGGCGACAAAATGAAATCGGATACCGACAAAAAAAGCAAATAAAATTACAATTAAAAAGGCGGGGCAACCCGCCTTTTTATGTTAGCGGGTAAGAGAATATGAAAAGAATATTATCCGAGTTCGAGTTTTCGGAAGAACAATTAAATGCCGTCCGCAATCTTGCCCGCGAATGCGGACTTTGCGAGGAAACGGCACGCATTCTGTACGGCAGGGGACTGCGTGACAAAAACGCGGTTTACGCGTTTATGCACCCGTCGAAAGAGCATTTCGTTTCTCCGTTTGCTATGAGCGGTATGCGTGAAGCCGTGGAGCTTATCACACGCGCCCGCGAAGAGGAATGGGGCGTCGTCGTTTACGGCGACTACGATGCAGACGGCGTATGCGCCGCGACCATAATGCGCAAATCACTGTGCGATTTCGGTATCGAGCCCGTGGTAGTCGTGCCCGAGCGCAAGAACGGTTACGGGCTTAATGCGGCTATCATAGACGAGATTTTCGACGAGTATTTCCCACAGCTCTTTATAACCGTAGACTGCGGTATATCCTGCGCCGAAGAGGTAGAATATATCAAAGAACTCGGCGCTGAAGTTATCGTAACCGACCATCACGAACTGCCGGAAATTATCCCCGAATGCATTTGCATTAATCCAAAGTTCAAGGACGACTATATTTACGACAATCTTTGCGGCGCGGGCGTGGCTTTCAAAGTCGGTTGCGCGCTTAACGGCGAAGCCGCGTATAAATATCTCGATTACGCCGCTATCGCCACCGTTGCGGACAGCGTACCGCTTACGGGCGAAAACCGCGACATAGTCAGCGAGGGGCTGAAACTCATAAATTCCAAGCCAGCGAAAGGCTATTTGCATTTTCTTAATAAGCAGGACGCCGTGACTTCGCAGACCATAGCGTTTACCGTTGCGCCCAAGGTCAACGCCGCGGGCAGAATGGGCGATGCGCACGCCGCTTTGGAACTTTTTAACGAAGAGGACGATAACCGCGTTTTCGACCTTTCGGCAAAGCTCACCGCGTACAACCTCGAACGCCAGAAGCGTTGCGACGAACTGTACGCAAGCGCAAAGGAAATGATACGCGAGCACGGCGATTTCGGCAAAATCATACTTTTGGCAAACGAAAGCTGGAACTCGGGTTTCGTCGGCATAGTCGCGGCGCGCATTGCGGAAGAGTTTTCCCGTCCGGCGATTCTTTTCGTAAACCGCGACGGTATTCTCAAAGGTTCGGCGCGTTCGGTGGAAAACGTCAACGTTTTCGAGGCGCTTAAAGCATGTTCGGAGTTCGTCGAAGAATTCGGCGGGCATTCGCAGGCGGCAGGCGTAAGCGTGCGCGAGGAAAACTTCGCAGCTCTGGAACGCGCGCTCAACGAATACGCTTCCGAGCGTTATACCGAGGACGACTTCCAGCCAACGCTGTATATAAACGGCAAGTTAAACGGCGATTATTCCGCCCGCCTTGCAAAGGAATTGGAACTTCTCGAACCATACGGCGTAGGCAACCGTCGCCCTATGTTCGAGGTGGATGAAACCGCGCTCGAAACGCGCACCGTCAAAAACGCGCACCTCGCTTTCAAAAGCGATAAAATCGAGCTTATGTATTTCGGCGGCTACAAATATAAAAAACTCGTCGAAAGCAATATCCCCAAACGCTGTATTTTCGAGTATAATATTTCGTCTTTCCGTGGCAAGGAGTATGTGAAAGGACTCGTCCGCGATATAGTTTATGTCGGCGGTTTTGAAAACGCCGCGGAAGATATCGCGTTTAACGCTCTCGAAGCGCTATCTTTGCCTCTGACTGCGGGCAAAGTAACGTCTGTAAGCGTAGAGGAAACGGAGCGGCTTATGTCCGAGGGCGGCGCGGGTAATCTGTTCGTCGCGTGGAGTGCGGAAACGCTTAAAAATTTAAGAAACGCGGCAAAAATGCGCGTTGACGCGTTCGTGCCCTCGTCGAAAAGCGGTAACGCCGTAATATTGCTTTCACCCTCGCCCGAAGCCGATTTAAGCGGCTTTAACAGGGTTATATATCTCGACAATCCTGCCGCGTGCTTGCGGTTGCCGTCGCTTTCGGGGCGCAACGCAGAGCTATGCGAGGGCGCACAACCGCCGCAATATCTCAAAAAGCTTTCCTGTAAAAGGGAGGAAATGCTGGCGGTGTTCGCTCATATTTCCGCCAACGCCTATGATTTTGAGGGTGCAACTGCCGAAGAAGTCGTCAAGAGAAACGCGTTTGACGACAAAATTCAGACTATGTTCGCGCTCAAAGTGTTCGAACAGCTCGGGCTGATTTCCTTCGACGGCGGCAGGCTCTGTGTGAACCGCGGCGTAAAGAGCAAACTTGACAATTCCGAATTATATCCGACCGTAAGCGCGGTCGTCACAGAGTAACTAAAATGGACGTTCTTGCAAAAATCAAAAGCAATTATACGCCCGAGGATGCAATGCTTCTTCGCGGCGCGTACGATTACGCCGAAGAAATGCACAGCGGACAAAAGCGCGCCTCGGGCGAGGCGTACTTTTCACACCCGTGCGCAGTCGCCGAAATTCTCGTCGACCTCGGTATGGATATGCCGTCGGTTGCGGCGGCGTTTTTGCACGACGTGGTCGAGGATACGCCCGCTACCGAGGACGATATCTGCCGCAAATTCGGCAGGGAAATAATGACGCTCGTCGACGGCGTAACCAAGCTCGATAAAATTCATTTCCGCACGCACGAGGAAGAGGACGCCGAAAATTTCAGGAAAATTTTCGTCGCTATGGCTAACGACGTGCGCGTAATAATCATCAAACTTGCCGACAGATTGCACAATATGCGTTCGCTCAACTTTCTTTCGGAGGAACGCCAACAGCGTATCGCAAAAGAGACGCTGGAAATTTTCACGCCGCTTGCGGGCAGGCTCGGCATTTCGCAGATTAAATGCGAGCTGGAAGATTTGTGCCTCAAATATCTCGACCCCGAGGCGTACGAGTTCCTCGTCACCAATATCCATCAGGAGCTTAAAGAGCGCAAATCGTTCGTCGAGTTCGTCGTCGAACAGACCAAAAAAATAATCGACGAAAGCGGTATAGAGGGCGAAGTCATCGGCAGACCCAAACACTTCTATTCCATTTACCGCAAAATGAAAAATCAGGGCAAAACGCTCGACCAGATTTACGACCTCACCGCCGTGCGCGTTATAGTCAACACGACCGAAGAATGCTATGAAATTCTCGGCAAAATCCACAAGCAGTGGAAGCCCGTGCCCGGACGGATTAAGGACTATATCGCCACGCCCAAGCGCAATATGTACCAGTCGTTGCATACCACGGTAGTAACCAATTTCGGACAGTTTTTCGAGATACAGATAAGAACTTACGAAATGCATAAAATGGCCGAATACGGTATCGCGGCACATTGGAAGTACAAGGAAAACAAGGCGGGCGAAAACAATTTCGACGCTCGTCTTAGCTGGATACGCGACGTTATGGATTGGCAGGGCTCGCTCAACGAATCGAAAGAATTCGTAGACAGCCTTAAAAACGACCTTTACGACAACGAACTGCTCGTATTCACACCGCACGGCAAGGTCATTTCTCTGCCGCTCGAAGCCACGCCCGTCGATTTCGCGTATTCCATTCACTCTGAAGTCGGCAACAAATGCGTAGGCGCGAGAGTAAACGGCAAAATCGTTGCGCTTAACTCCAAGCTCACCACGGGCGACGTGGTGGAAATACTCACGCAGTCCAACAGCCGCGGTCCTTCCTGGGATTGGCTCAAATTCGTAAAATCGGGTTCCGCGCGCGCGAAAATACGCCAGTTTTTCAAGCGTGAAATGAAGGAAGAGAATATAAAAACGGGCAGGGCAATGCTCGAAGCCGAGGCAAAGCGCAAGGGCTACAACCTGAACGATCTGCTCACCGAAACTTCCTTCAAAAAGCTGTCCAACAAGCTCGTTTTCAGTTCCGTGAACGAGATGATGGCGTCCGTCGGTTACGGCGCGGTCGGCGTAAATCAGGTAATTTACAAACTTATAGACTACTATAAAAAGGACGTTCCCAAGCCCATTGAGGTCGTCGATTCGGGCAAGCTCAAACACACGCCCGCGGGTAGCGTTACGGTCAAGGGAATGAGCGGTCTGCTCGTGAGGTTCGCGCATTGCTGCAACCCCGTACCCGGTGACGCTATAGTCGGCTTTGTGTCGCACGGCAGGGGCGTTATCGTGCACAGAACAGACTGCACCAACCTTTCCGACCTCGACCCCAACCGTCTGCAACCCGCGCAGTGGACGGGGGATATAGACACCGATTTCCTTGCGGGCATTAAGGTCATTGCCGACGACTACGACGGGCTTACCGCGTTCGTGCTTGCGGAAATCGCCGTAATGCGCCTTTCCGTAACGCAGATAAACGGCAGAATAAACAAGGAAAAGTTTGCGGAAGTAGAGGTGCGCGTCAAGCTCAACCGCCGCTCGGACATCGACCTTTTAATCAACCGCTTAAAGCGCGATAAGCGCGTTATCGACGTTTTCAGGACCTTCAATTAATTCTATGAAAATAATAAAAATGACTTCGCGCGGCAACGCGAGCAATACTTACGCCGTAACGGAGGACGGTGTGAACGCCGTAGTCATAGACCCGTGTTCGCCGTTCGTTTTGTCGTCTTTATCGCGTTCGGCGCTTGAATGCAGAGCCGTTTTGCTCACGCACGGTCACTTCGACCACGTGGGCGGCTGCGCGGTTTTGCAGTCGGTTGGTGCGGATATATACTGCAACGAACGCGAAAAAGAGTTGATTTTCAGTCCCGAATATCTCGGTTTGTTCGGCGGCGTTACCGTGCCGAGGTTCGAGGTTACGCACACTTTTAAAGACGGCGACGAACTCGCGCTCTGCGGGCTTTCGTTTAAGGTAATGCTTACAGCGGGGCATTCGGCGGGCAGTTCGTGTTTCGTACTGGGTAACGCGATATTTACGGGCGATACGCTGTTTAATAGCGGTATAGGAAGATGCGACCTTTACACGGGAAATTTTTCCGAGCTTGTAAAAAGCGTTAAAAGGTTGTATGCGCTTGACGGCGATTATACGGTTTACTGCGGTCACGGCGAGGATACTACGCTTGATTACGAAAGAAAGAATAACCCGTTCGTGAGGTGGGGGCAATGTTAAAAACCAATTCGTCCGCTTTGTACGAGGAAATGATGCTCGTCGTCCGCGCGTTTGAATGCGAGGAAGAGGATATCGAGCATTATTTTTCGTGTTCGGGCGGCAAATTTTTCAATTCGGTCGGATATATGGGCGGATTTTACGACTTCGAGGAGGAGTATAAGGCGGAAAACGACCTTGAATTCAAGCGTCTTGCAAAGCGTTCCGTAAAGCTCGCGCTATATAAAACGCTGTCCCGTTTCAAGGGCGATTTGCATTGGGGCGCGCTCACCGGCATACGCCCCACGAAACTCGCGTATACCGAAATCGCGGGCGGCGGAGATTTTGAAAAGCTATTTGAAAAAATGTGCGTAGCGCCCGAAAATACCGCGCTCGTCAAAAAAATACTCGAAGTGCAAAAGGGGATTTACGGTAAAGGCGGCTGCGATTTTTACGTCAGTCTGCCCTTTTGTCCGACCAAATGCGAGTATTGTTCTTTCATAACCGCGCCCATAGAAAAGACGCGCGCCTTCGTCGAAGATTACGTAAAATGTCTTGTGAAAGAGATTGAAAACGTTAAGCCGCTTTTAAAAAATCTACGCAGTATTTACGTCGGCGGCGGCACACCTTTCGTGCTGGATAACGTACATTTGACCCCCATATATGCCGCAATTAACGGTGTGTTCGACGGAAAGTGCGAGTACACCGTAGAGGCGGGCAGACCCGACGTTTTTACCTCGGAAAAACTTGCGCTCGCTAAGGAATACGGCGTAAACCGCATTTGCGTGAATCCGCAGTCTTTCAACGATTCCACGCTCGAGAAAATCGGCAGAAAGCACACCGCGGCGCAGACGGTAGCCGCGTACGAGAGCGCGAAGAAATTCGGCTTCGATATAAACGTAGACCTTATCGCGGGGCTTGCCGACGAGAGCGCGGACGATTTCAGATATTCGCTTGAACGGACGATTGAACTCGACCCCGCGAACATAACCGTGCACACGCTGTCCCTTAAAGCCGGCGCAAAGCTCAAAGAAAACGTCAAAAAACTCAACGTGGAAGGCATTGCCGAAATGATTGCGCTTTCCCGCGAAAAACTTACTGCGGCCGGTTACGAGCCTTATTATCTGTACCGCCAGAAATATCAGGCGGGCGGGTTCGAAAACGTCGGCTGGGCTAAACCCGGCAAGGCGTGCGTGTACAACATCGACGTTATGGAAGAAACGGGCGACAATATCGCCGTAGGCGCAAATGCCATAACCAAGCGCTATTTCGGCGACGAAGAGCGCATAGAGCGCTGCGCCGCGCCCAAGGATGTTCCTACGTATATTCGGAAAATCGATAAAATAATATCCGACAGACTTAAGCTGTTTGAAGATTAAGCTGTTTTAAAGCGCCGCAAATAAATAAAAATACCCCCGTCAAATCGTTTGCATTTTTATAATGCGTGTGCTAAAATATCAAAGTACGGTTACGAAGCCGCGCGAACACTCAACGGCGGACTTCGTTGCACGCAAATATTCCATAGGAGGATAAACGGAAATGGAAAAGCAGGAAATTATCGCAAAATACGCTACTAAGGAAGGCGACACGGGTTCGCCCGAAGTGCAGATCGCATTGCTCACGGAGAGAATCAACCACCTCAACGAGCACCTTAAAGAGCATATTCACGATAACCACTCGCGCCGCGGACTTTTGAAGATGGTCGGCCGCCGCAGAGGGCTTTTGGACTATCTGAAGAGCAAGGACATCGAAAGATACCGTGCCATAGTCGCAGCGTTAGGTTTAAGAAAGTAAGAAACAAGGCGTGTTTTTAGTCACGCCTTTTTTCATTAGTTCACGGCGGGAGCCGCGGACACAAGAACGGAAAAGGAGAACAGGATACAATGAACTACAAAGAATTTACGCTCGAAATCGGCGGCAGGAAAGTAACCGTCGAAACGGGCAAGTATGCGGAGCAGACCAACGGCTCGTGTGTGGTAAGGTGCGGAGAAACGGTCGTAATGGTCTCGGTATGTATGTCGGCTTCCCCCCGCGACGGAATGGATTTCTTCCCCTTGCAGGTGGACTATGAAGAGAAGATGTACTCTATCGGTAAAATCCCCGGCGGCTTTAAAAAGCGCGAGGGCAGGGCAAGCGATAAAGCCATTTTAACGGCTCGCCTTATCGACAGACCCCTTCGTCCGCTTTTCCCCAAGGGGCTTTTCAACGACGTCGTAGTAACGGCTCAGGCGCTTTCGGTTGAACCCGACGTTTCGCCCGAACCCCTCGCTATGATAGGCTCGTCTATCGCGCTTGCTATCTCGGACATCCCCTGGGCAGGGCCCACGGGCTCCGTCGTAGTCGGTTTGGTCGACGGCAAATACGTCATCAACCCCGACCTTACGCAGCGCGGCAAGAGCGCGATTCACCTCAATCTCGCCGGTACCAAGGACGCGATTTTAATGATCGAAGCGGGCGCGGACGAAGTAACTAACGAAGAAATGGTCGGTGCGATTATGTTCGGTCACGAGGAAATCAAGAAGATTTGCGCGTTTATCGAAAAAGAAATCGTTCCCGCAGTCGGCAAACCCAAGCTCGAAATCGAGCTTTACCACGTTCCCGAAGAACTCGATAAAGAAGTCCGCGCTTACGCGTCGGAAAAAATCGATTGGGCTATCGACACGTTCGACAGACAGGAGCGCGAGCGCAGACAGAACGAAGCGGAAAGCGAAATTCTGGCGCACTTTGCCGAAATCTATCCCGAAAACAAGCGCGAAATCAAGGACAGTCTCTACTATCTGACCAAAGAGAAAGTCCGCGCAAAGATATTCGACAAGGGTATACGCCCCGACGGCAGAGGTCTTAAAGACGTGCGCCCCATCTGGTGCGAAAAGGGCGTTCTGCCCCGCGTACACGGCTCGGCAATCTTCACCAGAGGACAAACCCAGACTCTTACGACCTGCACGCTTGGAATGCTCGGCGAAGCTCAGAGACTCGAGGGGCTTGACGAGGAAACCTCGAAAAGATATATGCATCAGTATAACTTCCCCGGCTACTGCACGGGCGAAGCAAAGGCTCTCCGTTCCCCCGGCAGACGCGAAATCGGACACGGCGCGCTCGCTGAACGCGCGCTCATCCCCGTGCTTCCCGACGAGAACGAGTTCCCCTACGCAATAAGAGTCGTAAACGACATAACTTCGTCTAACGGCTCGTCGTCAATGGCTTCGGTCTGCGGCTCTACTATGGCGCTTATGAACGCCGGCGTGCCCATTAAAGCTCCCGTAGCGGGCGTAGCCATGGGGCTTATCAAAAATCAGGAAACGGGCGAGTTCAAAGTCCTGACAGATATTCAGGGACTCGAGGACTTCCTCGGCGATATGGACTTCAAGGTCGCGGGAACTACCAAGGGTATCACCGCAATTCAGATGGATATAAAAATCAAAGGCATTTCGGAAGAGATAATGCACACCGCCATCAATCAGGCGAACGAAGGCAGACAGCACATTCTTTCTAAAATGCTCGAATGCGTGCCGTCGGTTGCTCCCGAGCTCTCCGTTTACGCGCCCAAGATCGTCAGCTTTGAAATCGATCCCGACAAAATCGGCGACGTTATCGGTAAACAGGGCTGCGTAATCAAGAAGATTATGGAAGAAACGGGCACAGAAATCGAGTTCAACGACGACGACAGCGGTCGCGGTTACGTTGCCTGCGTAGGACCCGTAGAGAACGCTTTGAAAGCAAAATCGATAATTCTGAACATTGCTCACGACCCCGAGGTCGGCGATATGTTCGTCGGAACGGTCGTGCGCATTCTCAACTTCGGCGCGTTCGTAGAGTTTGCTCCCGGCAAGGACGGTATGATTCACATTTCCAAGCTCTCGAAAGAGCGCGTTGAGAAAGTCGAAGACGTCGTAAAAATCGGCGACGTTGTCAAAGTCGAGATAATCAAAATCGGCGACAAGGGCATTGACCTCAAACTTCTTGAAAAAATTTCGTAATTTGATAAATTACCTCAAAGGGCGGTGTAAACCGCCCTTTTTGAACGCAAAAATTTCAAATTGCCAAAAGTCGCGCGAACGCTTGAAATTTCCCGCGGGAAGTTATATAATAAAATTACTTAAAATTTTACAGAGGTGGCAGAAATGTGTAATCTTATACTGGAATCGCTTAATATCGTCTATGTGATAGCTGCGTGCGGACTCTGCGGACTCGGGCTTGCGGCGGCGGTCGTAGCTCTTGTAATAAACAGAAAAAGATCAAATGGCAAAGCTCAGACGGTAGTTCAGCCTGTCGAAACGAAAGTGGACGAGCCTGCGCCCGAACCGACGGAAGCGCCCGCCGAAACTGAACTCGTCGAAGAAAAAGTCGAAGAATCCGCCGTTCCCGAGGTCGCGGCTCAACCCGTAATCACGGAAGTTGCCGAGGAAGAGGAAGCGGAAGAAGAGGAAGAAACGGACGGGGAGAGCAAAGAAAGTTTTGCCGACGACGAAGCCGAAACCGACCAACCCGTCAGATCGGTGGCTAAAATCGACGGGCACGTCCGCTACATAATAATCAAGTATAAAAAGAGCTTTACCGCAAAACTCATTCAGTCGGAA
>CATLAR010000022.1 GCA_949878495.1 uncultured Christensenella sp.
TTTTTGCCGACGACCTTATTGAAAAAAGTGCTTTTTCCGACGTTGGGTCTGCCGACGATTGCTATTAAAGGATTCATAATTAATTATTAAATCGCAAGGTTAATTCCTACAAGCCCGAGGACGAGAAGAATTACCGCAACCCAGAAAAACGCTCTGTAAACGGTTTTCTTACCGCGCATATATTTATAAGCGGGAAGAATGACTGCAACGAGCAACGCAATCTGCGAAACGGTGCTGCAAACGTTTTTCACTCTGCCAAGCCAAGCAGCTTCGAGACCGCATACCGCGCAAATGGAAAGCACGAAAGTTATAAGTGCGGCAACGGCGGCTATTACCAAGCCCCAATAAGCGCAGAATTTGATTACGTCGCCGTCGGACGTAGTGCGTGTCGTCGTAGTCGTGGTTTTCTTTTTTCTTGCCATAATTTCACCTCTTTATATATTTTCGTAATTTATTATATCAATCAGTCCAGCGTTTTGCAACAATTTCAAAGCGGGCACGGGGTGAGTTTTTTGAGTATTTTCTCGAAATAGTCGGGAAGCGGCGCTTCGAAACACATTTCCTCGCCCGTGCGCGGATGCGTAAAACGCAACCGCCACGCGTGCAAAAGCTGACCGTCGAGCTTGAATTTCTGTTTTTTAACGCCGTAAACGGGGTCTCCGACGACGGGTCGCCCCAAATATTTGGCGTGAACGCGTATCTGGTGAGTTCTACCCGTCCGTAAATCGAAGCGGCAGAGCGTGAACCCCTCTTTGTACCGCGTAAGCACGGTATAGTCCGTCACGGCAAGCTTGCCCTTGTCCGGCTCGACCACCGCCCTTTTAATTCTGTCAGACGGGTCTCGCCCGATATAAGTCGTGACCGTGCCGCCGTCGGGCTTTAAAATGCCGTCCAAAAGAGCAAGATAGGTGCGTTTACAGCTCTTTTCTTCTATCTGTCGGGACAGACTGAGGTGCGCCGCGTCGTTCTTGGCGACGACGAGAAGCCCCGAAGTGTCCTTGTCTATTCTATGCACGATGCCCGGACGGATGACGCCGTTAATGCCGCTGAGCTTGTCGAGACGGGACAAAAGCGCGTTGACGAGGGTGCCGTCTACGTTGCCGTTGCCCATATGTACGGTCATTCCCTGAGGCTTGTTGACTACGGCTACGTCGTCGTCCTCGTAGACGATATCTATGGGGATATCTTCGGGCTTTGCGGAATACTCCACCGCGTCGGGCAGGCTTACGCTTACCGTATCGCCTTCGTTTATCGGCCGGGAAGCCTTTGCGCCGCGGGAATTGACGGTTACAAGCTGTTTTTCAAACAGTTTTTTGATCGCCGAACGGGTGTAGCCCTCTAAATTTTCGCTTAAAAAAACGTCGGCGCGGGCGTAACCGCCGCGCGCCGTAAATTCAAGATTTTTCATCGTCGTTTTCCGTCTGTACGGTATTTTCGGGTTCTTCCGCGGCGGACGGGATAACGTTGTTTTCTTTCGCTGCAACGGTTTCCTGACGCTTTTCTTCCTCTTTACGCGCCGCCTGCGCGGCTTTCGCGGCTTTGGTGAGCGGAAAAACAGCCCACTCGTTCAAAAACATTAAATCGAGGACGGCGAGCACCGCGCCGATTACTATCCAGAAGTCGGCAAAATTGCAATAGGCGAGCGTGCCGAACATATTCAGCCCGAACCAATCGCGAACGTACCAGAACGACAATCTGTCGACGAGGTTACCTATCGCGCCCGCTATTATGAGCGATACGGCGACTTTGAGCGCCACGAAGCGGTTAGGCATAAAAATAAAGCCGAAAATCATTACCGCGAGCAGAATAAAAGTCACGGTTATAAGCAGCGGCTGACCTATCTGAGGATTATCGTCAAGAAAGCTGAACGCGCAACCGGGGTTATGGATACCGCTTTTGATTTCTATGAAGTTGGGAATAATAGTCGCGTGCCACACGTACTGCTCTTCGAGGTATTTGGTAACGAGGTCTGCGGCGATAAGCACGGCGATAGTCACCAGAAGAATGACGGTGAGCACGCCGAACTGCGGCTTTAATTTTTTGAAATCCATATATATTAATGATACCTTAAAAACGGGGCGTTTGTCAATCAGGTTAGTGTGAAAATAACGTGCAAATTAAAAGCCGTCCGAAGAATTTACCGCGGACGGCTGAACGGTTTATTTTGCAAACCCCAAACTTATGAGTATCGCCCTATCGACTTTAGACATAGTGTCGTCGTTGAGTTCGCCGATCCGCTCTTTCAAACGCCTTTTGTCAAGCGTGCGGATTTGTTCCAATAAAATTACCGAATCTTTGACGAGTCCGTACGACGATGGAAGTTCTATATGCGTAGGAAGTTTTGCTTTGTTGATTTTGCTCGTGACCGCGGCGGCGATTACCGTCGGCGAATATTTGTTGCCGACGTCGTTCTGAACCACGAGCACGGGTCTTATTCCTCCCTGCTCACTGCCTACGACGGGCGATAAATCTGCGTAATAGAGTTCTCCGCGCTTAATCGTCATAATATCCTCTCTTCGGCAGGGTATACTTCATTATATGTACTGCCTACCGTTATTATTGACAGTGCGCGGCGAATTATACCGCCGTTTTCAGTATAATTTGAAAACGTAGAGATTTAAGAAAACGAACGCGTAATACGCGGCGAGGCACAGCAGTAAAATCACGCCCGCAATGCGCGAAACGGACTTTGTTTTGCCCCAGCAGGACGCGAAAACGATTACCGACGCGCCGAGGGCAACCAGACCGCTTACAAGCCCTTCGGCGGTAAACGGCAGACCGTTTGCGCCCGTGCACAGCGCGCCCACGCCGCCTATCAAAAGCACGTTGGCGATATTACTGCCGATAACGTTGCCCGTTGCGATGCCTACGTCGCCCTTCTTAGCCGCCGAAACGGAAGTCACAAGCTCCGGCAATGAAGTGCCGAATGCAACCACGGTGAGCGCAACTATTTCGGCAGGAATGTGAAAAACGTCCTTAGCGATAAACTGCGCGGAATTGACGACGAGCTGCGCGCCGCCAACGACCATTCCGAGTCCCGCGACGGTTATTATTATCAGAAACCAGACTTTGGTCTGCAAAAACTCGTATTTGTCCTTGACTTTCTGCCAAAAACCCGCTGACTGAGAGGCTTCTACGGAGTTGTCGCCGTCAAACGCAACGGCGGTTGCCGCGGCTTGTTCAAGGGAAATTTTTGACTGTTTTTTTGCGAGCAGGATATTGTAAGCCATAAACGCAAAATACAGCACGATAAGGATAAGCCCTTCCCACCAGGCGAAACAGTTGCCTAACGCGCCCAAAAGCACGAAGATTGCGCCCGTGACGATGAGAAAAGGCAAATCGATAAACCGCGTGGTTTTCTCGACGGGCAGGTTTTTTATAACCGCCGACAAACCTAAAATCAGAAATATATTTATGACGTTACTGCCGAGGATATTGCCGACGATAAGCTGACCCGAACCTGCGAGAGCGTCGGTTATAGTGACGGCGAGTTCGGGCGCGCTGGTGCCGAACGCAACGACGGTTACGCCGATAATGAAAGTGGAAACTTTAAGTTTTTTGGCTATGCCCGACGCGCCGTCGACGAAAAAGTCCGCGCCTTTGACGAGCAGAACGAAGCCGATTAAAAGCAGAAAAATTTCCAATGCTATTTTCATAAATACCTCTCTTTGATATTTTAGGCGGTTTAAAGGTAATTTAACCCTTTGAAATTAAAAAAACTTCCGACTTAAAAGATTACCTTTTAAGTCGAAAGTCTCGTTCCTCTTTATAAGGGATTAAGGCACGATTATAATCGGGGTATGTTGCCTTAATTCTTATAACTACTCCCTTCCAACGATTTGAGTTTAACAGATAAAAAAGCGGCTGTCAAGTGATTTTTATAAATTTTTTTACCGAAAAATGCAGATTTTTCATTATATCCGCGGCGGTCGCGCAGTAGTCGGTTTTCTCGTCCGAAGCAATCTCCGCCGCAAGCCCGAGCGTTTGCGCCGCGCAAACCGCGCCCTCGTACGCGCCAAGTCCGCGCGCGAGCGTTCCGCACAGATACCCCGCGAGCATATCGCCGCTGCCGCCCTTTGCCAGCGCGGTGGTGCCGCGGACGTTCAAAAAAGTACCACCCGCACCGCAGATAACGCTCGAGGCCGACTTCAAAAGCACGGTAACGCCGTATTCGTCGGCAAATGCGCGGGCAAAACGCACGGGGTCGCCGTTAATTTCTTCAACACTTGCACCCGTAAGCCGCGAAAATTCCTTGACGTGCGGCGTAATTACCGTCTGACATTTTTTATTTTTAAAAATCTGTTTGCCGTACTTCGCCGCGGCGTTCAGCCCGTCGGCGTCGACAACGAGCTTACCGCCGTAATTTTCAAGAATAAAGCGCAGTTTTTCGTAAGTGGACCGGTTGCAACCCAATCCCGAACCGAACGCAACGCTTTCCGCGCTCAGATCGGGCTCGCTCTCGTAAATAACTTGCGGAAATTTTGCCGCAAGCACGCGTTTTACTTCGCCGTCGGAAGCCAATTTCACGAACCCGCAACCCGACTTTAACGCCGCGCCGACCGCAAGAGCCGCCGCGCCGAGATACTTTTCCGAACCGACGACGAGCGCAGCCGTACCGTAAGTACCCTTATGCGAATTGCGCTTGCGGGCTGGGAAATATCCGTCGAAACCCAGCGCGTTGGTTTTGGCGTAATTATCTTCGGGCAGCGCAATGCCGATATCGGCTTTGACGATCTTCCCGCAGAGGTCCAGCCCGTCGTTTAAAAAGCACCCGAATTTGAGTTCGGCTACGGCTACCGTAACGTCGGCTCTGACGGCTACGCCCTCTATAAGACCGTTGTCGCCGTTTAGTCCGCTTGGAATATCCGCTGAAATTACGAACGCGCCCGAAGCGTTTATTTTATATATAACCGCGGCGGCGTCGCCCGTAACTTTCCGTGTAAGACCCGTACCGAAAATGCATTCTACTACGATTGCCCCGCGTATATCCTGCGAATAACGCCCTTTGTAGCGGTTTTTCTCGCGGGCGCAATCGGCGGAAAGCTCGCCCGGAAGCGCGTAAATTTCAACTTCGAAACCGAGCTTTTCAAGCACCCGCGCGCAGACGAAACCGTCCCCGCCGTTGTTGCCCGTGCCGCAAACCACCGTAATATTTTTCACGCCGAGTACGCCGGCAGCTTTCGCCGCCTCACGCGCTAAAGCAACGCCCGCGCGGGTCATAAGCGTTTCCGAAGTCACGCCTTTTTCATTTATAGTATATGCATCGGCGCGCCGCATCTGCGCCGTAGTCAAAATAAAATCCGTCACAGCCGTAAAGAAACCTCCGCACTGCTTATTTCAAGCATATTTCCGTGCCAATCCACCAAAAGCCGACCTTCTTCCGTCACGCCGAGCGCGGTTACGCGCCTTTCTCCGTCGTCGGTTTTAAGGGTTACTTCGCGCCCGAACCAATCGATATAAGCCGTGTAGTCGGCTATCGAATAAGTTTTTTGCATATTTTCAACGAGTTCTTCGCGCACGCTTTCAACGCTGAAAGTTTTGCCCGAAAATTCGCGCATAGATACGGCGATATTCTTTAAGTCGGGCGGAATTTCGTTGTTGACGTTTACGCCCGTTCCTACGATTGACCGCGTAATATACCCGTTTGAAAATGTGTTTTCAATCAACGTTCCGCAAATTTTTCTGCCGCCGACGAGCACGTCGTTCGCCCATTTGATAACGGCGGGCACGCCGAATTTTTCAAGCGTACGACACACGGCTACGCTGCAATTCACCATAATGCGGAAAGCGTCCGAAGCGGGAAAGTTTTCGTAAAAGCGCAGGGTGGACAGATATAGCCCGCCCTCTTCGGAAACGAAACTCCTGCCTTTGGTCCCACGCCCCGCCGTCTGCCTTTTTGCGGTGACGACGGTATCTTCGCAAAAGCCGCCGCGCTTTAAAAATTCGTTGGTGGAATCGACTTCTTCAAGCTCAATAATCTTCATCGCCGCCGCCTAAACTTTCAAGCGCGGATTTCGCCGTATCGTACGAATAGCCCTTTGACAGAAGGTATTTGAAACCTTTATACAGGGTCTGCTTGTCGTCGGGCTTGCCGCGCAGATATTTTTTGAGTATATTCGAAGCCTCGTCCCCGTTCTCTTCGAACTCCTCCAAAGCCGCCGAAACCGCCGATTTTTCCGCGCCGCGCTTTAAAAGGTCGGCTTCGAGCGCGCGCTTGCCCTTGCCCGAAACACCGTTTAAATAGGCGCGGCAATAAGCCGCGTCGTCGACGAGGTTGTAATATTCGAGTTTTTCAAAGACGTAATCGACTACGGCTTGGGTGTACCCCTTTTTGGCGAGGTATTCGCCGACCTGTTTTTTGGTTTTCATGGACGCGGACAGAAAGCCCATAGCCTTGTCCAGAGCCTGACTTTTTTCCGTTTCGAGCTGAATTTCGTCGAGCTTGCTCTTTTCTATGCGCATTCCCGCTTTAAGGCGGTATTTTACGGCGACTTCGAGCTTTATTCCGCAATAAAACCTGCCGTCAACGTATACGTTACAACGCAGTTTATCCTTTTTCTGCGGTTCGATTAAAGTAATTTCCGACATAGCTTATACCTTGAACGGGAAGAAATACTCCAGCTCTCTCTCCGTTTTAACCCTGCCGTTGAGTCTGTTTACAAGCCCCGCCGCGAACGATTCTTCCTCAGACTTTCTCACCGCGACGGAAAAGTCCACGCCGTCCGAATAGTCGGTGGAAATTATATCCGCGCCGCGCTCTTCGGCATATCTTACCACCCCGTCGGCATACGTGTAACCTACGGAAATTTTCAGGCGGACGCACGTTTCGTAGCTCGCCTTTTCCGCGCTTTCGAGGTTATCCGCAACGCAACCCGCGTACGCGCGCACAAGCCCGCCGGCGCCGAGTTTTACGCCGCCGAAATAGCGCGTGACGACGACCGCCGTCTGCACGAGTTTCTTGTTTTTTATCACTTCGAGCATAGGTATTCCCGCAGTGCCCTGAGGTTCGCCGTCGTCCGAAAAACGGGGGCTGTTGCCCGTTATATCGGGGATATATGCGTAGCAATTATGCGTGGCGTCGGAAAAACGCGCGTTTATTTCCGAAATAAACGCGCGTGCTTCCTCTTCGCTTTCCACGTGTCGGGAAGTGGTGATAAAGCGCGATTTTTCTATTACCTTTTCGGTCACGCATTCGCCCGTGACGGACAGATATTTTTGGGTCATCGCACTACTCTAAGATAATTTTTATATGAACTTTTTTGCCCTTATGAATAACGTCGCCGCTCTTTACGGGCGCGTTAATGTCTGTTACTTTGGTTTCGTTCAGAGACACGCCGCCCTGCTGAATGAGCCTGCGCGCCTCGCCGTTGGACGAACAAATGCCAGCCGCGACAAGCGCGGGAATTACCGTGTTGCAATCCGCGCCGATTCTCTTTTCGGGCAAATCACCGCCGCCTCCGAACGCCGCGCGAGCCATCGACTGCGCCTTTAACGCCTTTTCTTCGCCGTGGACGAGTTTGGTAAGCTCCAACGCGAGCACTTCCTTTTTCTCGTTTATGCGGCTTGCCTCCCAACCTTCCATCTCGTCGATTTCTTCCATAGGAATAAAAGTCAGCATTTTAATGCATTTCATAACGTCGGCGTCGTCGACGTTGCGCCAATACTGGTAAAAGTCGTAAGGCGAAGTTTTATTTTCGTCAAGCCACACCGCGCCCTTTGCGGTTTTGCCCATTTTCTTGCCCTCGCTGTTCAAAAGCAGGGTTATGGTCATAGCGTAAGCGTCTTTGCCCGTCTTTTTACGGATAAGCTCGGTACCCGCAAGCATATTGCTCCACTGATCGTCGCCGCCGAACTGCATATTGCAACCGTATTTTTCGTTGAGATGCCAGAAATCATACGCCTGCATTATCATATAGTTGAATTCGAGGAAAGAAAGCCCCTTTTCCATACGCTGTTTATAGCATTCCGCGCGCAGCATATTGTTGACGGTAAAGCACGCCCCGACTTCCCTTAAAAGACGGATATAATTGAGGTCGAGAAGCCAATCGGCGTTGTTGACGATTATCGCCTTATCCTCTCCGAACTCTATAAACCTTTCCATCTGCCTTTTGAAGGCTTTACAGTTGGCGTTTATAGTTTCGGGCGTGAGCATTGAACGCATATCCGTTCTGCCCGTAGGGTCGCCGATATAGCCCGTGCCGCCGCCGAGAAGAACGACGGGTTTGTTCCCTGCCATTTGCAACCTTTTCATAAGACAAAGCGCCATAAAATGCCCTACGTGCAAGCTGTCCGCCGTAGGGTCGAAACCTATATAAAAGCGCGCGCCGCCGCCGTTGATAAGGTTCTTAATCTCTTCTTCGTCGGTGACCTGAGCAACGAGCCCGCGCCGCTGTAATTCTTCGTAAATCTGCATTTTAATACTCCCGTAACGCCGTATTAAAATTATTATACCAAACGGCGCGGGCAAATGCAAATTTAATCGGTGAAAAAATCGTCCTTTTTTAAGTTCTCGCGCGCTTTTTCTATGGCGCGTTTTTCAATGCGCGATATGTACGAGCGCGAAATACCCAGCTTTTTGGCGACCTCGCGCTGGGGCAGAGCCACGCCGTCCTCCAAGCCGTACCTGAGCGACAAAATGAGGTATTCGCGACGGTTTAAAAAGGTTTTCAAAAGCGCGACGAATTTTTCGCGCTGGATACTCTTTTCCACCTGTGCGAAAACGCTGTCCTCTTTCTCGCTCAGAAGGTCTATGAGCGTAAGCTCGTTTCCGTCCTTATCCGTGCCTATCGGGTCGGTTAGCGAGACGTTGTTCTTGTGCTTTTTGCCCGAGCGTAGAAGCATTAAAATCTCGTTCTCGATACATCTCGCGGTGTAAGTGGCAAGCTGTGTGCCCTTGCCCTCGCGGAACGTGTTTATCGCCTTGATAAGACCTATCGAGCCGACGGAAAGCAGGTCGTCCGTCTCCGCCGCGCCGCTGTACTTTTTGGCGACGTGCGCGACGAGGCGCATATTGTGCTTGATTAGAATTTCCTTTGCCTCTTTATCGCCTGCACGCGACAGTTCGAGGTACTTTTTTTCGTCTTCGGGCGAAAGCGGTTTGGGGAACGTGCCCTTGTTTTGTATAAGCCCCGTGAAGAAGAAAATTTTGCTGAATAATACGCTTAGAAAATCAAAAATCATATGCCGTTTACTCCCATAAAAACGTTCGTAAATTAGCATATGATTTTTACTGTTTGTACTATTCGACAAAAAAACGCGTCGAAAGCAAAAATTTTTATGATCTATTTTACTGCTTCTGTCAGTAAATCAAGTATTTTACTGATATTGTCAGTAAAATTTTAATAGAGGTATTTTATGATAAGCAACGAACAAATAAGAAAGAGAATAATAGAAGCAATCACGCAGAGCGGATTAACGCAAACGGAAATAGCAAAAAGAATCGGCGTATGTCAACAAACCATTGCAAGCTATTTAGACCAAAACAAAACTCCGTCGGTAGACACGCTTGCAAACCTTTGTAAAGAATTGGATTTGGACGCAAACTATATTTTGTGTATTGAATAACATAGCCCGCGGCTTTGCCGCGGGCTATGTTAATATCAAGTGTTTTCTTGTATGATTGAAGCGAGCTTGCGCCCGACGGGGACGATTTTCACGCTTTCGCCCTCTTCGTAAAAGTTATCCGTATAAGCCGTATACTCGTTTCCGTTCTCCGCCCTAAGCGAAACGCGGTACGTTACGCGGTTAATTCGCGTGGCGGCGGTACTGCTGCCGCCGCCAACCGAGGCAGAGCTGGAAAACACGCAGAAATTAACCACCGCGTTAATCGGCTCGGCTCCGTTAAGGGCTTTTCCGCCGTTTTTCGAGCGTCTTTCAAGCACGGTTTTGCCTATGAGCAGCGCGATTATCGTACCCGCGAAAACGCAGAAACAAACTATTGCGCCGACGAACATTTCGTTTAAACCGAAAACGACCAACAGCGCGGCGTCACCGAGTAAAAACACGACGAGCAGAAGACCGAGTATTTTTTCCTTTTTAGTGGAATGTCTGAAATTGTTTACGACGTGCCGCGCGTGAAATTCACCGCTCTCTATCCGGCTTTCGTACCCGCGGGAGGAGTTTATATCGTCGATAGCCTCGCGTTCCGCTTGCGCGCCGAAATTCCCGCCGCCGTCCGCTTCGAATGCTTCGCCGTCCATAGAATTGGTTTCAGACTCGTCGTCATAGTAACGCTCTTCCTCCATTCGTGCGGAGTGAAAGTCGATTTTCCCCATCATAATGAGGATTAACGCTACGATTATTAAAATAACCATACACGCCGGCGTTACGCCGAACAGCGTTATCAGCCCCGCCGTTGTGAACGTGCCGTTTTCCGTAGCCATTCCCGCGATTATCAGCCCGCTGCCTACGACTACCGGCACGACGATAACGAAGCTTAATTTTCTTAATTTTTTCATATTCTCACGCTCCCGTCAATCGAGTTCGAACGCGCCCGTATAGAGTTGGTAATACTTGCCCTTTTGTTCGAGAAGGTCGGCGTGGGAACCGCGCTCGATTATTTCGCCGTGCTCGAGCACCATTATAGCGTGGCTGTTGCGGACGGTCGAAAGCCTGTGCGCGATTACGAACACCGTTCTGCCTTCCATAAGTTTGTCAAGACCCTGTTCTATGAGCTTTTCCGTGCGAGTGTCGATGGAAGAAGTTGCTTCGTCTAGAATGAGCACGGGGCATTCGCTGACCATTGCGCGGGCGATTGCAAGCAGCTGCCGCTGTCCCTGCGAGAGATTTGCGCCGTCGCCCTTAATCATAGTGTCGTACTTTTCGGGCAAATGCACGATAAACGAATCGGCGTTGGCGAGCTTGGCCGCCTTAATACATTCTTCGTCCGTAGCGTTGAGTCTGCCGTAGCGGATATTGTCCATAACCGTGCCCGTGAAAAGGTGCGTGTCCTGCAAGACCACGCCGAGGCTTCTTCGCAGATCGTCCTTGCGGATCGACTTGATATCCAGCCCGTCGTAAGTTATCGTGCCCGACTGCACGTCGTAAAAGCGGTTGATAAGGTTGGTGATAGTCGTTTTGCCTGCGCCCGTTGAACCGACGAAGGCGATTTTCTGACCGGGTTTGGCGTAAAGACTTATATTTTTAAGAATGACTTTGTCGTCGTCATACCCGAAAACGACGTTCTCGAAGCGGATATCGCCCTTTAAAGGCACGAACTCGAATCCGCCGCCGACGGGCTTTTTCCACGCCCACACGCCTTCGGCGCATTCGCCGTGGGTGAGCGTGATTTCGCCGCCGCCGTCCTCCGGCAGGGTGTCCACCATTTCGAAAATGCGTTCCGCGCCCGCGAGCGCCATTACGATAGCGTTGAACTGCTGGGTCACCTGCTGAATGGGCATATTGAACTGCCGCGAAAACGCAAGGAAGGAAACGAGCATTCCCGCGCAGGCGGCTATGCCCGTGTTGCCCGCGAGATAGCCCGAAAGAAGAACGCCTACGTTATTAGTAGCCATAAGCACAAACCCGACGACCGCGACGAGAACGTATTGCAGGTAGCCGAGGTTGTTGTTGACGGGTCCGAGAATGAACGCGAACGAGTTGGCTTTTCTGCCCGTTTCGTTGAGGTTGTCGTTGAGTTCCTTAAAGCGTTCGCGCGCCTTTTCCTCGTGACAGAATACTTTGACGACTTTCTGTCCCTCTATCATTTCCTCGACGTATCCGTTAAGCGCGCCGAGCGCGTCCTGCTGTTTGAGAAAATATTTCGCCGACTGACCGCCGATTTGTTTTACGGTCAGAAGCATTATGAAGAGCACGCAGAATATTACGAGCGTTAAAAACGCACTGTAATAGACCATAAACGAGAACACGAAAATAATCGTGAGCGCCGACGAAATGAGCTGCGGGATAGTTTGCGAAAGGAGCTGACGCATTACGTCTATATCGTTGGTATAAAGGCTCATCAGCTCGCCGTGGGTGTGCGTATCGAAGTATCTGAGGGGCAAACGCTGCATTTTGACGAACATTTCGTCCCTCATTTTCTTTATAGTGCCGTGAGCGATATACATCATAATGCGGTTATACGCGAACGACGAAAGCCCGCCCGCTACGTACACGCACGCGATTATTATAATATTGCGGTAAATTACCCACATATCCACTTGGGGATGTTCCGGCGTAACGATAAGTTCTTTTACTATAGGCGCGAAAAACGACGCGCCTATCGAAGTTGCTCCCGCCGACAATAGCACGAAAAGCACAACGAAAGCCGTTGCGACTTTATATCTTGAAAAAGTGTAGCCGAGCAGTCTTTTGAGGGTCTTCATAGGGCTTTTTGCGCCCGCGCCCCTGAAATTACTGCCGCCGTGTCCCATTACTTTATTATTCATCGCCATCGTTTTCGCCTCCCGCGGCGTTTTCGCCGCCCGTCTGCGATTCGTATACTTCGCGGTAAATCGCGCTGGTTTTCAACAATTCGTCGTGAGTTCCCACGGCAGAAACCTCGCCTTCGCTCAACACTATTATTTTATCCGCGTCCTGAACGGAAGCTATTCTTTGCGCGATTATGATTTTTGTCGTTTCGGGCGCGTGTTTTCTCAGCGACTCGCGGATAAGCGCGTCGGTCTTGGTGTCCACCGCCGAAGTCGAATCGTCGAAAATTATTATTTTGGGTTTTTTCAAAAGCGCGCGGGCAATGCAAAGGCGCTGCTTCTGACCGCCCGAAACGTTTACGCCGCCCTGTCCCAGATCGTAGCCGAAACCGCCGGGAAGCGCGTCGATAAACTCTTCCGCGCACGCCTGACGCGCCGCCAGACGAAGCTCTTCTTCGGTGGCGTTCTCGTCGCCCCAGCGCAGGTTTTCGGCAACAGAACCGGAGAACAGAACGTTCTTTTGCAGTACCATCGCGACGCCGCCGCGGAGCACGTCCATATCGTAATCCCTGACGTCCACGCCGCCGACTTTGACGCTGCCTTTCGAAACGTCGTAAAGACGTGGAATAAGCGACACGAGCGAGGTCTTTCCCGAGCCCGTCGCGCCTATGATTCCCACCGTTTCCCCCGCACATATACTGAGGTTTACGCCCGTAAGCACACGGACGTCGGACTTCTGCGAGTAAGCGAAATCAACGTTTTCAAAGGTCACGCCGCCGTCCTTTATCTGTGTCACGGGCTCGCCTGCTTTGGGCAGAGTCGTGCGCTCTTCGAGCACCTCGCAAATTCTGTCCATACTTCCCTTTGAAAGGGAAATCATATTCAGACACATAGCCACCATCATTACGCCCGAAAGTATCTGCATTGCGTAGATATTAAGCGTTTGCAAATCCGCCGCGTTGACGTTGCCGAAAACGTTGCCCGCAGCCATATTGGAGCCGAGCGTCCAGATAACGATAATCACGGCGTACATTACGAGGCTGACGCAGGGCATCATAAACGTGAGAATTTTTTCGGCTTTGACGGAGTATTTATAAACCTCTTCGGTTGCCGTCTGCATTTTTCCTATTTCCTTTTCTTCGCGGACGTAAGACTTGACAACGCGCACCGCAGTGAGGTTTTCCTGAACGACGGAGTTCAGACCGTCGTACTTTTTGAACATCATTTTGAAATGCGGAGCTACCTTGATAAGACACACGAACACGATAAGCCCGAGCATTACCGCTCCGCCTACGAACACCAACGCCATCTGCGGTTCGATAAGACAAGTCATAACTACCGAGGATATGAACAGTATAGGCGCACGGACGAGCATTCTTATGCACATCTGATAGGCGTTCTGGACGTTGTTGACGTCGGTCGTGACGCGTGTGATAAGGCTTGCTGTGGAGTAATTGTCGATATTTGCAAACGAATAAGTCTGGATATTATCGTACATATCCGCCCTGAGATTGCGTGCGAACCCGCAGGAAGCCTTTGCGGAAAGTTTTCCTCCCCACACCCCGCAAAAAAGCGCGAAAAGCGCACAGACTACCATTAACGACGAACAAACCGCAATACGGGTTATGTTTACGGAGTATTCGGGGCTTTCGGCAAGCAACTCCAGCTCGCCGATAACGAAAGTCATAAGATAAGGGATCACGATTTCCATAGCCGCTTCGCCGACCATAACTATCGGGCATAAAATCGAGGGGAGTTTGTATTCCCTTACGCTTTTGAGTAAAGTTTTTAACATTCGGAAAGACGCTCCTTTTTATGATAAACCGTTTAAAGTAACTCCGTTTATTATATCCTAAACGGAAAATTTTGTAAATCGTTTGACGACGGGGAGAATATGAAATTTTTGTGAAGCAAAACGCCGATGCATAAGTTTTGTATATTTTTACAATTTAGTAGATTTTATAGCAGCTATAAGTAGTTTTTATGCAATTTTCACACAAACCGACTGCGTTTTGGTTGCAATTTATTATTCGCTAATATATAATAATGGAAGTATATAAAATAGAATTTAATTTTATTCGCAAAACTCACAGAAAAAAGGAGCATATTGATGAACAACACACCAATAAACGAAAACGGCGAAGAAAAATCGATAGGTAAAGAGAAAAAGCCTTTATCTAAGAAAATGCTAATTCGCATAGTGTCCATCGCGCTTGCCGCGGTGCTTGCCGTGCTTGCAATCGTTCTTCCCGTTACGCTTACTCAATGCGGTAAGACCAAAAGTATTAAGGTAACTTCGCGCGGCGGGCTGGGGCTTGCCGAAGTAAGCGTTACCGTTTACGACGGCGAAAACGTTACGGCAAGCGGCTCTACCGACGAGAACGGCGTATTCGCGGTGGATCTCGGCAAAAAGGATTATACGGTAAAACTTGACAACCTTCCCGACGGCTTCAAGCCCGAAAGCGCTTATAAAGTGACGGGCGGTCAAAAAGAAATAGTTATCGCCGTGCATTCGGAAATAGTTCAGGCGGAAATTCCCGCAAACAAGATATTCCGCGTAGGCGACGTTATGTACGACTTCACTTTGCAGAACGCGTACATTTACGACGAAACCGCAACGTCTATGACGCCTCAGACCGTTTCGCTTGCAAATCTTGCGCAGGATAAAAAGTGCATTATCCTCAACTTCTTCTTCACGACCTGCGGTCCCTGCAAAGCGGAAATCCCCGCAATGCTCGAAGCGTATCACGAAAGAAGCGAACAAAACGATGTGCTTATTCTCGGCGTGAGCAATTACGCTACGGATACCGACGCGCTCGTCGCGGCTTTCGTAAGAGATACCACTGCGGACTACTATATGGGTATGGATTCGGCGGGAATTATCAACCGTTTCCCCAACGTAAACGCTTTCCCCACCACGATTATAATAGACAGATACGGCGTTATTTCGGTAAGACATACAAATTCGGAACCTACCGTTGAATTCTGGCGCAACGTAATGCAGACTTACACGAGCGACGATTACGTCAACAACCCCGTAAATCCCGACGAGGACGAAGGCTTCGTTCCCGATAAACCCGCAGATTTCGGCGTGGAGTTCACGAAAAACCCTCAGGAAATAAGCGACCGCATTAATAAGACCGGCGTTAACGTCACGTTCTCCGCGGACGCGTCGGAAGCGTCGTGGCCATGGAAACTTGCCGACGACGGCGAATCCATTATCCCGACGAACAGCGGTCATATGCGCACCCCCGCCATTATCTATGCGGAACTCAACGTGACTACGGCCGATACCGTCGTAACGTTCGATTACAGAATGTCGTGCGTGAAAGAAAAAGACTACTTCTACGTTGCCGTAGACGGCAAGCGCGGTATGGGTCACCAGACCATTAAAGACTCGGGCGTCGAAGGCTGGAAAGACGGCTATGCGTTTATTTCACTCGAACCGGGCAGACACGATATTGCTTTTATGTTCTATAAAGGTTCGGACAACGAAGCTTCGAAGGCTACGGAAGATAAGGTTTACGTTAAAAACTTACGCCTTGAAAAGCTGAGCGACGTACTTGCAAAGGGACTTGAGACGGATATGCCCTACTTCGCCGCACGAGCCAAAAACACTTCCGGCGGATACGACGTTTACGAAAGCGTTTCGCTCGGCGACGACGGATTCTACTATCTCGACGGGCACGTAAGTTCGGCAGGCGACAGACCTATGCTCTATTGCGCCCTTACCGAAGCGACTCCTTTCTTTACTTCCCCCACCGCTTCGATTTACTCGGAATACATTGCCAAGAACAACTGCGTTTTCAACGGCAAAAATTATTACGACCTGCTCCGCTCGTTCAACTCCTGGGCTTCAAGCTCCACCGTTAGCAATCTCGTACCTGTAACGAGAGACCTGCAAAGAGCGCTCGACGCCATGTACAAGAGCGTAGTTCCCACTTCCGCACCCTACTATTCGGAAAACGGCTGGCTGGAGTTCTGCGCATTCTATAAACATTTCGGCCCCGGCGAAAGCTTAGGCAACCCCATTGAAGGACTTGCTTACTTCACCGCGATTAAAGCGCACGAAACGACCGGCGAGGCGGACACGGGCAATTTAAATTCCTTTGAATTCAACAGAATTATAATGCCGCGCGGCGTACTCTTCGAATTCGTTCCCGAAAAATCCGGCGTTTACAACGTTAAGGGCATCGGTAAATTAGGTTGCGACGGAGCTATCTTCGACGAAACTCTTTCCTCTTCGGGGCTGTCGCACATCTACGTAGACCCCGTCAACGATTGCAGCAGCGACTACCACCCCAGAAACCTCGGTGAAAATTACGATTACGATAATACGACTTTCAACATTTATCACTATATGGAGAAAGGCAGAACGTATTATATCGAAATTGCGTACAGTCAGGTGGAACAGTTCGGAACGCTCAGCTTCAGAATCGATTATATGAACACACAGCATTACGAATATCTTACGACCGCTACGGCGGGTTATCTCGTAATCGGAGAAAACAACCGCTACGTTCGCCCGATATTCACTAACGTCGAATACGACACTGTTCAGGACGTTTACGTCGACGCAAGGCTTAAAAAGCCTATTTACTGCGACTTCACCGATAATTCGAGAATGTTCAACCTTTACTCGATAGGCGTGCTTCTCGGTAAGAAAGGTACGCAAACGTTCAAGAGAAAGGCCTTCGATTTCAGGCGCGAAATCGGCAAAGACAGCGAGAATAAGCCCATTTACGAGGAATACTCTATTGTCATTGACGGTGTAACTTACGAATGCAAAGATTACACCGCGATAATGGAGAAATATTACGACGAATCCGTTTTAAACAGCGGCGAACTGTACGGTATGCACGAAGTAGATAAAACTTTGCACGATATACTCGTACTCTTCTATCATCTGAACAACGGCTTTGACGATTTCAACGAATGGCTGACGGCTTGTTACTTCTTCGATTATACGGCCGCCGTTAAACCCAGTCCCAACACCATTATAGGTAAAGATTAAACCAAGCGTAATTGCCCGCGCCGAGTGCGCGGGCAATTAAAAAAGCAAATCAATGCGAGGATAACCGATATGAAAAAATTACTTCAGAAAATAAGTCTTTTCGCGGTTGCGTTCTGCGTAGTTTTCACGGCTGCATTTTCCGCCGCCTGCAAAAACGACGACAATAACCCCGCGGAAGTAGGGTATTCAGTTACGGTCGTATACCCCGACGGCACGCCCGTAAAGCCCACGGATTCCGGTCCTTACGCGCGCGGTCACGTGGCAGTCACCCTTCAGGACGAAAACGGAAACGATTTAACGGATTACGAGAGCGGTATTTTAAACGAGTACGGCACGGCGCATACCGATTACAAGATACCCGGAGAATATAAAATAGCAGTTCACTATATCCCCGAGGGCTACGATTTTACCGCCGACGTACGTACGAACGCCGAGGAAGCGAGATATACCGTTCAGCTTGAAAACAAACTCCTCGAATATTCGGTAAACGTTAAAATGCCCGACGGCTCGGC
>CATLAR010000023.1 GCA_949878495.1 uncultured Christensenella sp.
ACCACGGCGACAAGGTGCTTGCCGCGCACGTTAAAGGCACGGACGACGAAGCGTATATAATCAAGATCTTAGAGCGCAGCAAATCGGCGGTAGTCGGAACGTACCTGCGCGAGTTCAACCGCGCGTACGTATTCCCCGACGACAGCAGAAAACCCAAAGTTTTTATACCCGCGGCGGACGGCGGCGGCGCGAAGAACGGCGAGAAAGTCGTGTGCGAGATCACCTCCTACCGCAAGGACAAAGCGCCTGCGGGTAAGGTGCTGGAAATTCTGGGCGAAGAGGGCGACGTGCTTGCCGAGGAAATTTCCATTATCCGCGCCTACGGTCTGGAAGAGGAATTCCCCCTCCCCGTACTTGAAGAGGCGCGCGAAGTCAGCCGCGAAAAAGTGGTTGCGGGAAACCGCAGGGATTTCCGCAACAAACTGATTATAACCGTGGACGGCGCGGACACGCGCGACATAGACGACGGAATCTCGCTTGAACGCGACGGCAAAAATTTCGTGCTGGGCGTGCACATAGCCGACGTGAGCCACTACGTTAAACTCGGTTCCGAGCTTGACAAGAACGCCTATTCGCGCGGGACGAGCGTCTACTTCCCCGACCGCGTTCTGCCGATGTTGCCAAAGGAACTTTCGAACGGCGCGTGCTCTTTGAACGAAGGCGAGGACAAGTTCGCTATGTCATGCCTTATGACTTTCACGCCCGACGGCGAAAGGCTTTCATACGAGATTTGCGAGTCGGTTATATGCAGTTCGCACCGTACGACTTACGCGGAAATTACCGCGGTTTGCGCAAAAGACCCCGACATATGCGCCAAATACGGCGATTTAACCGAAGTCTGCGCGGATATGCAGGCGCTCTGCCTTGCTATGGAAAAGCGGCGCGAAAGATTGGGCTGCGTTACGCTCGACGTAAAAGAGGCGCATATTTACGTTGACGAAAAGGGCGAAATTATAATCCCTTCCGCCGAGCGCACTATATCCGAGAGAATGATAGAGCAGTTTATGATTTCGGCTAACGAGGCCGTAGCCGAATTTTTACAGAAAAAATCGGCGCCCTGCCTCTACCGCGTTCACGAAAGCCCCGCCGAAGAAAAAGCGGGTATGTTCTTTGCGTTTCTGCGCGACCTCGGAGTAAACGCAAAAGGCGATAAGGGCGAGCTTAAACCTATGGACTTCCAGCAGATATTAAAGAGCGCGGAAGGCAAGCCTTTTTATCAGATAGTAAACAAAGTAATGTTGCGGTCGATGCAGAAAGCGAGGTATTCGGACGAAAATCTGGGGCATTTCGGTCTTGCTTCGGAATGTTACTGCCACTTCACCTCGCCCATCCGCCGCTATCCCGATTTATTCGTGCACCGCTCGCTCAAAAAGTTGCTTAAAAGCGGGAAAGCCGACAAACTCTACGCGAAAATAGCGCGCGACGCAGGCGCGGACTGTTCCGCACGGGAAAGGGTCGCCGACGAATGCGAGAGAAAGGTCGACGATTTGTACAAGCTCGCGTATATGGCGGACAAAATAGGCGAAGAGTTTGACGCGGTTATATCGGGCGTGACCTCCTTCGGGGTGTTCTGCGAGCTGGAAAACACCGTTGAAGGTTTGGTGCCGCTGGAAGATTTACCCGCCGACGAGTACGAATTTTTCGAGGAAAAATACCTGCTCAAAGGCGTGAAACACGCGTATAGTCTGGGGGCTAAGGTAAAAATAACCGTTGCCGCCTGCGACCTTGGTCGGATGCGCGTACTTTTTAAATTGGCGTAATTTTTTATTTAAAATTATTGCAAACGGAAAATATTTAGGATATAATAAACTATATGCAAACGAGGCAGATAAGCTATAACAGATACGCTTTGTACGAGTATACGGTGATAGAAAAATACGAGGCGGGAATAGTTTTGGAGGGTGCGGAAGTCAAGCAACTCCGCGCGGGGAACTGTAATTTAAGGGACAGCTTCTGCCTTTTGTACGGCGGCGAGCTGTACCTCAAAAACCTGCATATCCCCGTTTACGACAAGGCGGGCGCGTTCAACTCGCGCGATTCCAAGCGCGACAGAAAGCTGTTAATGCACCGCGCGGAGCTGGATAAACTTGCGGGAAAAATCAAGGAAAAAGGTCTGACGGTAGTCCCCCTCGAACTCTATTTTTCGGGAAGCCTTGTAAAAGTGCAGATCGCGCTTTGCAAGGGCAAACAGAACTACGACAAAAAGCGCACAATCGCCGAACGCGACCGCAAACGGGCGATGGAACGCGAAATAAAAAACTATAATCCGTAAATCTTACTTTAAAGGTATTCAATATGAAAAATTACAAAATCGATACGCTTTGCGTACAGGCGGGCTACGAGCCGTCGTCAGGCGAAAGCAGAATCCCCCCCATCGCGCAGTCCACTACTTTCTTCTACCCCAAAACCAAAGAAATGGCGGATCTGTTTGATTTGAAGAGCGAAGGCTACTTCTATTCCCGCCTTGCAAACCCCACGGTTGCGGCGTTCGAAGGCAAGGTCGCCGCGCTCGAGGGCGGCGTTTGCGCTATCGGCTGCGCTTCGGGAATGTCGGCGACTTCGCTTGCGATATTCACGGTTGCGGGCGCGGGCGACAATATAGTGTCCTCGTCGGCGATCTACGGCGGCACTTATAACCTTTTCTCCACCACCCTGCCCAAGCTGGGTATAGAATGCAGGTTTTTCAATCCCGACGCGCCGGCGGATGAAATAGAGAAGCTGATTGATGGCAAAACCCGTATGATTTTCACGGAGACGGTCGCAAACCCCGCGATCGTCGTACTCGATTTCGATAAAATAGCGGATATAGCCAAAAAGCACGGCGTGCTTTTCGCCGTTGACAACACCTTGGCTACGCCCGTTTTGTGCCGCCCGAAAGAATGGGGCGCGCACCTGGTAATACATTCGTCGTCCAAGTACCTTGACGGGCACGCGGCGGCGCTTGGCGGGGTTATAGTAGATTTAGGCGTGTTCGACTTCAAGGACAACCCCCGCTACGCTTCGTTCAACGAACCCGACGAAAGCTATCACGGACTCGTTTACGCGGATTTACCCGTCGCGTTCGGCACCAAATGCCGTGCGCAGATGATGCGCGATTTCGGCGCGATTATGAGTCCGCAGAACGGTTTTATTTCGTACATAGGCAGCGACACGCTTGCGCTGAGAATGGAACGGCACAGCCAAAATGCCGCCAAAGTCGCCGCTTACCTTAAAAAGCACCCGAAAATCGAGTGGATAAACCACCCGTCGTTACCCGACAATAAGTATTACGCGCTGGCTAAAAAGTATATGCCCGACGGTCAGGGGGGAATGATGAGCTTCGGAATAAAGGGCGACGTGAACAAGTGCGCGGCGTTTATGGAAGCGCTTAAACTCATTACTCAGGAAACGCACGTTGCGGACGTGAGAAGTTGTGTGCTTCACCCCGCCTCCACCACGCACAGACAGCTCTCCGACGAGGACCTTAAAAATGCGGGAGTACCCAAAAACCTCGTCAGACTGTCGGTCGGCATAGAAAACGCCGACGATATTATCGCCGATTTAAAACAGGCGCTTGAAAAGGTATAAAATGCCCATAGTTATCGACAAGGACATACCCGCGTACAAGATTCTGACGAGTGAAAGAATTTTCGTTATGGATAAGGAAAGGGCGGTTTCGCAGGAGATACGCCCGATAGAGATTGCGATTTTAAACCTTATGCCCACGAAAGAAACGACGGAAACGCAGTTTATGCGGCTGCTTTCCAACTCGCCTTTGCAGGTCAACGTCACGCTTATAAAGACTTCGACTTACAACGCCACGCACGTGGACAAGACGCACCTTGACAGATTTTACAAAACTTTCGAGGAAGTCAGACATCTCAAATTCGACGGTATGATTATCACGGGCGCGCCCGTTGAGAATATGCCGTTTGAAAAGGTGGCGTATTGGAAGGAGCTGGGCGAAATTTTGGACTGGACGAAAACCAACGTTACTTCCACGCTGTTTATTTGCTGGGGCGCGCAGGCGGCTTTGCATTATTTTTACGGCATTAAAAAGCACCCTTTAAAAGAAAAATGTTTCGGCATATTTGCGCACCAGCGCGTGCGCGACGGGGTTGCCGAGCCGCTTATGCGGGGCATTTCCGACGAATTTCATATGCCGCATTCAAGGCACACGATAATTTACGCAAAGGACATTCTGCACGTCCGCGACTTGAAAATTCTCGCGTATTCCAAACGCGCGGGAGCTTCTGTTATCAAGAGCACGGACAACAAGCGGGTTTTCGTTACGGGACATATGGAATACGACCGCGACACGCTCAAACGCGAATACGAGCGCGACCTCGCCGCGGGACTGCCCGTCAAACCGCCCGCAAACTACTTTGCCGACAAGGAAATGACCGAAGTTAAAATGAACTGGTCGTCCACCTCAAACCTTTTCTACATAAACTGGCTGAATTACTACGTATATCAGGTTACGCCTTACGACATAAACAAGGTTTAACGGCAAAATAAACCCGCCCCCGACTTACCGTCGGGGGCGGGGCGTTTTTATCTTAATCGGAATATTTATAGGTTACGGGAACGTTTACTTCAACAGTTTCTCCCGCGCGCGACACCGTTAACGTTAGCGTATAGCCGCTACGCATTGACAAAAGCGCGTCCGTGAAGTGATACACCCTTGTGACTTCTCTGTCCTCAACGGCGTTGCCGCTTGCGTCGGTAATCTTAATGCGTCTTATCGAATCGTTGAATTCGAGTCCGTCGCCACCCTCTTTGATAAATACGTTTTCGACTATTTCGAATGCGTTTTCGTCGTCGTGATACTTGGAAATGCATTCCCTGTAATTGTATTCGGCTTTGAGTACGGGTAAATTTAACCCGCCCGAGCCGCCGAAAGAGTTTTCCTGCTCGCGCATCAGGGATACGAGTCGTCTTACGTTGCTTGCGGGCAACGCGTAACCCATATTGTCTATATCGGTATCGGAGGCTTTGGCGTTGACTATGCCTACGAGCTTGCCTTGGGTGTTGAAAAGTCCGCCGCCCGAGTTGCCGCCGTTTATAGCCGCGTCCGTTCGGAGAACTCTGAAAGTCTTGACGGTAGGTTCGGGGTCGTTTTCTTCCGAAAGGTTTACTTCAATATACTCGCTGTCTTTACTTACGATGCCCTGCGTTGCGGAAAGCCCGTAGCCTTCGGGGTTACCTATCGCGTACACCGCTTCGCCGACGGTCACGTCGTCGGAAGTAACGAACTCCGCCGCGCTCGCCGCGCTGTTTTTAAGAATTTCACTGCCCTCCACCTTTAAAAGAGCAATATCGTATGAGCGGGAAGCGCCGACAACCGTTGCGCCGATAGCGCAGTTTTCCACGTCGTATTTATAGTCCTGACCGTAGAGAAACAGATATACTTTTTTGGAGATAACCGAACCCAGCGCGTCCTCGTTATAGACTACGTGGCAGTTGGTTACGACGTAAGCGTCGCCGTTCTCCTTGTCGATATCGACTATCGCGCCCGAACCGAAATACCAATTCGTGTCGGTCGTCCACCAGCCGTTTGAAATAACCCTTTCGGTGAATCCTGCGGCAATAGACACGCCCGAACGCAACGAACGGTTTATCGAAGACTGCAACGAGTTGGCGTTTTTCACGTCCTCGCCGCTATACGAAAGGTATTCGGAAACGAATTCAAGGAAAGTCAGCTCTTCGAGACCTTCGGCTCTGCGCGCTTCGTTCGTAGCTTCGAATATAGCGTGAATGGAAACGTCTTCGCCGTCTTTACCGTCAAACCCGTCTACGCCGGAAATGGTTACGCAACCGCACAGCGTACCTGCCGTCACGCAAACGGCGGCAACTGCCGCCGCAAGTAATTTTTTCATATATTTGCCCTGCTATCTGTATTATAGACAATATTATATTAATCGAATATAAAATTAATTTGACGGTTTGGTGAAATTTCCGTAAATTAGCTTGATTTTAAAGTATAACGCCGTTTTTCTTCAGCAGTTCGCGCGCGGTAACCACGCTGTCGCAGCCCTCTGCGTTTTTCACGGGCGCGAACTCACGCTCCCTGTCCACCTCGAACGCAAGACAGGAGCCCATCATCTTCACCATATCCACCACGAGCGTTTCCAGCTTGTAACCGCACGGCTCGGCAGGCGTCACCCTGACTCCGTTTTCCATATGCGGTATAGCCTTGTTAGCAAGGTGATAGGGCAATTTACCCGAAAGCGTGCCGTTTAAATCGTGAATATTGAAAAGGTAGTTGAGCGTAACGCCGTAGCGGTACACCAGCTCGCCCTTTTTCTTCTTGTTTTTGAGCTGTTCGCTCATTTCGTAGTATTCGATTATAGACGGTTTACCGTCCTCGTTGCACAAAACTCCGACTTTTTCTTCCGCGCAGACTTTTTTTACGACCTTGGCACCGCAGCGGCAACGCTTTAAAATGGTCGCGCCGATAAATACGGGGTCGCATATTCTTTGCAGAACGTTATCCACCGAATAGACGTTGAGCCATTCGACGTTATTCCTTTCGAGTATACGCGCAAGTCCGCTGTTCACGAGGGATGAATACCAACCGCCGTTGCCGTTGGGCGCGAGGGAAACGCGGTGCTTTTCGTCAAGGAAAACTTTCCCGTTGTAGTCGCAGGTGGGCGCGCAGTCCTGAATATAGAAATGCACCCTGTCGCGCGGATACCCGAAATAGTTTTTGGATTTGAAAAATTCAACCGTCTGTTCGTGGTTCTGGCGGCTGGTCATTATAAAAATATGGAAATGCCTGCCCGTCTTTGCATTGACTTCGGCAATGTTGTTCATTTGCTGTTCGAATATGGTCAGCGAACGCGTTTCGCCTATATCGAACATACCCTTGGGCCCCTTGAAACCGAGACGGGAGCCCTGCCCGCCCGCAAGCAATACCGCCGCGACTTTGTCTTTCGACAGCAAATCGAGCCCCACCGCCTCGAACTGACCCACGCGGCGTTTTATTTCCTCTGCCGTAACCGCGCCGATGGGGGTTATTTTACCGCGTTTTTTTTCGGCGGCGCTTATATTGTTTACCGCCGAAAAGTTGGTAATTTCTATATCGTTTAAAAGTATCTCTTTATCCGCGTCGGAAAGCTCGTCGTAATATTCGAGAAGCTGCTGCTGGCCGCGCTTTTCAAGATACGCTTTCGTTCTTTGGTAGTCCATACGGTCTCCTTAATTAAAGACTGTTAGTATAATGTCATTATTATATATTATATTAAAAAACTTGTCAATATATTTAAGAAATTTGGGGCTAAGGTATTGAAATGGGCGGGAAAAAGGTGTATAATATAAACTGATATTTTGTAAAATATATTGAAATAAGGAGGTTTGATATGTATTGTACAGAATGCGGGGAAAAATTGACGCTTATGTTCGCAAACGGCGAAGGCTTGGTTCCGTACTGCAAAAACTGCAACGAATACCGTTTCGCGCAGTTTTCTACGGCGGTAAGTATGGTTGTTACCAACCGCAGTAAAGACAGGATTCTGCTTGCCAGACACAAGGGGCAGGACGATTACATTCTTTTTGCCGGCTACGTTAAAAAAGGCGAAACGGCGGAAAAAGCCGTAACGCGCGAGTTCAAGGAGGAAACCAAACTCGACGTGGTGAAATACAGGTATATGTCCTCCCGCTATCACGAGCCGAAGAACGTGCTTATGCTCGGGTTTGCGGTTATGGCCGAGGACGGCGTGCCCGTGCTCGACGAAAAGGAAATCGAGGAATGCAAGTGGTTTACATTTGAAGAAGCTGCGACGGCTATCAGAAAAGACTCCACTGCCGAAGCGTTTTTAAAGAGCGCGGTTTCGGAGATAAAAAAACTTTAAGAGGTGTTTAATATGAATTTACTTGCTTTGACTTTGGGCGGCATTATAGGTATTTGCGTTGCCGCCGCGCTCATTCTCATAATCATTATCTGGGCGATAGCTACCTATAACTCGCTCGTAGGCATTAAAACGCATTGCGAGGACGCGCATTCTTCCATCGATATTTCACTGAAAAAGCGCTACGACCTTATCCCCAACGTCGTTGAAACGGTCAAGGGCTACGCCAAGCACGAACAGGAAACTTTCCTCAAAGTCACGCAGGCGCGCACCAAGCTCGAATGCGCCACGACTTACGACGAAGTGGTCGCCGCCGACAACGCTATGTCGCAGGCGGTACGCGGGCTGAATATGCTTGTCGAGCGCTATCCCGAGCTTAAAGCCAACACCAATTTTATGAGCTTACAGCGCCAGCTCAACGATATAGAGACCGAGCTTTCGCAGGCGCGCCGCTATTCCAACGCGTGCGTAAGGGAATACAACAAGAAAATAAGGACCTTCCCCACGCTTATTATAGCTAAGTTTATGAAGCTTAAAACTCTTGCTTACTTCACGGTAGACAGCCCCGAGGAAAGACAAAACGTAAAAGTTCAATTTTAATTGATAATTACCCTCGGCGCGGACGCGGCGGGGGTTTTTAGAGGAAATTATGAAAAAGAGAATTGCTATAAACGTTGCGCTTCTTGTCGCGCTATTATGCGCCGTTATTTTCGCGGCGTACGCCGCGAACGTCCGCACTGCTTGGGCGGACGACGAATCGCTTTCTTATAACTACGGGTTCTATTACGAGAAATTCGACGTGACTTTCGACGTTGCAAGCAACCGCGAAATAGCCGTGCGCGAGGAAATGACCGTAACGTTTACGGGTCATAAGAGCACGGGTTATATGCGCGACATACCCGTCAACGGCGGCGAAATCGTTAAAAATATAAGCGTTAGCGAGATAGTCAACGGCGTTGAAAAACCTGCGGATTATTCCGTGTACCCTTACGAGAACAACGGCGTTGATTACGTGACCGCCGACATAGGCGATACTACCTATAAAACCAATCAGACGCACACCTACGTGCTGACCTATAACTACTGTCTGACCAAGGCTCAGGAAGGCAAAAACGTGCTTGCGATCAACGCAATCGGCGCGCAGGACAGACGGGTCGAACAAGCTAACGTCACTTTAATTCTGCCCGACGGATTTATCGGCGCAAAATGCTACGCCGGCAGCGTGCTTTCGGAAAACGAACTCGACTTCAAAACGTCGGTAAAAGACGGGCGGACGGTTCTTTTCGCTACATACGGGCTTGCGCACGACGAGGGCATTACGTTCAGAGTGGATTTCGAAGAAGGCGCGCTGACGACTTACTTCGATATCACGCCCTACTATTTCGTTCTGGCGGGGCTTGGACTGATATTTTTAGTAGTCGCCGTTAAGTTCCTAGTCTTCAACAGAAACAAAATCATACCCGTTATCAACTACGAAGCGCCCGAAAAGATGAGCCCGCTTATGATGGGTAAGCTCATAGACGGCAACGTAGATACCGAGGATATAACTTCGATGCTCTTCTATTGGGCGGACAAAGGATATATCAAAATAGATCTGAGCAACGAAGACAACCCCACGCTTATTCGTATAACGCAGACTTTGCCCGAAGACACGCCGTCCTACGAGAAAAAGCTCTACGACGGGTTGTGGAAGAGCGGCGACGCCGTGAGAGTAAGCTCGCTCAAATACAAATTCTATAAGACTATCGACAAGGTTAAAGCCGAAGTTAATTCGCAGGTCAAAGGGCTTTACGAGAGTACGAGCCGCACCGTTTCGGTACTATTCGCAGTACTCGGCGGGCTTCTGTTCGCTGCGTCGTCTTTTATTTGCGCGTATATGCTCTTTTCGTACCAATACCTGTTGCTCAGACCCGTGGTATTCGTAATGCCGTTTACGCTGGTTATATATGTAATATTTATGAAAGTGCGCGAATACTCGATGAAAAACAGGAACGGCAAAAAGTTTAATTTCTGGGCGTTGTTTATCGGCCTCCTCGTTATGCTGTTCGGGTTGGGCTTTACGACGCTGACCCCCTCGTTCATAATCCCCTTCCTGCCCAAACTGCTTATTATGTACGCGGGTTTCGCCGTGGCGATACTTTCTACATATTTAGTAACGCGGACGCGCGAGTATACGGAAAAGTTAAACGGAATTACGGGCTTTGCGGACTTTATCGCAAAAGCCGAAAAGCGGCAGCTTGAAACGCTTATCGAGGAAAACCCGCAGTTCTACTACCACGTATTGCCGTACGCGCAGGTTCTGGGAATTTCCAAAGTCTGGGAAGATAAGTTTGCGGATATTACAATAGAGCCGCCCCAATGGTGCGTAGGCTCGACGATTTTCGAATATTACGCGATAAACAGAATAATACGCCATTCCGCTTCGGCAATGAGGACGAATATGGGCTCGCGCCCCTCGTCGTCCTCGGGCGGCAGCGGCAGAGGCGGTTTCGGCGGAGGGCACGTCGGCGGCGGACACGGCGGCGGCGGTTCGCGCGGAAGATAAAAATTTACGCCGTGCGCAAAATGCGCACGGCGTTTCTGTTTGCCTTGAAATTATTCGGCGGCTTCGACGGTGACGGTGATTTTAGCCGTAATGCCCTCCATCAATTTAAGCTCTACGTCGTAACTGCCAAGAGTTTTAATGGGCGTTGCCAGAACGACTTTGCGCTTGTCCACGGCGTAGCCCGCTGCTTGCAATGCGTCGGCTACGTGACCGCCCGTGACCGAGCCGAACACCTTGCCGTTCTGCCCCGCCTTGATTTTGACGGGAAAGTTTTTGCCGTTTATTTGCTTTGCCATTTCGCGGGTGGCTTTGACCTCTTCCGCCTTGTGGAAATCGGCGGCGGATTTTTTCATACTTATATCGTTGAGCTTAGCCGCGGTAGCCGCTTCCGCCAAACCCTTTTTAATGAGAAAATTGCGGGCATAGCCCTCGTTGACGTCGATAACCTCGCCCTTTTTGCCTTGTCCCTTAACGTCCTGTAAAAGTATAATTTTCATTTTTAGTCCTCCGTAGCGTTCGTGCTTTTTACCATTTTAACCCGATTTACGGAATTTGTCAAGTGGGCGCATAATACGCAGCGGCTTGCGCAAGATAATTTCGGAGGGCATAAGAATGGAAAAAGTAAACTCAGATATTTCTTGCGACGTAGCAAACTGCAAATACAATCACGCCGGCTGCAACTGCACACTCGACCACATTAAGGTCGGATGCAGCTGCGGAAAGACCGATTGCACTTGTTGCGAGAGCTATTCCGAAAAAGTCTAACTACCCTTAAAACAGCCCGCGCCGATTGGCGCGGGCTGTTGTATTTTATTAAGATTAAGCGCACGCCGCGGGCACGGGGGCAAGCCATTCCCTGACGGGTATAACCGGCTCCATTCCGTTCAAAACCATTATATTTTTATCGTAGAAGAACGTGCCGACCCTGCTTGACTCGAAATACGACGAGAACTTAGCCATAAACGCAAATTCACTGCCGTCCGATATAGGCTGAACGAACGAACCGAAAAACAGCAGCACGCCGGTTACAAGCACGAGTGCGAACAACGCGCCGAATACGCCGTCTATTACGAAAAACGCCGTGCCGTTTCTCGCCGACGCAAGAAGTTTGGGTACGAATATGCCGATAAGCACTATTACGACGAGCATTAACAGGAACAGTCCGCCCGTAAGCGCGCCTTTCGCCATAACGAGCTGGGTATCGCCAACCGCGTTTCCGCCCGCAAACTTATTGGCAAGCGAGTCCACCGCGCCGCGGAAGGTTTCCACCTCGAAAGCGAGGTGATAGGAAATATACGCGGCAATAAAGACCATACCGATTACGCAACAGACCCAGAGCGCGGACGTAATGCCGCTGTTGAAGCCGCTGCGGATAGCCGCCATTATTACCGCCATATAGAAGAAGTCCATTAAAAGCGGTTTAAAAGCCGTCCAGCCCGCGCTTTCGAAAATTCCGCCCGTCAGCTGCGCCAAAGCGGGAATTTGCGCCAGATCGAGCACAACCAACCCGAAAGCCGAAGGCACGCCGGCTATGACAAAGCCTTTCGCCGCAAGCGCAACACCGCCGAAAATACTGTCGAAAAAGCCGCTCGGTCCGCTTTTTTTGCCGCCTGCGCGTACTTTTTTGCGCTTTGACGACTTAAAACCGTTGCGGAAAAGTTTACTCGTAAGACTGAAAAGCAGTATTGCAAGCACGCCCACCGCGAGCGTGATAATTCCGCCCGTGGCAACGCGCGCCGGCTCGCCGCCGTCGAACGCCTTATTTATAAGCGCACCTACGCCTACGGTAACGAAAGTTGCAAGCAAATAATCCACTCCCCACGACCTGACGTTTGCAAAGCCCTTGCAAAGTCCGATTATAAAGCCGATAAGAGTTGCCGCAACGAGGAATACGATAATTCCTATACCCATTTTTTCACCTCTCGTCTATTTGTTAAAACTGTCTTTGAGCGACACGATTTCGGACAGCACCGGTCCGCCGTCGCTGGATTTTTTGTAATACCCCGTACGCATCAGCTGGAAAGGCGTTTCGTCCGCGCTTTCGGCAAGATAGGGTTCGGCTTTCGCGGGAATGGTTTTCTCGCTGTTTTTGTTGAGCCTCTCCGCATAGTCCTGATCGGGGTACTCCTCGTCGTTTAAAAGCGATTCGTACTGCCTGACTTCCGCGTCCACACCGTACTTGCAGTCCACCCACTGTATAACGCCCTTGGCTTTAACGCCCGTTTCCGCGGAACTGCCGCTCTTGGTTTCGGGAAAATACGTACAGAGCAGTTCTTCTACGCGCCCGTCCTTATCGAGTTTGACGTCGTCGCAACGCACGATATACGCGCCTTTAAGGCGCACCGTGCCGCCCTTTTGCAGACGTTTGTATTTGGGCGGAGGATTTAACGAAAAGTCGTCGCCATCGATATACACGCTGCCCGTAAACCTGACTTTGCGCGTGCCTGCCGCGGGGTCGGTTGGGTTCTTGTCGAAGTCGAGTTCCTCCTCGCCCGAATAATTGGTAACGGTGAGTCTGACGGGGTTTAAAACCGCCATAGCGCGCTCGGCTTTCGCGTTGAGCACGTCGCGGATACAGCTGTCAAGCTGAGCCTTGTCGACCACCGAATAAGCCTTTGCCACGCCCACGTCGGCGCAGAATTTTTTAAGCGCCTCGGGCGGAACGCCGCGGTTTTTAAGTCCCATTATCGTAGGCATTCTCGGGTCGTCCCAGCCGCGGACGAACTTCTCGTCCACAAGCTTTTTGAGATACCTCTTCGACATAAGCGTGTTGGTTATATTCAGCCGCGCGAACTCTATCTGTCTGGGCAACGGCGCGGGCAGACCCGACCTTTCCACGAACCAGTTATAGAGCGGGCGGTGATTTTCGAATTCGAGCGAGCACAAAGAATGCGTAATGCCCTCTATGGCGTCGGATACGGGGTGTGCGAAATCGTACATAGGATAAATGCACCACTTGTCGCCCGTGCGGTAATGGGGCACGTGCGCTATTCTGTAAACGACGGGGTCGCGCATATTTAGGTTTGGCGAAGCCATATCTATTTTCGCCCTTAAAACTTTCGCGCCGTCGGGATATTTACCCGCTTTCATTTCGCGGAAAAGCCGCAAATTCTCCTCCACGCTGCGATCCCGGTACGGCGAAGGCGTGCCCGCTTCCGTAAGCGTGCCGCGCGTGGCGGTGATTTCTTCTGCGGAAAGGTCGCAAACGTACGCGTTGCCATCGAGGATATATTTTTCGGCTATTTCGTATAGTTTATCGTAATAATCGGAGGCGAAAACGAGCTTATCGTACTCAAAACCCAGCCATTTTACGGCTTCGACTATAGAATTAACGTACTCGTAGTCCTCTTTCGCGGGGTTGGTGTCGTCCATTCTGAGATTAAGCGTACCCGCGTATTTTTCCTTTACGCCGAAGTTAATGCACATCGCTTTGACGTGACCTATGTGCAGATAGCCGTTTGGCTCGGGCGGGAAACGGACGTGAATTTCGTTGCCGATACCCTCGAATTTCCCCGCTTCGAGCTCTTCGTTTATGATTTGTTCGATAAAATTAGTTGCCTCAGGTAATTTCATTGCACACCTTTATTTAAGTTAAAACTTTATCCCGAAACGGTCTTTCAGCATTTCCTTCGCAAATTTATTGCCAAGCTGCGCGGCTCTGCTCCAATATTCCTTAGCTTTGTTTTTGTCTGCGGCTACGCCGCTTCCGAAAAAATAAATATTAGCCAACGCGTTCAAAGCGGCGGTATTATTCTGCGCCGCAGCTTTTTCATACCAATAAATCGCCTGCGCCGCGTCTTTTACCGTACCCGCGCCTTTCTCGTAGCACTGCCCGAGATTTTTCTGTGCGTAGTCGTTGCCCGCCGCCGCGCCTTTAGTAAACCAATAAAACGCTTTTGCGTAATCTTTTTGTATTCCATCGCCGTTATAATAGCAGCTGCCTAAATTTCCCATTGCCGCGACGTGACCGTTTTCAGCGGCTTTTTGCCACCAATACGCCGCCTGCAACATATCTTTCTGCGCGCCTTTACCAAACAAATAACATTTACCGTACTCGAATTGCGCGCCTTTATGCCCTTTGTTTGCCGCCTTGCCCAATAATGCGTACGCTTTTTCGTCATCTGCGGTAAAAACGTCGCCGTCAAGATACAGACAACCGAGATTGTAATGCGCGTCGATATTGCCTTGCGCTACGGCTTTTTCATACCAATAAACCGCCTTTTTAATATCGATCTGCGTACCGATACCGCGCTCATAATAAAAACCTACGTTGTTCTGGGCTACCGCATTATCTTGTTCGGCGGATTTCAGATACAATTTGAACGCTTCGTTATAGTCGCGCGTTACGCCTTTACCGTCGTTATAGCAAACGCCGAGATTGTTTTGCGCCCAATCGTGCCCCTGTTCCGCGGCTTTCTTATACCAATAAACGGCTTTATCGTAATCCACGGCAACGCCGTGTCCGTTGAAATAACATTTACCCAGAGAATACTGCGCGTCGGCGTCGCCTTTTTCCGCGCTCTTCGTATACCAATAAGCCGCCTTAATATAATCCTTTTCTACGCCTTCGCCGTAAAAATAACAATAACCGAGCGAATAGCACGCGGGCGCTACGCCGCCTTCGGCTGCCTTGCCGTAGTACTCGACGGCTTTTTCATAGTTTTTTTCAACGCCGTCGCCGTAATAATAGCAGTCGCCGAGTCTCCCTAAAGCATACTGATTATTTTGCTCGGCGGCTTTCTTATACCAACCGAATGCCTTTTCGTAATCTGCGTCCACGCCGTCGCCGAAATAATATAAATCGCCGAGCCGTTTCTGCGAAGCGGACACGCCTGCTTCCGCGGACTTTTTGAAATACTCGTACGCCACGGCAAAATCTTTTTCAACGCTCTCTCCGTAATAATATGCGTAACCCACGCAGTACTGCGCTTCGGCGTTTCCGTTTTCGGCAGCGAGTTTATACCAATACACGGCCTTGTCTATATTTTTTTCGACGCCTTTACCGCTGTAATAAAAATCGCCGATTTTATATTGCGCAAACGCGTTCCCTGATTCAGCCAACTGCAGATACTGTTCAAATTCGTTTACGCTGCCGCCTAAAGTATTTTCCGTCCCCATAATATTCCCCCCAAATTCAACGCAGATTACGACAGACCCGTAACCACGCCGTTCTCGTCTATATCTATATGCTCCGCGCTCGGAGTTTTGGAAAGTCCGGGCATTAACATAATTTCGCCCGCGACGGCGACTACGAAGCCCGCGCCGCCCTTATAAATTATATCCCTGACTTTGATTTTAAAGCCCGTGGGACGCGCAAGTTTTTTTGCGTCGTCAGAAAGCGAGTACTGCGTTTTTGCGATAATGACGGGCAAATCCTTGACTCCCGCCTTTTCCATAGCCGCTATCTTTGCAAGCGCGCTTTCGCTGAACTCCGCGCCTTCGCCGCCGTAAACGTTTTTAACCACGTCGTCGACCTTTTTGACTATGCCGTCGTTCAGGTCGTAAGCAAAGCGAAGTTCGGACTTATTGTTGCATTCGGAGATTACCGCTTGCGCAAGCTCTTTGCCGCCCTCGCCGCCTTTAAGGAAAACGTCCGTGAACACGGCTTTCGCGCCCGCATTTTTGCAGGCGTTCAGAACGGCGTCGATTTCCGCCTGCGTGTCGGTGGCGAACCTGTTCATTGCGACAATGGCTGGTTTATTGTAGACGGTTTTGATATTTTCAACGTGTTTCATAAGGTTGGGAAGTCCCGCTTCCAGCGCCGCGAGGTTTTCCTCCGACAAAGTCGCCTTATCCGCGCCGCCGTGGAGTTTCAACGCCTTTACTGTTGCGACGATAACCACGCAGTCGGGCTGTATTCCCGCTACCCTGCATTTCGTGTCGAGAAAT
>CATLAR010000024.1 GCA_949878495.1 uncultured Christensenella sp.
CCAAAATCTTTTCGTTTGCTAACTCGGTTTCAATATTAAAATTTGCGTGAACTTCGGACGGCGAATACTGATATTTGTTTTGTTGGCTTGCTTGTCCGTGAATTAAATACGTTACAATTCCCGACCAGCGTTTACACTTAACCCGTTCAACAAAGTTTTCGCCGCTATGCTCGTTCCCGTCTTTATCCGTGTAGGATAATTGAAACCATTCAGCCACCTGTTTTGTATCTACGCTCGCGCCGCCGAAATGTAATGCTATGTGATAGTGAGGACGTGTATCGTCCTTATCGTGTATTATGTACGCCCATTTCTTAATGGTGCTGTACTTCATAAACGTTTCCTGCAAATCAACTTTCAGCTTGTCAACGTCCGTAGATATTTCACACATTTTTAAGTTCATTTTTTTTACCCCTTTGAACTTATAAAACCGTTACATTTTATCCGAACTTTTAAAATATACTTAAATCGAAATTTGAAACAATTTCATTTGCCGAATATTCATAATCGTGAGTATAAGTCAAGTACCATTTATAGTCCGTCCAGCTCGTACCACGGGCGGTACAGATAAATCTGCGGTCTATCTTAAACAAATCTGATACAACTTTATCCTCAACCCGATTATTGCCGAAGTCTAAAACTATGTGATAATGCGGCTTTGCGTTGTTTTTATCGTGTAAAATATACGCAATTTTAATTTCGCCTGCCGCAACCTTGATTATTTCGTCTAACTCAACCGTTATATTTTCGGCGGATATACAAATTTCCTTAAATCTTGATTTCATTTTTACACCTTTTACACCTTTTACGCGACCGCTTGGACAAGCCCCAAGCGGTACGCGTATATATAATAGTGTTTAGTGTGTTATCCACACACAATAGCCCTTTTTACACCTTTTACACTCACTTTTAATTTTGACCGTAAATATCGTCAAGAGTGTAGGGGCTGTCCTGTACAAGGTCAAGATTTGCAACGAATACTCTGCCGTCGAAGTCGTTTACGCCCAAATCCATTGTGCACAGAGAACCGATATTTAAGGCTTTATACTTTGCATACTTTTCGGGAGTGCGCGTTTCATTTGCAAATGCTATCCTTACCGCTTCGCCCGACTTCGCAGAGAATATAACGCCTTGGCTGTTTCGGTTGCCCATATCGTAGACCGTTACATACACAACGTTTTCGTTCGTCTTTTTGTCTGTCGTTGCCCTTACGGACATTACCATTACTTTTTTCATTTTTAAAAACTCCTTTTCGGGAATGAATTAAAACCCGAACATAAAATTATATTTACAACGCCTTACGGCGACTGTATCAAAAGGGGGAATGACTATTTTGCAAAGCTTCGCCGCCACTCACGGCTCATATAAAAAAGCGCAAAAAGGCAAGCCTTACAGCCTGTCCTTTTCACGCTTAATTAAACAAATGAACTTTTCCGCCACATTTATTTTTTGCATTTTATACCGCCAAAAATAAAAAATCGACAAAGATAACCTTTCGATTACCTTTGTCAACAATTATAAAACAGTACACCCTCAGAGAGGGGGAGAAAAAGCCTTTCAAATTCCTTGTCAAGTTTGATTTTGTGTGCTATAATTACTTTATCGTAAATTACGGGGTGTATATATGTACAGTATGACGGGCTACGGCAGGGGCGAATGCAAGAAAGACGGCGTTGAAATCACGGTCGAAGTCAAGACCGTAAACAACCGTTATCTCGACGTATCCATTAAATGCCCGCGCATTTTTACCGAGTGCGAAGAGGAGCTCCGCGGTATAATCCGCGGCAAACTCACCCGCGGGCATGCCGACGTTTACGTGTCCCTGTCGGACAAGCGTAAACGCCCCAAGATTCTTTGCCTTGACGAAGATGCGGCGCGCGCTTACGTAGAAGCCGCGCTGAAAATCAAAAGCCAATTCCCCGAAATAACCAACGATTTGTCGGTAACTTCCGTTCTGAGGTTTCCCGACGTCGTTAAGACAGAGGACGCTTCGGCGGCGGACGACGTGCTGGTCGAAACGCTCAAAGAGGCGCTTGCGGAAGCTCTTGAAAATCTCAACCGAATGCGTGAGCGCGAGGGCAAAAAACTCGAAGAAGATATGCTCGGCAGAGTGCGGACGATAGAAGGGCTGGTCGCCGACGTGGAAAAACGCGCGCCGACGGTTGCGGCTAATTACCGCGCTAAGCTGGAAGAAAAGATAAAAAAGATACTCGGCGGCGTGGACATAGACGAAAGCCGTCTGCTCACCGAAGTCGCGGTGTTCTCGGATAAGAGCAATATCGACGAGGAACTGACGAGGTTGCATTCGCACGTAGTGCAGTTCCGTGAAATCTGCAAGGAAAAGCTCGTGGGCAGAAAACTCGATTTCCTCGTTCAGGAATTCAACCGCGAAACGAATACGATTTGCTCCAAGTCCAACGACGTGGAGGTCACGCGGCTGGGGCTTACTATGAAAAACGAGATAGAGAAAGTGCGCGAACAAGTGCAGAACGTGGAGTAAAGCCTATGAAGAATCTTCTTATCGTGCTTTCGGGGCCTTCGGGTGTGGGCAAAGGAACGGTGGTAAAACGCCTGCTCGGTAAAGGCGGTTACGCGCTCAGCGTTTCGTGTACTACGCGCGCGCCGAGACCGGGCGAAGTCGACGGCAAGTCGTACTTTTTTATCAGCCGCGAAGAGTTCCTCGAAAAGATAGAAAAGGGCGGGTTTCTGGAATACAACCGCCATTTCGAGAACTATTACGGCACTCCGCGGGAGTATGTTGAAAGCGAGCTTGAAAAGCGTAACGTGCTTTTGGAAATAGAGGTAGACGGCGCGTTGCAGGTTAAAAAAGCATATCCCGGGGCAATACTCATAATGTTACTGCCGCCGAGCGTGGAAGAGCTTCGCGCGCGGCTTATCGGCAGGGGCAGCGAGAGCTGCGAGAAGATAGAGGAAAGGCTCAGCCGTATGGATTACGAGCTGTCCAAAAAAACGCTTTACGACTATACCGTAGTAAACGACAACCTTGAAGAATGTGTGGAAAAGGTTTTGAATATAATCAGGAGAGAAGGTAAAAAATGATAAATAATCCCCCCGTAGACGTACTCATCAAACAGCTTGGTTCGGAAGACGCGCCCGTGTCGCGTTACTGTCTTTGCGTGGTCGCTTCCAAGCGTGCAAGACAGATTATCGAACAGCATATGGCAAACCCGAGGTCGAACGAAGTTTTAAAGGAACTCGCCGTTGCCAGCCGTGAAATTGCCGAAGGCAAAATCAAGTGCGTTAAGGACTGATTTAACCCAAGGTGTACGCTCAGGTCATTGTTGACGTAGCCCACTCCGAAGTGGACAAAATATTCGAATACTCCTGTCCGGACGACGTAAAAGTCGGTTGTCGCGTAAAGGTGCCTTTCGGCTCAAGAACGCTCGACGGTTTCGTCGTAGGGCTGAGCCGAACGACGGATTACCCGCCCGAAAAGGTGAAGTCGATAAGCTCGGTGTTCGACGAATTACCCGCGCTCGTCCCCGAATGTTTTTCGCTGATGGAGCGCATTTCTTCACGCTTTAAAGTGCCTAAAGCCGTTGCTTTAAGGCTTTTTTTGCCGTCTGAAATGCGCCGCGGCGCAGTGCGTGAAATTTATAAAAAATACGCCAAACTCGGTGATATGTCCGTACCAATTTCCAAAACCGCAAAAAAACAAGCGGAAATATTGGAGTTTTTGAAGGACAAGCCCGAGTACGACTATACCCGACTTTGCGAAAGTTTCGGGCGCGCGGCGGTAAACGCGCTCGAAGCAAAGGGCGCTATCGTCTGCGAACGCCGCAGGGTAATGCGCGACCCCTTCAAAGGCGACGAAAAGACCGAACCCGCCAAGACTTTAACGCCCGCCCAGAGCGCGGCGGTGGAGTCGGTGGAGAGCGTGAACAAGCGCGTGCATTTGCTGCACGGCGTTACGGGCAGCGGCAAAACGGAGATATACTTGCAGCTGATCGCCCGCGAAATAGCCAAGGGCAAAACGGCAATTTTCCTCGTGCCCGAAATCTCGCTCACCCCGCAAATGCTCGCGCAGCTGCGCGCAAGGTTCAAGGGCGAAGCGGCGATAATGCACAGCGGGCTTTCCGCGGGCGAACGCTTCGACGAATGGTGGAGGTTGCGCTCGGGCGAAGCAAAAATCGCAATCGGCGCAAGAAGCGCGGTGTTTGCGCCCCTTGAAAATCTGGGCGTTATCATAGTCGACGAGGAGCATGACGCTTCCTATCAGTCGGAAACCGCGCCCCGCTATTCGACTGCGGAAATTGCGCGGATGCGTGCCGAATATAACGACTGCAAACTCGTTCTGGGCAGCGCAACGCCGTCCGTAGAGAGCTTCCGTCTTGCCAGAGAGGGCGTGTACAATCTGATTTCTCTGCCGGACAGAATCAACGCCCGTCCCCTGCCCGAAATGATTATCGCGGATATGCGCAAAGAGGCGCGGCGGGGCAACGGTTCGATTTTTTCGCTCGCCTTGCGCGAGGAGCTGGACGCGGCGCTGTCGGCGGGCAATCAGGCGATAATTTTTCTTAACCGCCGCGGCTATTCGCAAAAAGTCGTCTGCCGCGACTGCGGGTACGTGGCGAAATGCGAGCAATGCGACGTTACTCTCACCTATCACAGCGAGGAAAACTGTCTAAAATGCCACTATTGCGGCAACCGTTACAGAATGCTTCCCGCCTGTCCGGAATGCGGCGGCATGCATATCCGTTACGCGGGTACGGGCACGCAGAAAATCGTTTCCGAGTTGACGGAACTTTTTCCGTCGGCGCGAATTATCCGAATGGATAACGACACCGTGTCGGGCAAGGACGGGCATTACAAAATTTTAAGTAAGTTCGGCAAAAAAGAGGCGGACATTCTAGTCGGCACGCAAATGATTGCAAAGGGTCACGATTTTCCGTCGGTAACCCTCGTCGGCGTGCTCGACGCGGATATGAGCCTGCATTTCGAGGACTACCGCAGCGGCGAACGCACTTTTCAGCTTATAACGCAGGTTTCGGGGCGCAGCGGCAGAGCCGAAGAAAGCGGCAAGGTCGTGCTTCAGACTTACTGCCCCGAAAATTATATACTGCGCTACGCCGTCAATTACGACTACTACGGGTTTTACGAAAACGAGGTCAGGCTCAGAAAAGCCACCTTTTATCCGCCGTTCGCGCTCATCGTGCGCGTAATGGCTACGGGTACGGACAAGGATCTGACGGTATCCGCGCTCAAAGGCGTGTTTACCGAAATCGACGGACTCAGACAGCGCGACCCCGCGGAGTTTCTGTTTCTCAACAGAATGAGCTCGCCCGTCAAAAAGATACAGGGCAAGTACAGGTATCAGGTGCTCGCGCGGCTTAAATCCGACGTTCATTTGAAAGAAATTTACGAAACGGCGGCGAAGTACACGGGCAAGGACGTGCTCGTCTACGTCGAAGAAAACCCGTCGAATTTGAGCTGAAAAAGTTCACGAGCGTTGGGGGTTCGGAGGGGTGAAGCGTTTCGCGGTATAATAAAAATTGGAGGATAAATATGGCGCAAAGATACGTCGTCCAGACGGGAGATCCCGTTTTAAGACAGGTATGCGCGGAAGTGCGCGCGTTCAATAAAGATTTACACGATTTACTCGACGATATGAAAATAACCGTCCGCGCGGAGTCCGGGGCGGGACTTGCCGCGCCGCAGATAGGTCTGCCGTTGAGGGTGGTAGTAATCGACGTTGACGAAGGCTATTTCGAGATGGTAAACCCCGTCATTCTCTCGCAGAAGGGCGAACAAATCGGACCCGAAGGCTGCCTGTCCGTCAAGGGCAAGCAGGGTACGGTGCGCCGCCCCGATAAAGTCAAAGCCGAGTACCGCGACCGCTTCGGCAAAAAGCACAAGCTGACCGCTACGGGCTTTTTCGCAAGGGCTGTCTGTCACGAGCTCGACCACCTTGACGGCATTTTGTATATCGACAAAGCCGAAGAGGTCTACGATTTAGAGGAGGACTGAAATGCGCATTGTGTTTGCAGGCTCGCCCGAGTTCGCCGTTCCCGCGCTTAAAAAGCTGGTGGAAAGCGGAAAAGAGGTCGTGGCGGTAATAACGCAGGCGGACAAGCCCGCGGGCAGAAAGCGCACGCTCACGCCCACGCCCGTCAAAGCGTACGCGCAGTCGGTCGGGCTTCCCGTCTACGATTTCGTAAAAATCCGTAACGAGGCAGCCGCAGTGCGCGGGCTGAACGCGGATATAATGATAACCTGCGCTTACGGGCAGTTGCTCACGCAGGAAATTTTAGACTGTTTCGCGGGCGGCGTGTGGAATATCCACGCCTCGCTTTTGCCCAAGTTCCGCGGCGCGTCGCCCATTCAGGCTGCCATACTCGCGGGCGAAACGCATACGGGCGTCACCGTAATGAAAACCGAACTCGCCCTCGACAGCGGCGATATGCTCCTCGTCAAGCGCTGTGAAATCGGCGGTATGACCTGCGGCGAGCTTACGCAAAAACTTTCCCTTCTCGGCGCGGACGCGGCTTTGGAAGCCGCCGAGCTGTTGGAAAAGGGCGATAAACAGCTTTTGATGCAGGACGACGCGAAAGCCACTTACTGCAAAAAAATCACCAAAGAGCAGGGCAGGCTCGATTTTACGCGCCCCGCCGACGAGGTGTGCCGAACGGTCAAAGCGTTCAGTCCCGACCCCGCCGCGTACTGCTTCCTGAACGGTTTACAACTGAATATTTTAAACGCCGAAGTATCCGCTTCTTCGGGAGTGGGCGCGACGGGCGAAGCCGTGTCCTGCGGTAAGAACGGTATAACGGTGCGTTGCGGCGACGGCTCGGTGACTGTAACCGAACTGCAACCCGCGGGCGGCAAAAAAATGCGCGCCGCGGACTTTATAAACGGCAGAAAGATAAAGGCGGGCGACGTTTTTGGTTAATCCCGTTTACGACCCCTATCTCGTGTTAAATCAAGTATATAGCGGGGGCAAATACTTAAAACAGGCGCTTGCGCACACTCCCGTGGAGCCTTTAAACAAGGCGCGCACGGTGAGCATATGCTACGGCGTGCTCGAAAAAGACGCGTATCTGGAGCATATTATAGGGGCAAACGCGAAAAAGCAGCCCAAAAGCTCTATAAAACTCATACTAAAAATTGCGCTTTATATGCTCGAATTTATGCAAAAGCACGATTATATGGTCGTCGATTTTGCCGTCGGGCTGACTAAAAAGCTCGGCAAAGAAGGCGCTTCGGGGTTCGTCAACGCATTTCTGCGGTCGTATAAAATTCCGCCCCCGCCCGCAAGAGCCGACGAAGCAGCCGCGCTGGAATGTTGCGCTCCGCTCTGGCTATATAAAAAGCTCAAACGCGCGTATAAGTCGGATGCGAAAGCCGTTTTGTGCACGCCGTCGGCAGGCGTGTGCGTTAGGTTTACGGGCGATGCGGAGGAATATCTTTCCAGACCCCACAAAACAACGCCCTTTAAAAACGTTTATATCTTCGACAATTTCGTGCGCGACAGCGGTTTTTTCGCGGGCGAATACACATTCCAATCGGTTGGCTCGGCGGCGATTTGTCACGTCGTCAAACCTTGCGAAAACCTGCTCGACGCGTGCGCCGCGCCCGGCGGCAAGTCCGTGCTTCTGTCGGAAAAATGCAAAAAAGTCACCGCCTGCGAACTTCACCCGCACCGCGTCGAATTAATCCAAGACTACGCGCGGCGTATGGGCGCGGTCAACGTGACCGCCGTTTGTACGGACAGTTCGGTTTTCAATCCCGAGTATGAAGACGCGTTCGACGAAGCGCTCTGCGACGCGCCTTGTTCGGGCACGGGCGTAATAAACGAAAACCCCGACATTAAGCTCTTCCGCAAGGAAAGCGACGTGAAAGAACTTTGCGAATTGCAGCTTAAAATTCTCGATAACTGTGCCCGTTACGTAAAGGCGGGAGGCACGCTCTATTATTCTACGTGCTCGGTTCTGCCTGAGGAAAACGACGGAACTGCTTACGCGTTTTTGCATTTGCACCCGGAATATGCCTTGGTTTCGCTCGAAAATCCGCTTGCGCATATCAAAACCAAGTTCGGCTTGCAGTTCCTTCCGCATTTGTCTATGGGCGCGGGTTTTTACGTTGCGGCGTTCCGGAGGAAAGATAATTGAAAAAGATTTTACAGGACCTCGGCTACGAACGACTCGTAAATCTGGTGCAGGAATTCGGCGAAAAGAAGTTCCGCGCAGAACAGCTTTACAAGGGGTTAATGCTCGGCAAAAAGATTTCCGAAATCAACGTTTCCGCCGCGCTCAGGGCAAAGCTACTTGAAGAATACGAGGACTGCCCCGTCAGAATTATCCGTACGATGCGGTCGTCGGACGGAACGGAAAAATACCTCTTTGCGCTTGCCGACGGCAACGTTATAGAGGGTGTTTTGATGAAATACAAGTACGGCAACACACAATGCGTTTCCACTCAGGTGGGGTGCAGAATGGGTTGCAAGTTCTGCGCAAGCACGCTCGGCGGGCTTGTTCGCAACCTGACTTCGGGCGAAATTTTATCGCAGGTGCTCACGGTCAACGCGCTTGCGGGCGGCACTGTCGAAAAGCGCGCCGTGACAAATATAGTGCTGATGGGCAGCGGCGAGCCGCTGGACAACTACGCCCAAGTGACGGAGTTTTTGCGGAATGTTTCCGCAAGCGGCGGAATTAATATTTCCCCGCGGAATATATCCCTTTCAACCTGCGGTATAGTGCCCCGGATTTACTCGCTTGCAGACGAGGGACTGTCCGTTAATTTGACTATATCCCTGCATCAAACCACAGACGAGGGCAGGGCGCGGACTATGCCTATAGCTAAAAAGTACTCCGTTTCGGAAATATTGAAAGCGTGCGAATACTACTTTGAAAAGACGGGCAGGCGTTACATTTTCGAGTATTCGCTCATCGCGGGAGAAAACTGCGGAAAGGAGCACGCGGACGGGCTTATCGCACTGTTGAAGGGGCGCCCCTGCCACGTCAATTTAATACGCCTTAACGAGGTAAAGGAACGTAATCTGAACACTGTGACGGAGAAAGAGGCGTACCGCTTTTTGGGGCTTTTGGAAAAGGGCGGGCTGTCGGCAACGCTTCGTCGTCAGATAGGCAACGACGTGGGCGGCGCGTGCGGGCAACTGCGCGCAAGTTATTTAAACGAGGATACGAGAGGTGATAAAAATGACGACTAAAATTGCGCCGTCGATACTTGCGGCGGACTTTGCGGCTATGGGCGAAGCCATTAAGAAGATAGACGAAAACGGCGCGGATTTGATTCATTGCGACGTTATGGACGGGAATTTCGTCGCGCCGATAACTTTCGGCGGGCAGATGGTAAAGAGCATTCGTCCCCTTACGAAACTTCCGCTCGACGTGCATTTGATGATAGAGCACCCAAAGTCGCAGATTGATTTTTTTGCCGACGCGGGCGCGGATATAATCACCGTGCATTACGGCGCGTGCGCAAAAATTTCTCCGTCGTACCTTGAAGAAACGCTCAAACTTATAAAATCCCGCGGCGTAAAATGCGGCGCGGTCATTAACCCCGACATTGACGCGGAGAAAATATTTTCCGTGCTTCCGCTGTGCGATATGGTCGTTTTAATGTCCGTATTCCCCGGATACGGCGGGCAGAAGTTTATTCCCGAAGTACTCCAAAAAATTAAAAAGGTGCGGGAATATGCCGTAGTTTCGGGCTTTTCCGAGCTGGATATAGAGGTCGACGGCGGCATTACCGAAGAAAACGCCGCAACCGTCAGGGCGGCGGGCGCTAACGTGCTCGTAGCCGGTTCGGCTGTATTCCGTTCGCCCGATATGCGCGCGACTATCGCGCGGCTTAAAGCGTAACGCGGCGCGAAACCGCGGCATATAATGGCAGTAACGAACTTTGCGTGAGGTAAAGAAATGACAGTTATTTGCATTAAGCCGCCCAAGCCCGTGAGAAAATTTCTCAGATTATTTTACCGCAAATGAAGTATTACGATTTACACTGCGACTCGCTGACGGTCTGCGCCGATAATGGGCGCAGTCTGTCGGACGGCGGCGCGCAGGCTGATTTTTCAAAACTCAAAAAGAGCGGTTGCGCGCTGCAATGCTTCGCTGTCTTTACCGAGGGCGAAAACGCCGCTCGGGATTTTTACCGTTATTTATCCTACTATGACGGGCAGGTGCGCGCCGAGGGCGCGACGCCCGTATTTTCTTATGCGGATATCGTACGCGCGGAAAGTCGGGACGAGCTTGCGTGCATGCTCACCGTCGAAAATTTAGGTTTTATAGGCGGCGATTTAAACGCGCTGGACGGACTTAAAGCGGCGGGCGTTAAAATGGCGAGCCTCGTCTGGAACTATTCCAACGCGCTCGCGTATCCAAATCTCGTATTCGAAAACGGGTTGCCGCGGTTTGACAAGAGTTCGCCCGAAGGGCTTACGCCGCTCGGCAAAGAGGCGGTTAAGCGGCTTGAAGAATTGAAAATCATTATCGACGTTTCGCATTTGTCGGACGGCGGCACGGACTATATACTGGATAACGCCCGCGCGCCCGTTGTGGCGAGCCATTCGAACTCGCGGGAAGTCTGTCCCGTCAGCCGCAATCTCACCGACGCGCAAATTAAAAAAATCGCCGACTGCGGCGGGGTGGTCGGCGTGAACTATTGCAAAGATTTTTTGGGCGGCGAGCCGCTTGACGCGGTCTATCGGCATATCGCGCGGATAATGCAGGTAGGCGGCGAGGACGTAGTCGCTCTCGGCAGCGATTTCGACGGTATTCCCGCCTATGCGGAACTTAGCGACTGCTTAAAGCTCGAAAGGCTGTTTTCGTACCTTTCAAAGAGGGGAATAACGCCAAGGCAGTCTGAAAAACTGCGTTATCTCAACGCCGACCGCGTGTTTAAATGTTTCGGATAAAATTAAAAAGCCGTGTTGCGGGAAGCAACACGGCTTTTAGTATACCCGAAAAAAATTTACGCCCTTTCTACAGATTTAAGGCATCTCGTGCAAACGTAGCCCGTAACGGTCTTTCCGTCCGCAACGTAAGATACTTTCTGAACGTTGGCTTTGAACGTTCTTCTCGTTCTTCTTTTAGAGTGACTGACGTTGTTACCCGTCGTTTGTCCTTTACCGCAAACCGTGCAAACTCTTGACATATCACATACCTCCGTAGGTTTTAACTCAACTAAAATTGACCGATTTTTCGGTCGGCTTTACATAATATAACACGCCAGACAAAAAAAATCAATCAAAAACGCGGCTAAACTTCTAATTTTTTGCGCGAAAAATAAAATAATTTATAAATCGCGCTAAAATTTGCCCGTAAAACTCAATAAATTGAGATATTTTTATATAAATACTTGCAAAATTACTTAAAATAGTTTAAAATAGCTAATGAACGGCGGGTAATTTCGCGCCGCTCGGGAGAAAATCATGTCGGTAAATACAAGCAACGTATACGGTAAAATTTCAATATCCGATTCAGCCATCGCCAAGGTGGCTAAAAACGCTGCCCTCGAATGTTACGGCATTGTAGACACCGCTTCGCGCAGACTTACGGATTCGCTCTCCGAGCTTATAAAGAAACAGCCCGACGGCCGCGGCGTAAAAATCGTTACCAACGGCGACAGGATTTATATCGACGTAAACGTTATTATCAAATACGGCGTATCCATCAACGCGGTTGCCGAGTCCCTGAAAGAGGGCGTGAAATACCGCGTGGAAAGGTTTACGGGAATGATTGTAGACACCGTAAACGTAAATATAATAGGAGTCAAACTGTAAATTCACGGAAATTCGCTTTCGCACGCTCGGAAGCGTGCTTTTCGTGAATTTTGATTTTAATTACACGACGCGCCGCATACGCGGCGGAAGAGAATAGAAATAAACGAGGTATCAATGCAGAAAACAGTCACAAGCACCGACTTCCGTAAAATGGTCGCTTCGGGTGCAAGAATGCTTGAAATAAACAGAGCGAAAGTTGACGCGCTCAACGTGTTCCCCGTGCCCGACGGCGATACGGGAACGAATATGTCGCTCACTATGCAGTCGGCGGTCAAGGAAATGAACGCCTGTTCTTCCAATCGTTTTCAGGAAATTTGCGACGCGGTTTCAAAGGGTGCGCTTAAAGGCGCGCGCGGTAACTCGGGCGTTATATCCTCGCAGATTTTCCGCGGTATCTGTTCGGTTATCCGCGACAGCAAAGACGCTTTCGACACCAAAACTTTCGCAAAGGCTATGGAAGCAGGTTCCAAGGTCGCTTACGGAGCGGTGTCCATTCCCAAGGAAGGTACTATTTTAACCGTCGTAAGACTTATGGCGGAAAGCGCGGTGAAACTTGCGGGCAAGCACAAAGATTTCGTCGAATTCCTGACCGCGCTTATCGAGGTCGGCGACGAAGCCCTCGCAAAGACCCCCGAGCTTCTTCCCGTTCTTAAAAAGGCGGGAGTAGTCGATTCGGGCGGCGTAGGTTTAATGACGATAATGCGCGGCTTCCTCGCGGCGCTTTCGGGCGACGAGAGCGTGCTTCAGAGCATTCCCACCGAGGCTTCGGACGGCGGCAAGAGCGAGGACGACGTTTTCGGCGACAACTCGGATATTATCAACCTCGATTTAGGCGAGATAGAGTTCGCTTACTGCACGGAATTTTTCGTTATCAACTTAAAGCCCGTGACAACGCTCGCCGATATAGATAAATTAAAGGAAAAGCTGATGCAGATAGGCGACAGCGTTATCTGTATAGGCGATCTCGAACTCGTTAAAATCCACGTTCACACCAATACCCCCGGCGTTGCGCTTTCGCTCGCGCTCGAACTCGGCGAACTCGACAGAATCAAAATCGAGAATATGCTCGAAGAGAACCGCGCGCTAAAAGCCAAGCTCGAAGCCGAAAAAAAGGAAATGGGAATGCTTGCAATCTGCGCGGGAAGCGGTCTGGAAGAGATTTTCAAAGACCTTATGTGCGACAGGGTTATCGAGGGCGGTCAGACTATGAACCCCTCGGCGCAGGACATTGCCGACGCGGTGCAGAAAATCAACGCGTCGAACGTTTTTGTGTTCCCCAATAACTCTAATGTAATTCTGGCGGCGGAGCAGGCGAAGGCGCTCGTCAGCAACAGAACCATTCACGTTATTCCCACCAAGAACGTTCCTCAGGGCTTTGCGGCGGCATTGGCGTTCAGTCCCGACGCGCCCGTTCCCGAAAACAAGACCAATATGACCCACGCGATAGACAACGTTGCTTCGGGACTCGTCACCTACGCGGTGCGCGAAACGACTATGAACGGCTTCAAGGTAAAAGAGGGGGACATTATCGGTCTTGACAACAAGCGTATTCTTGCCAAGTCCGACAATATCGACGAGGCTACTCTCAAGCTTGTCAAAGCGCTCAAAAACGACGACCACGAAATGATTACGCTTTACTACGGCGAAGGCGTTACCGAAGAGGACGCCGAGGCTCTCGCCGCCAAGATAAGCGAAAAGTATCCCGAATGCGACGTGGACTTCCATTTCGGGGGGCAGCCCGTATATTATTATATGGTATCTTTAGAGTAACGCTTCTTGGCTTATAAACGGCGCATTACCGCGTCGCCGCCGTTTTTTCCTTGGTCACTTACGGAAAGTAAGCTCCCTTCGGAAAGAACCGCCGGCTCCTTGTCCTGCTTGTTTCTAAGCCAAGCGTAGGTCAAACGGCGCATTACCGCGTCGCCGCCGTTTTTTCCTTGGTCACTTACGGAAAGTAAGCTCCCTTCGGAAAGAACCGCCGGCTCCTTGTCCTGCTTGTTTCTAAGCCAAGCGTAGGTCAAACGGCGCATTACCGCGTCGCCGCCGTTTTTTCCTTGGTCACTTACGGAAAGTAAGCTCCCTTCGGAAAGAACCGCCGGCTTTTTGTCCCGATGGAAAAGCGCGGGCGTGACTTTCCTGTCTTCCCCTCAAGGGGAAGGTGGCTTGACCATAGGTCAAGACGGATGAGGTGTTTTAATTTAAAAACTTTACGAGGTAAGACGGGCCGTCTTACCTCATTTTAAAAATATGGAACTTACAAGTTTAAAGTTCGTTTCGGAAAAGCGCGAAAAGGACTTCAATAAACTCAATATTTATACCGTTGAAGAACTCGTGCGCCATTATCCGCGCGTTTACGTGGATATGCGCAAAACCGCGCTTATTAAGGACGCTTACCACAATGACGCCGTTCTCGTCAAATGCGAGATTCTCAACGTCGAAGTAAACGATTACGCCCGCCGTCCCTACGTAAAAGCGCTTTGCCGTCAGGGCGACTATCCGTTCACTGCAATCTGGTTTAACCAACCCTACGTCGCAAACAAACTCGGTCGCGGCGAATATCTTTTTTACGGTCGCGTTCAGAACAAGCATGGCTTCGGCGTACAGCTCAACAACCCGTCGTTCGAGCGCGCGGACAAGGTAAACAACCTGCAAGGGCTGGTGCCCGTGTACTCGCTTTCGGGCAGTCTCACGCAGGGCGTGGTGCGCACGGCGATAAAACAGGCTCTCGGCAAAGTGTCTTATATCAGTCATATTCCCGCCTGTTTACAGAAAAAGTATGGGCTTATTCCCCTTTCGGAAGCCTACCGAAAAGTCCACTGCCCCCGTGATATGCGTGAAGTAACCGCAGGTGCGGAGCGAATCGCCGTGGAAGAATACTTTCTTCTCATTTCGGCGTTCAAAGTAATAAAGGGCGGTCGGGACGACGCGAGAATGCGCAATTACTCCGTTACCGCACAAGAAGTCGCAAATTTCGTTTCACGTTTCGGTTTCGAGTTTACCGAGGGTCAGCAACAAGCCGTGCAGAGTATTTTCAAAAGCGTGCATTCGCCCCGTAAAATGAATATGCTTTTGCAGGGCGACGTCGGCAGCGGAAAGACCGCGGTAGCGTTAACGGGCATATATATGGCGGTCAAATCGGGTTTTCAGGCGGCAATGCTCGCCCCTACCGAGGTGCTTGCGCGGCAGAACGCCGAGCTTCTCATTGAATATTTCCCCGAATACTCTGTGCGCACGCTAGTAGGCTCTACGCCCGCCGCGGAGAAACGCGAAATAAAAAAAGGTCTTGCAAGCGGCGAAATCAACGTCGTTTGCGGTACGCACGCGGTCATTCAAAAAGACGTAATTTTCCAAAACCTTGCTTTTGCGGTGTGCGACGAACAGCACCGTTTCGGCGTTGCGCAGCGTTCGTCGCTCGTTGAAAAAGGCGACGGCTGCGACGTGCTCGTAATGTCGGCAACGCCCATTCCCCGCACGCTTTCTCTCATATTCTACGGCGATCTCGACGTAGCCACGATAAAGGACAAACCTCGTTCGCGGCAGGATGTATCCACGTCGATTATCCCCGAACGCAAGTACGGCGACATGCTTAAATACGTTGCCCAACGCGCGAGGGCGGGCGAACAGACGTACTTCGTCTGCCCCAAAATCGAGGGCGACGACGAGGGCACGGTCACTTCGGTTACCGAGCTATACGAGGACCTGAAAGCCAAAATTCCCTCGGTGCGCATTGCGCTTTTGCACGGCAAAATGAAGGACAAAGAGAAAAACGAAGTAATGTCCGCGTTCAAGGACAAGAAGTTCGACTGCCTCGTGTCGACCACCGTCATAGAGGTCGGCGTGAACGTGCCCGACGCCACTCCTACGATAATTTACAACGCCGAAAGGTTCGGGCTTGCGCAGCTTCACC
>CATLAR010000025.1 GCA_949878495.1 uncultured Christensenella sp.
TTCATTTTCAATCGTCAAACCGGTTTTCTTGTTGACGGTTTTTAGCGATTTATACATATTTAAAGGTATATCACGCGATACATAGATGTAATTTTGCGTGTACGGAGTAGATACCAACTTCTATCGCAGGCAGGAGGGAATCGGACTGCGTTTTGTTGAAACGGTGGCACTCGTCGAGCATTAAATAGGTGCGGCGACCGTACATTTTGAGGTTATTGCGCGCGTCCTCCACCGCCTTTTTGACGTCGGCTACGCCCGCCTGCACGGCGTTGAGCTTGATGAATTCGCCGTGCGTGGTCTGCGCGATTACGTTGGCAAGCGTGGTTTTGCCCGTTCCCGGAGGTCCCCAGAAAATACAGCTTCCCAATCTGTCAAGGGAAATGGCGCGGCGCAAAAGACTGCCCTCCGCGACTATATGGCTCTGACCTATAAACTCGTTTAAGTTGTTCGCGCGCATACGCTCGGCAAGCGGCTTCGCGCCGTTTTCGTTGCCGTTCAAGTCGAACAAATCCATTATTTTAACAATTCCTTAATCTTCTTTAAGTTGGCTTTGCCCGCCTCGTAGCCCTCGTCGAACGCTTTGTCGAGATCCTTTATCGCGTATTGGCTCATTCCGTCCATTACGGGCTCTATCAAAAGGTCGCAAAGACCTTTTTCTATAATTCTGCGCTGTTCGGTCTGGTTGGTGTCCATAATATCGAAAACGCGCAAAACCATACTGACTATGTTGTGGACTTTATCTACCGGTTCGGCGGCATTTTTGAGAACGTCTACCGCGACGACGACGTCCGCGCCCATATCCTTAACCGTTTTTACGGGCACGCGGCAAAGACACCCGCCGTCGACGAACATCATTCCGTCCGATTCTACGGGACGGAACACCGTGGGGATAGTGCTCGAAGCCTGAATTGCAAGCGCAGCGTCGCCCTTATCGAAAACGTGCAGTTTGCCCGAATAGAGCTCGGTTGCGACGCATCTGAAGGGAATGGGCATTTCCTCTATGTTCTTGACTTTGACGTATTCGAGCAGTAAATCGCGTACCTTCTTGCCGCGGAGCAGCGACATTTTGGTTATCACCGCAGGCGTTAAATCGAGGATATCCCGCGCTTTAAAGCTCAAAATGGCGTCCTTGATTTCGCCCGCCGTCATACCGCTTGCGTAGCACCCGCCGACGCCCGACCCCATAGAACAACCCGCTATATAGTCGGGTTTTACACCCGCTTCTTCGAGCGCGAATAAAAATCCCGCGTGCGCCACTCCGCGCGATCCGCCGCTGCCGAGGGCAAGTCCCAAAGTTTTGCTCATAATTCCGCCTCCTGAAAAATAGTTTTATACTAATGAAAAGAAAAGTTTTTTACGTTTTGTTAAGTTTATGCCTGCTTGCGTTCGCCGCCGCGGTAATTATCCACCCCGAAAGATACGTAAAATGCTGTTTCGCGGGGTTTTCGATCTGGGCGGAAAGCGTTTTGCCGTCGCTCTTCCCGTTTATGGTAGTAACGCTGATTTTCGTAAAGACGGGCGTAGCCGAAAAAGCCGCCCTGCCCCTGTCCCGCGCCGCGGACAAGTTGAAGTTTCCGCCTGCCGCCGCCGCTTGCTTCGTGCTCAGTCTGTGCTCGGGCTATCCCGCGGGCAGTCGCGTGGTAGGCGAATTTTGCGAACGTGGCGCAATCCGCCGCAGCGAAGCCGCCAGATGCGCGTATTTATGTTCGACCTCGGGTCCGCTGTTTATTATAGGCAGCGTGGGTTTTAAAATGTTCGGCGACAAGACGGCGGGCGTTAAAATTCTGATTGCGCACGTGCTGTCCGTCCTAATTATTTCGCTGATTATCGCCCTTTGCGGTAAAAAGAGCGCATCAGCGCCCGTCAAACGCGCAAAATACGGCGGCAACGCCCTTTACGACGCTTTTTACGGCGCAGTCGTTGCCGTAACCGTGGCGGGCGGGTTTATCGCGTTTTTCTACGTAGTGGCGGCGTTTTGCGCCGATTTCAATCTGTTTTATCCGCTTGAAAAAGCGTTGGGGTTTATTCTGGACGAAAACCTCGCTTCCGCGGTATGCCTCGGGCTGGTGGAAGCGACTACGGGCTGTATTGCGCTTGCCAACGCAGGCGGTAAACTCGCCGTCGCGCTGGCGGGATTTTCCATAACTTTCGGCGGGCTGTCTATACTGTTGCAACAGCTTTCCTATTTGACGAAATTCGGCGTAAACCCGCTGAAATTCACATGCGTAAAATTTTTACAGGGCGCGCTGTGCTTTGCGCTTTTACTCATCTAATCAATACGCGCCGAGGAGTTTGAACGCCACCGAACCGCGCTTAATGCCGTCGAGCACCGCGCGGACGGACGGCGAAGAATAATCGCCCTCGACCTCGATAAAAAACATATACTCGCCCGCCCTGTCCTTGATGGGGCGGGACTGTATTTTCGTCATATTGAGCCCGCCCGCGCGCATTGGCTCGAGCACGTCCAAAAGCGCGCCCGAAGCGTGCCTGCAAGCGACCGAAAAGTATATCTTCGACGAATGCTTTTCCTCGTCCGCGAGACCCTTTTTTACGAGCAGAAAATCCGTGTAATTATTCGTTGAATCGGCTATATTACGGGGGCTAAGCTCTATTCCGTCCGCTTTTACGTGCGCTCCTACGATAGCCGCGTCAGACTGACTTTTAATCATTTCTATGCTCGCCGCGGTGGACGGCGTGGGAATGAGTTGAGCGTCGGGAAAATTTAAAAAGAGGTATTCCGAGCATTGCGCAAGAGGCTGTTCGTGCGAATATATGCGCGAAATACCGCGCAAATCCGCGCCCTTTAAAGTGGCGAGCCTGTGGTCGATTACCAGCCGCGTTTCGCGCACGGCGGCAACGCCTTCCACGCTCTGCAAAAGGTCGATATTGGCGAGAACCGCGCCGTTAAGACTGTTTTCTATCGGCAACGCCGCAAAAGCGCATTCGCCGCCCGTCACCGCGTTCATAGCCAGACGGAAAGACGAATACGGAACGGGCTGTAATTCGGGGCAGAGCTTGCGCGCGGCGAGCGACGAAAAGCTGCCGTCGGGCCCGAGATAGGCGACCTTTTCCATCAGACTTTCTCCGCTATATCGCAAAGCAGTCTTTCGGTGTCCTCCCAGCCTATGCAGGGGTCGGTTATGGATTTGCCGTAAACCTTATCCTCGCATTGGTTGCCTTCGACGAGGAAACTTTCAAGCATAAAACCCTTTACGACGCGTTTAAAGTCACCGTCGTACTTCCTGTTTTGCATTACTTCTTCGCAGATTCTTATCTGCTGTTTAAACTTTTTGCCGCTGTTGGAATGGTTTGCGTCGACGATAATCGCAGGATTTTTAAGCCCCGACTTAGCGTAACCGTCGCCGACCTGCATTACCGTTTCGTAGTGGAAATTGGGAATGTCGTTGCCGTAACTGTCAACACCGCCGCGGAGTATTGCGTGAGCAAGCGGGTTACCACCCGTCTTTACCTGCCAGCCGTTGAGTTTGAAAACCTGTCCGCTCTGCGCGGCGTATATGGAATTGATAAGCGCGAGCACAGACCCGCTCATAGGGTTTTTAACGCCGACGGCAACGTCGATACCGCTGGCGACCTGTCTGTGCATTTGATTTTCCGAAGAGCGCGCTCCCACGGCGATATACGAGAGTAAATCCTCTACGTAGTGTATATTCTCGGGGTAGAGCATTTCGTCGGCGGCGGTCAGCCCGCTCGCCTCTATCGCGCGGATATTAAGGTCGCGGATGGCGTAAATGCCCTTTAAAGTGTCTTCCGACTTTGTGGGGTCGGGCTGCGAGAACATACCCTTGTAACCCACGCCGCGCGTGCGGGGCTTGTTGGTGTACAGTCTGGGCACGAGCACGAGCTTGTCCTTTACTTTAAGGTTGAGTTTGCCCAGCCTTTCCACGTATTCGAGCACGGGCTTTGCATCGTGCGCCGAACACGGCCCGACTATTACCAGAAGTTTGTCGCTTTCGCCCCTGATTACGGCGGAGATTTCGCCGTCACGCTCGAGTTTTACGGCTTTGAGCGCCGCGGGCATAGGCTTGGCGGCGAGTATTTCCTCATCGGAAGGTATTTTTATCTGTCTTTCAAACATATTAACTCCTCTCACAGAAATCTCGGCTATTCTGCGCCTTCGATTTCTCGTGACTTGAAGGCTTCTCGCCCTCGTCGCGGCAAACTGCGCTCAGTACGCTTTGAAACCGTTCAAAGCCTAATTTTACTCCGTTGCCGCTCCTCTTCCCACAAAGTGGTACTTTGCGGGACCCCTGCGAATAATGTGCAAAGCCGCAAGTTTGCGCAAATTGGGTGCGCTAAACAAAAAACGCGGTTTTTGTTTGCGCCGTAAATTACTTTAAAAGTTCTCAATAACTCATTCTTTCACCGTTTTAACAATCTCTTAACGTCGTTTCGTATTTTTTCGGGTATATAGCTCTCGTAGTCCTTGTCCATCCGCACGGACGTACGCACGAGCGAGGAACTTACGAACCCGACCTCGTTGGGTGCGGGTACGTACAAAGTTATGAGTTCGGGCATCAGCTTAGCGCTTGCGTGCAGGTTTCTGTTCTCGTAAGCAAGATCTATGCCGTCGCGCACGCCGCGAACGTAAAACCTGGTGTTTTCTTCTCTCAGAAGGTCTACCGCCGCGCCCGAGAACGTGCGCACTTTGACGCGCGGCTCGTCCGCGTACATTTTTTCGAGCATTTCTTCGCGCTGTTGCACCGTCAACAGGGGCGTTTTATCGGGGTTTATCATTACCGCGACGACCACCTCGTCAAAGGTTTCAAGGCAGACTCTGATTACCGCCTCGTGTCCCGTAGTAGGCGGGTCGAAAGAGCCCGCGAATACGCATTTTCTCATTTATCCACCTCGAAAAAGGTTATATGAACCCTGCCGTACTTGCGCTCGTCCACGACTTTGAGTCCCGCGATTGCGCCCACGAAAGGCTCGTCCCGCTCGAAAACGGCTACGCCGCCGTCCTTTAAAACGCCGTTTTTGCCTATGAGCATAAGAGCCTCCACACCCGCCTGCGAACGGTACGGCGGGTCGATAAAAATTAAATCGTACTTATTGCCGCCGCCCAGACAGCGGGTAAAATCGTAGTTCGTAACGGCGTAGTTTTCGTCTTTAACGCGCGCCGCGTTTTTCTTTAAAATAGCAATGCTGTCCGCCGAAAGGTCGTTGAAATGCACGCTCGCTGCGCCGCGCGAAAGGCATTCCAGACCGAGATTGCCGCTTCCGCAGAACAAATCGAGCACCGCCGCGCCCGCAACGCGCCCGTAAAGGATATTGAAAACGCTCTCCTTTACCCTATCCGCGGTTGGACGGACTTCGCCGCCCGAAAACTCGCAGAGTTTCATTCCCCTGTATTTACCGCTGATTATTCTCATTTTTTACCGCGCTTAGCCTGTTTTTCGGCTACGATTTCGTTCTGCTTTTCCAGAATTTCCTGATTTTTCTTTTCCTTGCGCCCGCCGAAAACGTAAGCGGCGGCGTGCACAGCGGCAAACGGCGCTATCCAGATATAGTTTAGCCAGGGCGTAAGTTTCATAAGTTTGAACGGGTAATAAGCCCAGCCGAAGAGATAGACGAGAATAAACTCGCAAACGCTGTTGGGGTAAACCGAATAGACGGTGTTGACGACAGCCAGCGGCACGCACGATATGAGCGCAATCGCCGCGCCCTTCCACACCGCGTATTCGCCGATATGCATTAACGCGCGTTCTTCTTTGCAGTTTGCCGCGCGTTTTTGCGCGTTTTGCACCGTCTTTTTGTAAGCCGAAACGCCGTTCTGCTTGCCGAAAATAACCGTTGCGGCAATCAGGAGCGCTTCGCCGACGACAAGAATAAGTATCTGAATGCCCAACTCGTCCTTACCGCCGTACATAATAAAGCCTATTACGGTGGAGCTTAAAATGACCATAAGCATAAACGGAAACGCCGCGCCCGTCAAAAGGTCGGCAAGTTCCCTACCCGCTTTTTTTAGCCGTGCGTTAAACGCCGTTTCGCCGCGTGCGTTATCCAAAAAATGTTACCCCTTTTTCACTTATAAATGCGTTCAACGGCTCGTCCCAGCCGTCGCCTGTAAAATCCGTCTGCTGAAACGAATAGCCTATCCCCACTCTCAAAGACCCGTCGGCTTTGAAAAACCTGTCGTAAAAACCCCTGCCGTAGCCTATTCTGCAACCGCTCGGGTTTACGGCGATAAGCGGCGTTACGGTAACGTCGATTTTCCCCGCATAGGCTTGTCCTTGCGGCTCTTCGATTCCGAACGCGCCCTTTTTCGTAATTCCGTAGGGCACGGGTACGATATTTTCACCCTCCACCCGCGGCAGGTACACCCGCTTTTTCAACTTCAACAGCTTGTCCGTTATCGCGCGGGTGTCGGCTTCGGAGCCGAAACTGCAATAGACGAAATAGTCGTCGTAACCGCCGTACGCCGCAAAAAACGCGTCGGCGATAAGCGCGTCGGCGCGGGTGCGTTCAACGCCCGTAAAATTGTCGCGTTTAAATCTGATAACGCGGCGGACTTCATCTTTCATAAATTCTCTCCGAACGCCGTGTAACCGAGGTAAGCACCTCGTAAGAAATAGTTCCGCATTCGCGCGCGTACGCGTCCGCGTCCGACATAACCAACTGCATTTCCTCGCCGCCGACGCGGATAAAGGAGTCCATACAAAGCGTTTTTTCGCCCAGCGGCACCGTTCTTTGAAAGCCGTCGGCATAACCGAGGCGGTAAACGGACAAAGTTTTATAGCGTTTGTCCGCAAAATTATAGCCAACGCCGCCGCCGATAAACGGGGTATCCTGAATTTTGCGCGCGTAGACTTTGAGCGCGGGCGTAAAACCCGACGGTGAAAAGCCCGACGGCGCGTATCCGTAAAGAAGTATTCCCGCGCGACCGCCGTCGCAGAGATAGTTGCCGCCGCGGAGTATCCCGCCGCTTGCCGACAAATGCGCCAATGCGTGCGGGGCTTTGGCTTTTACGAGTTTTTCGGCGTTCTTAAAGAGCGCAAGCTGTTTAAAGCCCGCCGCCGCGTTCTCGGGAGCGTATAAATGCGAATAAACGCCCTCTATGCGGGCGGGGTCCGTTGCCGATAAAATTTCGCCGAGCGAGCTTATATTACAACCCGCGCGGTTCATTCCCGTATTTACTTTGATATGACAGGGCAGATTTTCGCAAAGCCGAGCCGTTTCAACGGAGTTCACCGTGACCGTCAGCCCGTAAAACGCGCATTTTGCCACGTCGTCACGACCGAGCGGCGGCGTGAATACGAGCACGGGCTTGGTTACGCCCGCAACGCGCAAAGCCGCGCCTTCGTCGGCGATTGCCACGCAAAAGCCGTCTGCAATGTCTTCTATGTATCTTGAAACTTCCTCCGCGCCGTGACCGTACGCGTCGGCTTTGACTACGGCGTAAAACTTTCTGCCGCCCAGCATTTCGCGGATTTTAAGCGCGTTGCCGCGCACGGCTTTTAAATCGACGACCGATAACGTTTTCTGCATACTCAAATTATATGCCGTTAGCCGCGGTCGACGTGAAAGGTCAGCGACCGTCCTTGATGCGCGCGCGGGCGCGGGTTACGACAGGCAGAGTCCGCCAGGCGAGAAGCCCCGCCAGCACGCTTAAAACGAGGTCCTTGGGCATATACAGCAGGTTGCCCGTAACGAGCAGTCCCGCAAGGTCTTTAACGCCCAGAAGATGCGCGGCGACTATGCAGTAAGGAATGCCTACGGCGTAATCGGCAAGAAACGCCGCGATACCGCCGACGACGTATCGCCATACGGGCAAGCCCGGTCTGCCTCCGATAAGCCCCGCAAAAATCGCGCTGAAAACAAATCCGAGCACGTAACCGAACGAGGGCTTTAAAACATAAAATATTCCGCCGCCGCCCGAAAATACGGGTATGCCGATAAGCCCCGTTAAGCAGTATACGAGCATACTCGCCGCGCCTTTTTTCGCGCCGAGCATTAAGCCCGCAAGCACGCTTATCACCGTCTGGAAAGTGAGCGGTACGAGCGGGAAAGGTATTGTGACGTAAGCGCCCGCCGTCATAAGCGCGACGAACACGGCGCATTCCGCGATATCCGCGGCGAGCATTCCTACTTTTGCGTTCTTCATTTTTTACCTCTTAAAACACCCCCTCGGCGAGGGGGTGAAAATATTTTGCGTTAATTATTTGCCGCCGCGTCGGCGTCGGGGGAATCCGCTCCACCGTCGGGCGCGCCCGCGGCTTGCTTCTTCGCGCGCCTGTCAAGCGTTATTTTGCCCGCTATAAAGCCGACGATAAGCGCGATTACCACGCCGAGCACGAGACTTATTGCGATCGACGTTACGAGTCCCGTACCGCCTTCGACGGAAATTACGTTGGCTTTGGTAAACGATACGGAAGCCGTCTTATTGTAGACTTCTACGACGGTTTGATTAAGCCCGTCGGTAAATTCTTTTATGGCTTCGTATTCGGGTTTGATATTTTGCGTTTCGAAAGTTGTATCGACAACGCCTTCCGTGAGATATTTTCCAACGTCTTCAAGTTCGTAAAAAAGTTTTTCAACGAGGTCCGACTGCGCCTTTATGACAGCCGCGTCGACTATTAAGGGCGAGGTTTCGCCGCTCTGCTTAACCGCAAGAAGATTATCGAGCGTAGCTTTTGCCACGTCGTACTCGCGCTGGAGTTTGATTTTCTGCACGCGGTACTTTTCCTTGGCTTTTTCGCTCTTGACTATCGCTTCGTCCTTTACGCGGGTAAGCAGGATACTCAAAGTGCCCTTGTCGGAATACGCTTTTATCTCGTTGTAATGAGCGCTGAGCGACTTCCCGCCCGCTATAACCTGTCCGCCGTAGGTTTTTATGAGCGAATCGAGCTCGCCTTCGAGGCTTTCAAGCTGAGAAATGAGCAAGCCGATTTCGGACTCGTAGTCGTCTGCCTGCGAAGCGAGAGTGAGATAGACGTCGTAATCGAGGGTCATCGACGAAAGCATGGACACGGGCAAGTGCGCCACGGCGGCAAGGAACTGCCGTCCGCTGTCGTAGCTTGCAAAATAGTCTGATTTTGCGGTTACCGTGTAAGTAACGCCCTCGTATTCGCTGACTTCGCGGGTAATGCTTATATCGCCGTTGTTGATAAGACGGCGAACGTCGACGTTGATTCCCGACATTTCCGCGGCGCGGTTGAGCGACGTGAAAGAAATGAAGTCGGAGTAATGTATTTTGGTGCCGTCGGGATAAGTATAAACGGCGTCGTTGTTATTGTTGGGCATTACCAGACTGAAACGCATTTCGTAAACGCGCTTGTTGCCGTTGCCCAAAAAGTAAATCCCCAAAGTGCAAGCCACCGTAATTAAGACGGCAACTGCGAGCGCAAGCCACTTCTGGACGAATATCGTTCTGAATATATCCGCAATGGATATTCCGCTTTGTTCTTCCTGCATTTTTCCTCCGTACGCTTTAACGCACCGATAGTCATTAAACCGCGTGTGTTTTTTCTCAATTCTATTTTAGTATAGCGCAAATTTCCCGTTTTTACAACAATTTTGAGCTACTATTTTTCATAAACGCTACGTTTTAAAATGCCTATGTAAGGCAGATGACGGTACTGCTCGTTATAGTCCAGCCCGTAGCCGATTACGAACTCGTTTTCTATGTCGAAACAGTTGTAATCGGGCGCAACGCCGTACTCGCGCCTTTCGGCTTTGTTCAAAAGAGTAGCAATACTTACGGAAGCCGCGCCGCGCTCGGTGAGGAGCGCCTTTAAATTGGCGAGCGTGAAACCGCTGTCGATTATGTCCTCGACGATGATTACGTCCCTGCCCTTAACGTCGCGGTCAAGGTCCTTTTTTATATTGAGTTTGCCCGACGAAACCGCGCCCGAACCGTACGAAGAAACCGCCATAAAATCGAGTTCCACGGGCATAGTAAGAAAGCGTATGAAATCGGCGTAAAAAATGATACTGCCTTTGAGAATGCCTACGACGAGCGGGCGCTTGCCGTCATAATCTTTATCTACTTTCTCCGCTACTTCTCTGACGCGTGCGCGCAGTTGGTCTTCGGTGAGCATAATGCGCTCGCAATCGGGGTGCATATTCATTATATTTCTCCTTGAGTAAAAATATTTATATGTAAAATCAGCGCTTGCCGATTTTATCAACCGTCATTTCCAGCCAGGTAGGCACATAACCGCACTGCACCGCCGTTTTTACCGACTTGACGTTGGACGGGTCGGCGCAGTAAAAGGGTATTTTGCCCATTCGCATAAGCTCGAGCGTAAGCGCGGAAGTAAGCGCCGCGGCAATGCCGCGTCTGCGGTACTCGGGAAGAACGTCCACGCCGATCTGCCACATAGTTTCGCAGTCTGCGCTCGCGCCCGCAAGCCCCGCGAGCTTTTCGCCGTCGTACGCGCCGACGGCTATCATATCGAGATGCTTTCTCTTTTTGCAGAGCGCGTTGCTCCATTCGGGAAGATACAGAGCCTTGAAATCGGGCGGCGCAAGCAGTTTAAGCGTGTAATTGCAGGGCATACGCCGAAGTTTGCTTAAATCGGGCAAAAAGTATTCGTTCACGCGCTTTACGCTCAGCCCGTATTCTTTCAAAAACTCGTTGAAACGAAAAATTTCGGGGGGCGTGAACGCGCTTTCGGGAGACATATTCGCAATATATTCCCGCACGTATCCGGAAAATTCGCCGCTGACTGCGGCTACTATATTGCCGCCGTAAGAAACGAGTTCGCACGCGAAAGGCAACTTCAGATATTTACGCGCGCCCTCGGAAGGACGGGACTCGGTCACGACGTTTTCGCTTGCCGAAAAGTCGTCGGGACTGCAACTCATATCAACCGCCGACTGTCTGATAGCGACGCGCAATATTTCTTTGTTAGTCATCGTTAAAAAATCCATAAGGTAGCTTTTCCCTCGAATCAGAACGAAAAATCAGGTGTTTGGGATTGGTGCATACATGCGACGGTAAGGCAGTTTTCGGCGTTGCACAGCTTGGTCTTTTTGCCGTCCTTCACCGCAAACACCCGCCTTCCGTTAGAGATTATAAAAATGCCGTCGGAAGTTATATCGTAGTCGGCTACGCCGCTTGCAATAATCTCCCCGCTTCCGACTTCCGCGAGCTTCCAGCTTGCGGGGATAAAGCCGTAATCTTTATCCTTTTTAGAGGCGTTTCTTTTAAGTTCTTTATCGTAATCGATAAGGTTGCCCTTGATATATTCCTTTCTGCCGTCGTACTCCCTGCCCTTGGCGGGATTGCTTCCGCCCGAAGCAAGGCTTTTGCCCGTGAAAGCAGTGACGAAAAAATTAAGAAAATTCGCAATCGCCTGAACTATTCTGAAAGGAATTAAGAGAATTTCAACCAACGGGTTTGTCCTTTTCTGCACTGACGGCGCGATTATAGCGTACAACTTGCCGCCGTAAAAAACGGGCTTCATATAGTTGTACTTATCGTCAGCGGCCACTTCGCGGACGGTTAGCGCGGCTAAATCCAGCTTGCAAATAACCGAGTTGGAATACCTTACGAAATTGCCCTGCCGATCTCTCCCCGCACCGCGCGAGGTGAAGTAAATCTCGTTGCGATTTTCCGGGGAAACGAAGGGATCCTCGTCAAGGGTGTCACCGTCGGTAACGATCTTATACTCACCCGTTTTTACGTCGAAAACAACCAAATCGGAATTGTAACAGTTGCGGCGCAAAGAACAGACGAGAACGTTCGATTTCGCGTCAATACAGCCGCCGTAGAACTCGCCGTCCGACGTGCTCACGATATGCGTTTCGGGCGATTTTTCGTCGCCGATAACGGTCTTGTAAATTCCAGAAGTGCCGTTGATATTGAAAGAATAGACGGTTTCATCGCCCTCCGTCGGATAAATTCCGTTTATTGAGGCCTGAAACGAAACGCCGTCCTCGCCTGGGCGCTCGTCGCCGCGAAAACGGGCACCTTCGCCGCTGTGTTTCCAGTTTTTTGCGCGCTCGACATTAAGGGTATTTCTCTTGTAATTTTCAATGAATTTACTGCGTTGGCGCGTGACCGCGCCGCCGTCGTAACGGCAGATTTCCTCGCCGTCCGCAAAATAAATTTTTTCCATAATCTCACCAGTGATAGTCGGCGGAAACAGCGTAAAAGATTCTGCGCGTATCGTGCGTGATTTTTATTTTTTCGCTTATTTCCACCCCGCAAACGGCGTATATATCCGCACCGACCGCGATTAGCGGGATATTTGCGCGGTTGCGCAGGGGTATCTTTTTATCGGTAAAATAACCGCCGAGATTCTTCGTTCCGCCGCCGAATTTGGTAAATTTGTCGCCTGCGCGCGCAAAACGTACGGTTGCGCCTTCGGGCACCGAGTCGAAATCGAATTTCAAAGTCTTTACGGGCTGAGATTTTACGCCCGCAAGCGCGGCTTCAAGCTCGGTTTCGGGCACGATTATAAGCGTTTGCCCCCCGAATATGCGCGAGTTTAATGAAATGTAGTCGGCAAAAGGCATTTCTTCGCTGCCGCAGTCGGATTGCCCGCGAACGATGAAAACGCCGTCCTCTTCCTTATACGCGGCAAAGCCGAGAAAGTAGAATTTTTTGCCGTTTTCGCAAGATTGCATTGCGTAGAGCCTTTCGAGCTGGTCGGCGTTGTAGTCGCGCACGTCGCCGAAAGTTCCGAGGGCGCGCAGAGCCGCGCGTTTGAATACCGCGCGTTCGTTACACGGTCTGATTAATACGCCGCGCGGCGTGGGTTGAACGAGACCGAGGCCGGTTATAAGAGAGTCGAAATACTCCTCGTCCTCCGCGGCAAGCCGCGAAAAACGGTAGATTGATCGCGCCGCGCCGCCGACTGCTTTTTCAAGTTCGGGAAGCACGTTCAGACGGATTTTATTGCGCGTGTAATCATTGGAAAAATTGGTCGCGTCGTCAACGTATTTTACGCCTGCCGACGAGATATACTCTTCTATTTCAGAACGCGGCACTCCGACAAACGGACGGATAATTTCAAGGTTGCCGAAGTGCGCGTCGGTTATTCCGCACAGCCCCGCAAGACCGCTGCCGCGCGCGAGGTTGAACAGCACCGTTTCGGCGTTGTCGTCGAGGTGGTGCGCGGTAGCAACCGCGTCCGCGCCGAACCAGCCGCTTTCGGGAACGCGGGCGGGAAGCTCATCCTCCTCCGTCCACTCGGCTTGGAGCTTGACGGCGGTTTGGTAGCATTTAAGCCGCCATACGCGCGCTTCCGATTCGGAAAGGTTTTTACGGGCTTTATGCTTAAAGAACAACAGCGGCACGCCGAGAAATTTGCAGTACTCGGCGACGAAAGCGCTGTCGCGCGCGGACTGCGCGCCGCGGATGCCGTGATCGCAGTTAAGAGCGGTCAACGTTATTCCGTATTCCTTCGCGTGCGAGTGAAGATAAGTCAAAAGCGCCGCGGAATCCCGACCGCCGGACACGGCAACGCAAATTTTTTTATTGTTGTATTTGGTGAGGTCGGGTTTCATGCTAACAATTATAACACGAACGTAGCGATCTTGCAAGTTCTTGAAATAAATTTTTCATAATAGCGCAAAAACGGTTGACAAACTCGGCATAATTTAATAAAATGATAAAGCTTTGTGCAGAGATTGCTTTGCCGAAGAGGTTATCGCGGGGTGGAGCAGCCAGGTAGCTCGTCGGGCTCATAACCCGAAGGTCGCGAGGTTCGAATCCCGCCCCCGCAACCAATACTTTCCGCTTTATGCGGTTTACGGCGACGTAGCTTAGTTGGTCTATAGCGGCCGGTTCATACCCGGCAGGTCGGCGGTTCGAATCCACCCGTCGCTACCAAAACGCGCAAGCGTATTTTACAAACGATACTTTTAAACGAGTATCAATAAGGCCCGTTGGTCAAGCGGTTAAGACATCACCCTTTCACGGTGGTAACATGGGTTCGATTCCCGTACGGGTCACCAAAACAAGATTAGACGAACACTTTATTGTTTCAACGGCGGTTTCGCTGTTACGTTCGCTTTCTAATCGCAATAATCATAAGGGCGGCGGCTATTAAAGGCTACCGCCCTTTTTCTATGCTCTTTAATTTGCGTTGTTTCCTGCGCCTATTGCCGTTAAATGCGCTTTTACGGTGTCTGTCGGCGCAAAGTCCACAATGTCGCAAAGTATGTTGACCGCTTCCGTAAACGCCTTTCTCGCCGCTTCAAATAAGTTAAACGCTTTATTCATACCGTCAACAAATATTTGCGGTTGATATTCTCCCGTCAATGTTTTATGTGCTGCCTGTAAACCCATAACACCATAGAACGCAAAATGCACACGGTTTATACAATTCCTTGCTTGCAATAGTTCGGTGGCAATCTGCTTTATATGCGCCGTTGCCATTCCGTCCACGCCGTGCGGCGTTTCATCATAGCCGAAGTTGCGGTATGCGTCTGTATCGAATTGCGTGTCGCTGTCGTTATGTTCGGGTTGCGGTTGTACGTTACCGCTTGCCGCATAAAACAAAATGTCTTGTAACTCGGCAACAATCTTTTCGGTATTTTCTGCTATTTCCTTAAAAGTGCGTTGCGGTTCAAGATATATGCTTTTGCCGTTAAGTTCTCCGTTTGCAAGTTGGTTGTTTCGCCTTATGTTGCTTGCAAGTGCTTTTAATCTTCTTAAAATAAAATCGTCCATTTTCTTTTACTCCTTATATGATGCCTTCGCATTTCATACGCTCGGCTAATTCCTCGACAATTTGCGGTGCTTGTGCTTTATATAAGCCGTGCGTTTGCTCGTTAAATAAGCGCATCATTTCAGCCTTTGCAAGCGTCCGTATATTCTTTACTATGGCGTTGTGGCATTGCTCTATTTGTGCAAGAAGTATACAAAGAAACGCTTGACGGTCTTTTTGCTCTTTCGGGCTTATGTACACGCCGCGCATATTTGCTTGACAGTCCGACAGCATAACCGCCGCCGCTTCCGTCAAATACTGTTGCGCTTCCATAGCTTTATAGCCTGTGTCCGTCAATATCTCGGTTATATCGTTTTCCATTACGCCAACACCCCCGAATAGTCGTTCCACTCAAAATCGAACAAATCAACTTTTGCCCGTATCATCTGACCGAACTTGAAAAGCCTTGCGTTTATGCCGTATAAATCGCTTTTTAAGGCGTGTTCGTATGCGCTTAACATACTGTCGCCATCGTCAATCATATCGGCTTTCTCGCGTCTTTTAGCGTGTTCTTCCGTGATATAGTCAAGCCGTTCAAGCAACTTGTTTCCCCGTCTGTAAAGCCTTTCTATTTTCCACTTGATTAAAAACTTATTCATAGTAACACCTCTTAATTGTCCGTATCGGGCGGCGGCTATTTACGCCGCTATTGCCTCCTTAACTTTGATTTCTTTGCTTTCCTTGTAGGTGATTGAAACAATGCTTTCAAGCGCATAAACGAGCGTTACGGGCTTTTCCGCTTCCGTGTCTTTTATTG
>CATLAR010000026.1 GCA_949878495.1 uncultured Christensenella sp.
TGGGTTGACGTAAACGCAAGCAGAACGGGCGATCTCGGCGCTGAAATAGAAATCGTCAACGGCGAGCCTGTCAAAATCGCAAACGGCACGATGTACGACCATCTCAACCATATTGCGGTTAAGCCCGCAGGCGGCGCGGACGGCGTTTCGTTCTCCGTCAGGGAAGTGCCCGAGCCCGCTCCCGACCCCGGTCTGTCGGAAGACAATCCCATAGTGCTTACCGCGAACGAGCCGTTCGTTCTGAAAAAGGGCAACAAGGAAACGCCGTATTATTTCTCGTTCACTCCCGAAGCGGCGGGCGATTACTTTATGAGCGTTTATTACGAGAGCTCCGACGGCACAAAATATAAAGTGCAGAGGTGCAACGTAGATAATATTATGAACTATTTGCCGTTCAGGATGCCGTCGGTTGAGGAATTGGCGAACGGTAAGCAGGTTACGCTTGCCGAAAAAACGTATAAGTTCTCGGTGTTGATAGGCGGCGGTGGCGGTCAGCTTACCGTTTCCATTGAAAAAATAGAAAAGGCCGAAGGCGGAATAAAAGCGGGAACGTACATTGGCGGTTTCAAACATAACAAATTGCCGTTTACTTTTGATTTTACGTTCGTCGTAAACGATGAAAATTCGATGACCGTGACGAGGCAGATGAAACTTGGCGGCAACGATTACGGCACGCCCGTAACGAGCGAGCCTGTAGAATTGGTTGACGGCGGCAACGGCTCTTACTCTGTAATGGTTACTGTCGGCGATCCCTATAAATTCGTTATTACGCCCGTTGCGGACGGGTCGCTGAATATCACGTACGACGAGTATACTTTCACTGCCGCCAGACAGTAAAACAAAAAAAGCTTTTTTCAAAATTCAGCCCCGCCGCGTATCGCGGCGGGGCTTTTTATACGGTTTTTTTGGAAAGGTATTGAAATATTAATAATGCCGTGTTAAAATAATGACGGTTAAAATTCCCGCCGCGGGCAATAATCAAACGCGGTGAAGGAGATGTTTTATGGCGCATAACGTAATAGCCGAAGGTAAAAGATGCTTAAACTGTAAAAACCCGCTGTGCAGAAAGGGTTGTCCTATCAACACGCCCATTCCGCAAATGATTTCTATGTTCCTTGCGGGCGAGGTCAAACAGGCGGGTAAAATGGTGTTTGAAAATAACCCCCTTTCCGTAGTTTGTTCCATCGTCTGCAACCACGGAAACCAGTGTCAGGGGCATTGTATTCGCGGAATAAAGGGCGAGCCGGTAGAGGTTAGCACGATTGAAAACTTCGTTTCGTCGTACTATATCGACAATATCGAGCTGGACAAAGCAGAGCCGAACGGCATAAAAGTCGCCGTGGTAGGTTCGGGACCCGCGGGCATTACCATTGCGATAAAAATGGCGCAGCTCGGCTACGACGTGACTGTATTCGAAAGCAAACCCAAGATCGGCGGCGTACTCCGTTACGGCATTCCCGAGTTCAGACTGCCGCGTTCGATAGTGGACAAGTACGAGCGAATTTTGCGCAGTCTCGGCGTTAAAATAAGGCTGAACGTAACCATAGGCAAGGCGTTCGGCGTGGAAGAGTTGTTCCGCGACGGTTTCAAAGCCGTTTCGATAGGCACGGGCGTTACCTGGCCCATATGCCTTAATATTAAGGGTGAAACGCTGGGGCACGTGCACTACGGCGTGCACTATCTTGAAAATCCCGAGGTCTATAACCTCGGCGACGGCGTTATAATTATCGGCGCGGGCAACGTGGCTATGGACGTGGCGCGCACGGCGCTGCGCCGAGGCGTGCGCGACGTCAAAGTCGTCGTCAGAAGCGACAGATACACCGCAAGCGAGGAGGAAAAGGAATACGCCGAGATAGAAGGCGCGCAGTTCATATTTAACAAAGCGCCCGTAGAAATCACCGACGAGGGGGTTATATTCGCGGACACCGAATGCGACGAGAACCATCGCGTTATCCGCACTTCCGAATCGACCGAGCTTATGCGCGCGGATTCGGTTATGATTTGCGTGTCGCAACGCCCGTCGAACCTGATACTCACGCAGACGGAGGGTCTGGAAATAAACGAACGCGGGCTTGCCAAAATCAACGCCGACGGCTCGACCTCGCGCGAGGGCGTGTTCGCCTCGGGCGACGTGGTGCGCGGTGCAAAGACGGTGGTGGAAGCGGCGGAAACGTCAAAGCGCGTCGCCGCGGCTATGGACGAGTATCTGAGAAAAAAATATCTGTAAACAAAAAACGGCTGCGGTTATTTGTTAGTATCGCTTGAAGTCAATTTTATATCGACGGTATTGTTATCGATCGTTAAATTACCTTCAATAAATATTTCGTCGCCTTTTTGCTTGGCTTTTGCGATTATATAACCTGTCTTATCTTCAAAGCTGAAAGCGATTTTAAGTTCTTTGCTATAATAAGTCAAAGCGCAATCGGTAGCGATTATCTCGTTACCGTGATACACAAGACTGATTGCAAGAAGTTCGTCGTCGGCGTTGTCTTGGGTAAAAAGTTCCACACGGATATGCTCAATCGTTAAACTGTCGTATACCTCAATATTCGACGCGGTATACGCGCCTGCTTTGTAGTCTGTTGTTTTTGTGCAGCCTGCCAATGCAAAAAGAGAAATGCAGATTATCGATAACGGCAACAACAGTTTTTTAACTTTCATAAGACGCCTCAGCTTGTCTTTTGTCCCGCTGAATTGCCGTTTTTTCTTAATATTAATGCATTAAAAAAGCAAGGAGATACGGAAAATTTGCTCCTTGCTTTTATTATTTATTTGCATTTGTTGTTCAGATTGAGTTTTTCGTAGACGGCGCAGTCCAGCTCCTCGCTGTAACAGTCGCCCGCCGAATACCCGCACGCCCGGAAGAAAGGCTCGGCTTCGTCCACGGGCAGTGCGTACGCTTTTTGCGCGCCGCTCTCTTTGAGTTTCATTTCGGCGGTGTAAAGCAGAAATCTGCCCAGACCTTGCCGCCTTTTTTCGGGGATAACGAAAATTTCGCGGATATCCCCCCAGCCCTCGCGAAAGTTCCAGTCGTTGTCTATTTCGTCGCGCTGGTATATGATGAAGCCCGCGTAATCCTCGCCGTCTTTGAGCATTTCAACGCTTATAAGTCCCGCTTTAAGGTCGGGCAGAACGTACTCGGACAAAAGATGTTCGGGTTCGTCCTCGCAGTCGAGTTCGGCATAGTATTGTGTAAAAAGTGCGCGGAACTGCGCTTCGGATTTATCTGTCAATGGAAAAACGTGCAACATAGAACACCTCATCAGTCTGCCATGCAGACAGCTTCCCCTCGAGGGGAAGCCGAGGGTGCGCCGGTTATACAAAACGAGGGCTTTCAAAGCCCTCGTTCGATTTCTTATTCAGCTACGGGATAAATGGAAACCTGTTTGCCGGTTTTGCCCACTCTTTCAAATTTTACCGTACCGTCGACAAGCGCGAAAAGCGTGTCGTCTTTGCCCAGACCAACGTTGTTGCCGGGCTTGATTCTGGTGCCGCGCTGTCTTACGAGAATGTTTCCCGCAAGTACGAACTGACCGTCCGCGCGCTTAACGCCGAGCATTTTAGGGTTACTGTCTCTGCCGTTGTGCGAGGAACCCGTTCCTTTTTTATGGGCGAATAAACGAATAAATAACATTGCTCGTTCCTCCTTATTATTCAGCCTTGGCTTCTGCGGCTTCCGTTTTTGCCGCGGGCTTCTTAGCCGCCGTCTTTTTTGCGGCAGGCTTCTTTGCCGCGGGCTTCTCTTCCGCTGCGCCCGCGCCGATTGCCGTTACCTTAACGAGGGTGTAGGGCTGTCTGTGTCCCTGCTTCTTCCTCTCGTTCTTCTTGGGCTTGTACTTGAAAACGATAATCTTCTTATCCTTGCCCTCGGAAACGACCTCCGCCGTAACCTTAACTCCCGCAACCTCGGCTCCTGCCGAAACTGCCTTTTCGTCCGCCGTCAAAACTACGGGGAATTCAACTTTCTCGCCTGCGCTCTTGTTAAGCTTTTCAACCTTGATAAGGTCGCCCACGCATGCCTTGTATTGCTTCCCGCCGTTTTCGAAAATTGCGTACATAGTGAAATTTTACCTCCTCTAACCAGTCTCGCCGAACATTAAAGGCGTCGCTTTCCGCGCGCTTAAAAAAGCCTTGTCCGAGCGGCTCGTGTATTAATTTAACATAACTTCGCCGCTAATGTCAAGCGATTTTGACCATCGTGTCAAATTCGTTTGCGATTCGACAAGCGATTTTGACGCTATAGTCAAAAACTGAGTCAAACTTGCCCTCTTCCTGCAGGAGAGGGGTAGGGGTGAGGCGTTGTTTCACCTCATCAGTCCCTGCGGGACAGCTGTCTCGGCGGCGGTAAGGAAAACCCGCCGCCTCGGTCACCGTTCGCGCGGTTTAATGCGCTCACCCTTCAATGGGAAGCCGAGTAGCGGGTACATCCGTTTGCTTAAAAACTTAATAAAAAAACGGCGGGATAAAATGCGTCCACGCCTTGAAAAACGCGCCGCCCCGTGCTATAATATTCAAGTTAAGGAGATTTTTACGAATGGAGAAAACGCTTTTTATTTTTATCGCCGCAACCGACGGCGGGGCGCTGGGTATTACCGCTGACGGGCGTTGGGCGCGGGTGACTACGGCTAACCGCCGCGCGCCCGAAGAACTTAAAGGGTTTGCCTGTCTTGACAGACTGTCGCTCGCGCTGGTTGACGACGCGCATTCTCCCGCGCTTATCGGCGATAAGATTTATGCGGGCGGCGTAGAAAAGGCGGGGGAAATTACTTTGGACGAGCTTGCCAAAATGCGTACCGATACGGCGGGCGGCAGAATTTTCGGCACGACGGGTAAAACGGTGTCGGCAAACGATTTCGCTAAATTGAAAAGCGTTTACGCGCTGCTGTACGTAACCGAATTTTCGGCGGGCAAAACCTCGCTTTTCGGAGGCGCGCCCGCGCGTTGCTCCTTTAATTACAACGGAACGCGTTACGAGGATTTCGTGCTTGCCGACCCCGACTTCCGCGACGGTGAAAACGAATGTGCTTTCGTGGCGGTGGGGCTCGTTCCGGACGCGCTGAAAGAAGGCAGATTTATCAAAACCGCGCATAGAATAATAGCGTTGCCCCAAGGATATAGCGTAAATACCGCTTACGGCGGCGATTATGCACAGTTAGTTACATTTTACAAGGAAGGATATTTTTTCGCCGCTTTCGATGGCGACGCCGTACTTTTGAACGGGCTTTTCGGTTATAAACTCGCCGCGGGCAACCGCGCCAAAACGGGCGTGCCCGCGGCGGGTGCGCGTACCGTCGCCGCGCGGCTTGCGGATAAGGGTATCCGCGCAATATTCCGCGACGAGTGCGGCAGGGAAACGGACGTTGAAAGTATTTCCCGCAACAAACCCGTTAAAGAAAAAGCGCCCGAAAGAAAAGGCGGCGCGGAAAACGAGCTGACGAAGATGTACATAGACCTCATTTTAAACGGAATCAACCCCGTAACTATGCGCGAAATTCCCGAAAGCGACGTTACCCGCCAGCCCGAAGTTATGAAAAGGCTTGCGTTCCTCAGTGAAATGCTTGCGGGCGGCTGAGCCGTTAAACGCGTGATATTGCGGGGGCAAAGCGAATATTATCCCGAAAACGGCGCAAACTGTCTTAAAAGGGCAGTATGAAAAATGCGCCGCCCGCAGGAGATAATATGGAAGAAGTAAAAAAAGACAGTGAAATTTTAGCCGAAGTATACCGCAACGCGCAGCTCGCTCTCACTTCGATTTCGGACGTTCTGCCCGAAGTCGACGACGTTAAAATCAAAGAAGAGATAATGCGCCAGCACGAGGAATACGAAAAAATTTGCAGTAAAGCCGCTTCGCTTGCGCACAGGCTCAACGTCGAACTCAAGGACCCCAACCCCGTCAAAAAGGCGATGATGTGGTCGGCGATTAAAATGGGCACGGCTAACGACAACTCCGCGCAGAATATCGCGCAGATGATGATCCGCGGCACGGTTACGGGACTTACCTCGCTCAAAACTTCGCTTACCGACGGCAGCAAGTATATGGACGAGGAAATCAAAACGCTCATAACCGAGCTTATCGAACTCGAAGAAAACTTCGAAGAAAGACTTAAAACGTATCTTTAACGTTCCGATTAACTAAATACGCAAATTGAAAACCGCCCGCGAGCTTATGCCCGCGGGCGGTCTGCTTTAACGCGTCTGAAACGTCAAAGCGGAGGAGATGATAGGCAAATATGTCTATCAAAACATATTGTAATAGATAAAAATGTTTTTGTCAATACTAAATAGGCATTTTTGTCTAAAATTTTTCAAAAAGGAGGATAAGATGAGGCTGAAGGAAATGAGAACCGAATGGGGTTTGACTCAGACGGATGTGGCGAAGGCAATCGGCACGAGCCAGCGCAATATCGGGCGGTGGGAAAGCGGTCTTAACGAGCCGACTTCTTCCTCCCTCGTAAAGCTCGCCGATTTTTTCAGGGTGTCCGTGGATTACCTGCTCGGGAGGGAGGACGACTTCGGCAATATCGAAGTTAAAAGTTCGGCGGCGGAAGTTTCGGCGGAGGAGCTGGGGCTGATTTCGGGCTACCGCTCGTTGTCGGCGGCTAACAAAAAAATCGTGTTCGAAACAATGCTTGCGCTCGGGCGCGCGGGCAAGTGATTAAAAAATTTCGGCAAAGCGGCGTAAAGATTTGCAAAGCCGCGCGGTTTTTATTATAATATAGAGGAATTCACACGAACGAGGCATTTATGATAGAAGTATCCAACAGAATTTTGACTATCGCGCCCTCTATGACCCTCGCCATATCCGCAAAAGCCAACGAGCTGAAAGCGGCGGGCGTAAAGGTCATTAATTTCGGCGTAGGCGAGCCCGATTTCAACACCCCCCAACATATCTGCGACGCGGCGAAGGACGCGCTCGACAAGGGCTACACCAAGTACGTTGCGGCGGCGGGTCTGCCCGCGCTCAAAAAAGCCGTGGCGAAAAAGCTCAAAACGGACAACAACCTCGATTACGATCCCTCGCAGATAATTATTTCCAACGGCGCGAAGCATTCCATTTTCAACGCCGTATTCGCCACCATCAACCCCGGCGACGAGGTGCTTATACCCAAGCCATATTGGCTGACTTATCCCGAAATAGTCAAAAGTTGCGGCGGCGTGCCCGAGTACATATACGCAACGCCCCGCCACGGCTATAAAATTACGGCGGCGCAGGTGGAAGCGGCTATACGTCCGCAGACGAAAATGCTCATTTTCAACAGCCCCTGCAACCCCACGGGCGCCGTTTATACCGAAAAAGAAATCCGCGCAATCGCGGAAGTGTGCGTAAAGCATAATATAGTAGTGCTCGCCGACGAGATCTACGAAAAACTTATTTACGGCGGCGAAACGCATTTTTCCATCGCCGAATGCTCGCCCGAAATGAAGGACCTGACTATAATCGTCAACGGCGTTTCCAAGAGCTATGCAATGACGGGCTGGCGTTTGGGGTACCTTGCGTGCCCGCAGAACGTTGCCAAGGCTATTTCGTCCTTCCAGAGCCATTCCACTTCCAACGTAAACACGATGACCCAGTACGCCACGCTCGCCGCGCTCGAGGGCGACGACAAGCCTATGAAAGATATGATAGAGGCGTTCGGCAGGCGCAGGCTGAAAATGCTTGAAAAACTGGACGAAATGAAGTCGCTCGGGCTCGATTACGTTAAACCCGACGGCGCGTTTTACGTAATGCTGCTCTGCGACAACCTCTACGGTAAGAGCTATAAGGGCGTTAAAATTCACGGCAGTATGGACGTTGCCGACCTGCTTTTAACGCATAAGCAAGTCGCCATTACCCCCGGAGTATGCTTTGGCGACGACGACGCGGTGCGCCTTTCGTACGCGCTTTCTACGGCGGATATGCTGGAAGGGCTTGAAAGAATAGCGCAGTTTGCGCGCGAGTGCGAGTAAAGCGCGGCGTTTATAAAAATTTAGTAATAATTTGATTAAATCTATTGAAATTTAACCTTGACTATGATATCATATATTAAAGATAATAACGGGAGGAATTCTCATGATTAAAATAGTATACGGACCCAAAGGCACAGGCAAGACGAAGATTCTTATCGACGACGCCAACAAGAACGCTACCGACGCAAAGGGGTTAAGCGTTTTCATTACCGACAACAAGAGATGTATGTACGACGTAGCGCGTAACATTCGCTTTATCGACGTTACGGATTGGTCGGTCGCCGGCGAGGACGCGCTCTGCGGTTTCGTTAAAGGCGTAGCCGCGTGCAACAGCGATCACGAGTACCTTTACATCGACGGCGTGGCGAGGATTTCGGGCAAGCCCATAAGCGAGCTTGCGGGTATCTTCTATATGCTTGACAAAATTTCCAACGAAAACAACATAACCATTACTCTTACTTGCAGTTGCAAGAAAGAAGAGCTTCCCGATTTCGTTAAAAAATACCTTTAAACAACGGGTAAAATTCAACGGCGGCACGGTAATTTCGCGTGTCGCCGTATCGTTATTACGCCCTTTGCGGGCGGGAGGAAACCGTCTATGAAATTTATCAGCACGAGAGGGGGCGCCGCCGTTACGGGCGCGCAGGCTATAGTTCGCGGGCTTTCGCCCGAGGGCGGTCTTTTCGTTCCGGAAAATTTCCCCGCCGTTACGGGCGCGGAAATGGAAGAAATGCTTTCTATGAGCTATCCCGAACGCGCCGCTAGAATACTTCTGAAATACCTCGACGACTACGACGGCGACGAGCTTTTGTCCGCCTGCGAAAAAGCGTACGCCAAGTTCGACGGCGACCCCGCGCCACTCGTGCGTATCGACGAGGGCGTGTATATGCTCGAACTCTGGCACGGACCTACGTGCGCTTTCAAGGATATGGCGCTCACGCTGTTGCCCTATCTTCTTAGAAAAGGGTGCGACATATGCGGCATTAAAGAGGAAATTCTCATACTTGTGGCGACGTCCGGCGATACGGGCAAAGCCGCGCTCGAAGGCTTCAAAGACGCGGACGGAATAAAGATAACCGTGTTCTATCCGTCGGAGGGCGTGTCGAAAATGCAGAAACTGCAAATGTGCACGCAGGACGGCTCAAACGTAAACGTCGTCGCCGTTAAAGGTAATTTCGACGACTGTCAGACCGCGGTTAAGGAAATTTTCTCAAGCGCGGAAAAAGTCAAGGCGTTAAAGCAAAAGAACGTCGTGCTTTCGTCGGCAAATTCCATCAACTTCGGCAGGCTCGCGCCGCAGATAGCCTACTATTTTTCGGCGTATCTCGACCTCGTTTCCTCGGAACAGATTACTATGGGCGAGGAGATCGATTTCACCGTTCCAACGGGCAACTTCGGCAATATCCTCGCGGCGTACTACGCAAAGCAGATGGGGCTTCCCGTTCGCCGTTTGCATTGCGCTTCCAACGAGAACAGGATACTCGCCGACTTCCTTGCAACGGGCGTTTACGACGTCAACCGCGAGTTCTATAAAACGACCTCGCCGTCTATGGATATACTCGTATCAAGCAACCTCGAAAGACTGCTTTTCGAGATAAGCGGCAGGGACGAAAAACTGACGGCAAGCCGTATGAACGATTTGAAAACCCACGGAAAGTACGTCATATCCGAGGGGGAATTACAAAAAATACAGCAGACTTTCGACGGTGGTTACGCCGACGAAGAGGGTTGCGTGGAAGCTATGTACGACGTTTTCGTCGACGTGGGCTACACGATGGACACGCACACGGGTTGCGCTATGAAGGTTGCCGTCGACTGGTTCGAAAAGCATAAAAAGGACGAAACGAAAATGGTTATCGTTTCAACCGCAAACCCCTACAAGTTCCCGCAGGACGTTCTTTACGCCGTGACGGGCAACGACGTCAAGGACAGTTTCAAGGGAATTAAAAGACTGCACGCGGCAACGGCTATGGCGGTGCCGAAATGCCTGAAAGAGCTCAAAGACAAGCCGGCGCGTTTCACGAAGAGCGTTGACGCGAAAAAGCTGTTCGACGAAATAACGGGCTTTTTGGGATAAACGGAAAATATTGACTTTTACGGCGCGAAAAAATGAATTTTTTCGCGCCTAATTTTAAAGGGTAACTATGAAGATTTTGCATTGCGCAGACGTACATCTCGGGTCGAAAATGGACTCGCGTTTGCCCGCCGAAAAGGCGCGCGAGCGGCGTATGGAACTGCGCTCGTCTTTTCTGGGAATGGTCGAATACGCAAAAATAAATAAGGTTGCGGCTATTATAATAGCGGGCGATCTGTTCGACAGCGACCGCCCCTTGAAAAAGGACAAAGAGTTTTTCTACAACGTAGTAAAAAGCAACCCCCAAACCGACTTTTTATATCTGCGCGGCAATCACGACGCGCTTCAATCGTACACGCGCGAACTCGAAAATCTCAAATATTTTTCCGATAAATGGACGGCGTACCGCTACGGCAACGTCGTAATTTACGGCGCGGAGCTTACGGCGGGCAACTATTCGTCGCTGTATTCCTCGCTCGCGCCCGACGAAAAAGATATAAATATCGCCGTTCTGCACGGGAATATTTCCGATACCGTCGGCACGGACAAAATCGCGCTGCCCAGAATGCGCGACAAAAATATAGACTACCTTGCGCTCGGTCACTACCATACTTTCCAAAAAGGCAGAATAGACGGGCGCGGGGAGTACTGCTATTCGGGCTGTCTCGAAGGCAGGGGCTTTGACGAGGCGGGCGCAAAAGGCTTTGTGATGCTCGATATAACCGACCGCGTGCGCGCGGAATTCGTGCGCTACTCCTGCCGCACGGTCAATGTATACGACGTGGACGTTACGGGCGCGCGGGACGATTATCAGGTTTACAACCTCGTCAAAGGCGCGGTAGCGTGTCCTAAAAGCGACATAGTGCGCGTAATTATAAGCGGCGAGGTCGGTTTCGACAACGCCGACCTCGCCGCAGAAACGCAAAAGCGGCTTATGCGCGAGAACTTTTATTGCGTATCCGTCAAGGACAAGACTTTCCGCAAACTCGACCTTGCCGATTACGAGGGCGACGCAACGCTCGCAGGCGAGTTCGTGCGGCTCGTGCTGTCGGACGACGGCTTGGACGGCGAACTCAAACGCAGTATAATTTCCGTCGGCTTGAAGGCGTTAAGCGGGAGGGAGATAGACTGATGAAACTGCTTTCCTGTTACGTCGAGGGCTTCGGAAACCTCAAAAAACGCGAATATACTTTTGACGGGCTTACCGTCTTAACGCGCGAAAACGGCGCGGGTAAGACCACGCTCGCGTCTTTTATAAAGGCGCTGTTTTACGGTTTGCCGTCCGTGCGCGCGGGCGGAAATTTCAACGACCGCCAACGATTCTGCCCTTTCGACGGCTCTAAATTCGGCGGTAATATCGTCTTTGAAAAGGGCGGCGACGTATACCGAATAGAGCGGTTTTTCGATAAAAAAAGCGAAACGCGAGACGAACTGACCGTCTATTGCAACGGCAGAATTATCCGCGCGGACGATATCGGCAAGCAAATTTTCGGGCTGGACGCGCAGTCCTTCGTGCGTACGGCGTTCGTTACTTCGGAGATAACCGAAGGCGCGGGCGGCGCGGGTAAAATGCTCAGCCGCGACGCGGGGCTTGCCGATCCTGCCGACTTCGACGCGGCGATAGCCGCCCTTGACAGACGCCGCAAGGAACTCAAAGCCGACCGAGGTAAAAAGGGGCTTATTTACGATAAAAAAGAAGAGGTTGAAACGCTCCGCTCGGAAATAGCGCAACTGCGCGAACGCGAACGCGCCCTCGGCGCGCGGTACGAAGAACGGGGGCGGCTGCTTGAAGAAATCTCGGCTCTCGAACGAGTCAAAGAGCGTGAAACGCAAAATAAAGTTATCGGCGCAAAGCTTGCCGTTCTGGACGGAATTCGCGGCGATATTACCGTGAAGCGCGCCGAGCTTGCGGGAATTAAAGAGCAGTTTCCTTCGGGGCTTCCGAGTTTCGACGAGCTTGATACGATTGCGGAAAAACAGACTGAAACGGTGCGGCTTTCGGCGCTGTCCGAGGCTTCCGCCCAAAAGCAAGGCTCAGGCAAAGCGCGAATAGCTTTTCTGCCGCTCGCACTGCTTTTAGTTGCGGCGGGCGCGTGGCTTTGCACGGTCACGCTTGCGGGTATCGTCGTTATCGCGCTGGGCGCGGCGGCGGTTGCGGCGTTTTCGTATCTTACCGTAAAAAGCAAAAAAAGCGGCGGTACGGACGGCGGTTATTTCGCCGAAATTGCGCGGCTCGACGGGGAGATTGCCGAAATTTTCGCGCGGTACAAAATGCGTAAACCGCAGGATATATCGGGGGCAATCAGGGTTTTAACGCAAAAACGGCAGCTTTTCGAGGCGCTTTCCGCCGAGGTTTGCAACCTTGAAACCCGCGCGAAACTTTACGCGGAAGAAAACGGGCTTTCGGTCGCCGACGAGCGCGCTTGCGGCGGCGAGGTCGACGGCGAGCTTGCGGATAAGCGCAGAAAACTCGGCGTTCTGGACGGCGTTATCGGTTGGGAGGAAGCCGATCTCGAACTTCTGCCCGACAAACTTTCGCGGCTGGAAATCGCCGAAGAGGAGCTTGCCGCGCTCACCCGAAAACACGAAACGGTGGCGGCGGCGGAAGAGTTTTTAAAGCGTGCGGACGGGCGTATCAAGGAAGAATACGTTTCTCCCGTGCGCGGTCGGTTCGAATTTTATGCCCGTGAAATAAAAACCGCGTTCGGTGACAAAATATATATGGACGCCGATTTTGCGGTGAGCATTGAAAAGAACGGTTCGCTAATGGGCGAAAAGTATTTGAGCGCGGGTCAGCGCGGCGTGATAAATTTGTGCCTGAGGCTCGCGCTTATGGACAATATGTATGCGGGCGAAAAGCCGTTTATTATAATGGACGACCCTTTCGTCAACCTTGACGAAAAAAATTTCGAGGGCTGTAAACGCGTTATCCGCGCGCTTTCGGGGCAAATCCAGATAATCTATTTCACTTGTCACGAGTCGCGGGCAATCTGACCGCGGCGTTAAGAATTCAAATTTTGTAAAGGAGGAAAATAATGGCGAAAATAAAATACGGGCTGTTTACGAACAAGGCGCTCTTGTTTCTGATAATTCCGATAGTCGTGGAGTCGGCGCTGTCCAGCTCGCTGGGAATGATTGACGGGCTTATGGCTTCTTACGCAAAAAGCGGCGCGGGCGACGATATTCTCACGGCGATTACCGACGTGGACCAGATTTCCAGCCTGTTGATACATTTGTTTACGGCGTTCGGCGTGGGCGGCGCGGTCATAACCTCGCAGTATCTCGGCGCGGGCAAGGTGGAGGAAGCCAACGCAAGCGCGCGTCAGCTCGTTTCCATAACTTTCCTCATATCTATCGTGCTTATGTCGCTTTGCCTCGGTCTGAACAACCAGATTATAAACTTGCTTTTCGGCGACGCGGGAGAAAACACGCTCACCAACGCCTATCTGTATTTCTATATAATCGCGGCTTCTTTCCCCTTCCTCGCCGTCTTCAACTCGTGCGCCGCGCTTTTGAGGGCGCAGAGAAAGAGCGTAAACACAATGCTTTCGGGTATCATCAGTTTCTTTCTCAATATCGGTTTTAACGCGCTGTTTATTTACGCGCTGGATATGGGCATCGCGGGCGTTGCGCTCGGCACGCTGCTTGCGCGTATTTTCCCCGCGTTTTTCACGCTGATTTTATTGACGAGAAAATCCAACCTCGTGCGGGTCGGATTCAAAGGCTTTTTCCGCTTCGACAGCCGTCTTGGCAAAATTCTCAAGCTCGGCGTGCCCAGCGGCGTTGAAAACAGCTTTTTCCAGTTAGGTAAAATTCTCGTTATAGTTTTTATTTCCATTGCAAGCTATAACGTGGTAGTCGGCGGTTCGGTCACCAACTTCCAGACCTCGGCAAACTCCGTTGCGTACAATATTAACTCTCTCAGTTCGATAATCGGCGGCGGTATTAACACCGCAACGCTAACCGTAATAGGTCAGGCGGTCGGCACGGGCGACAGCGATCAGGTAAAATACTACCTCAAAAAAATGCTCGCTATCAACTATATCGGCAACTCGCTGTGCGTTTCGATAATTTTCGGGCTCTCGCCCGTGCTCCTCGACTTTTACAATATCTCGGGAGAAGCCCGCGCCATTGCCTGGAACTGCCTGCTTCTGTGTCTGCCCGTGCAGTTTATGACTTACCCGCTGTCATTCGGTCTGCCCGCGATGTTAAAGGCTAATTCGGACGTTAAATTCGTTATGATAGCCGCCGTCACCTCTATGGTACTAATGCGCGTCGGGCTGTGCTATATCCTCACCTGCGATTGGGCGGGCGCGCATATGGGCGCGATGGGGCTTTGGATAGGTATGGTCGCCGATTGGGGGCTCAGAAGTCTGCTCTTCGGCGGGCGAATGCTGTCGGGTCGCTGGAAAAAATCGTCGGGGCTTCTGCGCGAACCCCCGCCCGTAGCCGCCGCGCCCGTTGTCGGCGAAGCCGCCGTAACCGAACCGTTTGCGGAAGAACTTTCTTTGGGCGGTTGCGAAACGGAAGAAACGGCTCCCCCTTTCGGGGAAGCCGATAACGAAGATTAAATTATAATCTTGCCTTCGATAAAGGAATCGAAAAGTCCTTCAACGTCCGACGTTTTGACGAAGCACGAATACAGCGCTTCGGGCGTGGCTATCTTGCCGTTATTTTCCGCGAAATACGTTTTGAGCCCGCCGAAGAATTTTTCTTCGCCGACTGCCGAACGCAGCATATCGAAGAGTATTAAACCCTTATTGTAAACTACGTTGTTGTATTCGAGTTCGCTCGAATACTCGCTCAGATTTCTGTGCATTCTCGTGTCGGTCGTGCCGTTGAGCTGTTCGAACACGGTGAAAAACGCTCTGTAATATTTTGTCGCCGAATCGACTATCCCCCGCCTAGTGAACCCGTAAGTCGGGTTGTTTTCAAAGAATGAAAGGGTGGAGTATTCGGCAAGTCCTTCGTCCAGCCAACCGTCGTTGAGCTGGTCGTTGCCCACCATCGCGTACCACCATTGGTGCGCGTTTTCGTGCGTTATGGTGTAAACGCTGTTGTCGGAGTCGAGCGCGCCGGAAATCATCGTCAGCGCGGGGGACTCCATACCGCCG
>CATLAR010000027.1 GCA_949878495.1 uncultured Christensenella sp.
AAAAGGTTTGTAGTCAAAAGCTCTCGAACATATCGTTCGAGAGCTTTTGTCCTTGCTTGAAAGTATAACTCTTAATAATTTAGTTTTTTAATTCCCTATGGGAAGTGCGCTTTCGGGAGCTTTTTCCTATTCGAAAAATGCGTTAGCTTTGTCTATATAGTCGATAATGCTTTGAAACGAAACAAGTTCTTTTATAGTTTCATAAGCGTCGTACATCGTTTCAAATAACCCGACCAATTCGTTTTTAGCGGCGAGGCTTGCCGCAGGAGTCGTCGCAAATTCCGTTTTATTTTTGTTTTTGCTTACTATATCTTTAGAAAAATTATCAAAATATTTAGTCTGTATAAAAAGCATCGGCACAGAGCATTTTTGTTTTTTATAGGATATTTTTCCGTTTTCGCCAACGATTTTGACTACGTACCAAACGTTGGCAAAATTATATCATAATCGATTACTTTAATCAAGCTAAATTGAACGTTAGGACTCAATTTAGTATTATTTTTTGAAAACCAGCGTGTTATCATTGGAATATGACAATGAGCGAAGCGGTAGCAAAACGAATAAACGAGCTATTGTCCGAACGAGGTTGGACGGTTTACAGGCTTGCACGGGAATCGTGTTTGCCCGTTTCGACAATCCGAAACCTTTATAGCGGACACGTAAAAAGCCCGACTCTTTCTGTTGTTTTTCGCATAGCCGACACGTTTGGCATTACCATAATTGAATTTCTTAACGACTCGTTGTTTTTTTCAGACGAACTTGAATACGAATAACCCCCCTCTGCTTATCAAAGCAAGGGGGGGTTATTATCTTTAAATTACTTATTTTTCTTTGCATTGGCAAGGAGGTCGCCTATGGACGTGCCGCCGATGCTGCCTTCGCTCCAATTTGAGATCTCGTCGTCGTTAGCGTATCTTCTGGGAGCTCTGCCGCCTTTCTTGGGAGCGGATTCTTCGCCCTCGTCCTCGCCGTGCTTTTTCTTCTCGCCTTCGGGAAGTAAAGCCTTAATGGAGAGGTTCATTTTTCTTGCTTCGGTATCGACTGCGATAATCTTCGCGTCAACCTCGTCGCCTACGTTGAGAACGGTTGCGGGAGTTTCTATTCTTTCGTGAGTAATCTGGGAAACGTGAACGAGACCGTCGATTCCTTTTTCAACTTCTACGAACGCGCCGAAAGGTACGATTCTTACTACCTTGCCGTGAACGATATCGCCTGCGTTGTACTTGCCTTCCGCAAGATCCCAAGGCTGAGGCTGAAGCTGTTTGTAGCCGAGCGATACTTTCTTGGTTTCGCTGTCGATTTTAAGAACTACGAAGCGATACGTTTTACCCATTTCAAGCACGTCGGTAACCGAAGCCGCGCCCGTCCAGGACAAATCGGAAATGTGAGCAAGGCAATCAAAACCGAAAACCGAAATGAACGCGCCGAAGCTCGTTGCTCTTTCTACTTTACCTTCTACGATGTCGCCCGCGTGGATATTTTCAAAGAACTCTTTTTCTCTTTCAAGTCTTACAGCATCCCTTGCGTCGCGCTCTTCCTGCAAAATAACGCGCTGGGAAGCGATAATTTCTCTCTTCTGACCGCCCTTCTTGATTTCGATTGCGCGGAGTCTGAGCGTTTTACCCTCGTATTTGGAAAGGTCTTTAACGAAACCGGGACGAATCTCTTTTGCGGGTACGAATACGGAATAGGTACCGAACTGACCTACGAGTCCGCCTTTGTTGTAGCCCGAGCAAACGACGGTAAATTCCTTGCCGCCTTCGATTTCCGCGCCGAGAGCTTCTTCTTCCTGCAACACTTTAATCATCTTCTGCGATAATTTAAGCGTGGGCTTAAGTTCGACAACGAGTAATTCGATAGGCTCGCCTATCTTCGCTACGTAATCTGCAACGTTGTACTCTTCGCAGTCAAGTTCGTCTTTGCTCAAAGCAACTTCCTTCTTCGAAAAAGGAAGGAGAATCTGCAAGCCTTCCGCCGTAGCCTGTGAAATAGTAGCCGTGACGGTCTGCCCTCTCCTGAACTTCGACTCGTTGTCGATTTTAGCAACTACGTCGTCCATAGTGGGGTTAGTTGCCTTAACTTCTGTGTTTTCTGCCATCTTTGAAAGAACCTCCCGGGTTTGCTCATCGGGAGTAGACGCCCCTGAGACAATACCTAATAGTTTAAAATTTTTTATTTTCGCAATTTCGTCGCTCTCCGCGTCGGAAAGTCGAAATACGTTTTTACAATATTTACTCGCAAGCTCGTACAGTTTATTGGTATTACTGCTGTTCAACCCGCCTACTACGGCTATCGCGTCGCACCGCTTTGCCAGCTCCTCGACCTCGTTCTGCCGCTCTATAGTAGTATAACAAATCGTCTTAAAAACAGCAACTGTTTTTTCACACACTTTTTGAATATTTTTAATAATTTTTTCAAATTTCTGTGCCGAAAAGGTCGTCTGACACACTACGCACACGTCAAAACCCTTAAATTTGCCGAAATCTTCGTCGGGGTCGCTAACAACTTCCGCCCCGTCGCGGCACCAGCCGAGAAGTCCTACGACCTCGGGATGCTCCGCTTCGCCGATTATAATAATTTTCTTACCCAGCGCGGACTGCTCTTCCACGATACTCTGCGTTCTTTTAACGAACCCGCACGTGCAGTCTATAACCTTGATTCCACGCTCTGAGCACACCGAATAATAGTCCTTAGGCACGCCGTGAGAACGGAAAACTACGGTGCCGCCGTCAGGTACTTCTTCAAGCGCGTCCACAGTCTTAAGCCCCTTGTCGCAAAGCGCTTTGACAACCGTCGGGTTATGGATAATTTCACCCAGCACGTACGCGTTTTCGGGGTCAAGACTCAGCGCTGTATTCACCGCTTTCCGAACTCCCGAACAAAAACCGCCGTGTTTTGCGAGTATTACTTGCATTTATCTTTCACCATTCCCTCAAGAACGTGATAAAACTCCTCCATCTTCGCGCGCAGAATTTCATCGGCGCGATCGATATCCTCCTGCGTAAGTTTCTTATCGTAAAATTCGGTAAACTCGAACGGCTCGCTGTAATAAACGCGCGATTTTTTGAACGCTTTTATTTTCTCGAGTTGCAACATCATAATTATCGGCGTGCGCGTTTTTATGGAAAGCGCCGCCGCGCCGCTTTTAAAGGGTAAAAACAGCTCTTCCGTTTTATTGCGCGTTCCCTCGGGGAAAATGCAGACTATACTGCCCTCTTTGAGGTATTTCATCGCCTGCATTAACGCTCTTACGTCCGTGCCGTCGCGCGCGACCTGAATACATTCGCATTTATTGAAAAACCAATTCCCGATTTTTTTATCCCTGATCTCCTTTTTCGCCATATAGTGAATAGGTTTATCGGTCGCCATCGCCGCGGGAACGACGTCCAGAACGCTCCTGTGGTTACCTACTATAATATAGGAACGGTCGTTATACCTTTTCGTATGTCCGTATTTCTTATAAGGATAAAAGGGCTGCATAACGAAGCGGTGAAACCTGCGCATAGTTCTCCACCACTTTTCATACTTCGTCAGTTTGCGTTTTTTGGGTTTTATTTCGGTAGTTTGGTCTGCCATTTAAATTTTTTCCTGAATTTTATTTTGAATAAACGCAGCGACTTCCTCTACGGACATATCCGAAGAATCAACCAATACCGCGTCGTCAGCCATCTTAAGCGGCGCGTTCTTGCGGTTTGCATCCTGCTCGTCCCGCTTGATTATTTCGCTCTTAAGTTCCTCGAAATCGACTACGAAGCCCTTGTTTTTAAGCTCGCTGTAGCGGCGTTTTGCGCGCACTTCGGGGCTTGCGGTAAGAAAGAATTTGAAGCGCGCGTCGGGCAAAACGTTGGAGCCGATATCCCGTCCGTCGAGTATACACGAAGTGCTTTTTGCTATTTCTCGCTGTAATTCAACCATTTTCGAGCGCACGCAATCGAGTACGGAAACGGTAGAAGCGAGCATTGAAATTTCGTTTTTGCGTATTTCTCCCGAAACGTCGTCGCCGTCGAGAAGCGTTTTCTGTACTCCTCCGCAGTATTCGACTTTCAGATTCAAATTCTGCATAATTCCCGCGACGGCTCTTTCGTCGGTAACGGCTACGCCCTCGCGCACGCATTTCAAAGCGCACGCTCTGTACATAGCGCCCGTATCAAGGCAGAGAATATTCATTTTCTTTGCAATAAGTCTGGAAATCGTGCTTTTTCCGCTACCCGCAGGGCCGTCCAGAGCGATATTGACTACTGCGGTAAGATCTTTGCGGAGAACTTTCGCGCCGCGCAAATAAATATGTTTTACCGGGTCGTCGGATTCGACGAGCATCATAACGCGGATACACTTTTCAAGCGAGCCTTCGATAATCGGCTCGAGCGAAGAATACAACGCAACGTCCGAAAATCCCGCTTCGCGCGCGGCTTTCGCGGGATAATAAGAACGAATATCCGCCGTATTGGAAAACATAATGCAAATTATCTGCCCGTCGGCTAAATTATTGACTTTTTTTATATTGATTAATAACTCCGCAACCGCGCCGCGTACTTCCTCTGCGCAGTCGCAGGCAACCGTAGTAGCTCCGCGTATAGCTTTCATAATTTTGAGTCCTTTATCGCGTTCCCCGCGGCGTAACCAGTCGAAAACGCTATTTGCAGATTAAATCCACCTGTAAACGCGTCCAGATCAAGCACTTCGCCGCAGAAATACAAACCTTTCACGAGTTTGCTTTCCATAGTTTTCGGGTTAATTTCTTTAACGTCCACCCCGCCCGAAGTAACTATGGCTTCGGAAAAATCACGGAGCGACGCTACCATCATATCAAAATTTTTGACGATTGTCAATAAACACCGCCGCTGGTTCTTTGTTACGGAATTTACTTTGGTTTCCTCGGCAATTCCGCTTCTTTTTAAAATTTCGGGAATAATAGCCGCGGGCAGTAATTCTTTAAGACAATTGGAAACGCACTTGTTCTTATAATTTTCAAAGTCGCGCAAAATCCGTTTATCAAGCGTTTCTTCGTCAAGTGCGGGCTTTAAATCCAGAGTAAGCATCACGCTCTTCAAATCAAGTCTATTTATAATACTTGACGCCGATAAAACGATAGGACCCGAAATTCCGAAATGCGTGAAAAGCATTTCACCGAACAGACTTTTAAGCGTTTTTCCGCCGTTTTTTACTGTAAGCGACACGTTCTTTAAAGTAAGCCCCTGCAACGCTTTATAATAATCACCCCTAAGGTTCAATCCGCAAAGCGCTGGTTTTACAGGCACTACGCCGTGCCCGAACTTTTCCGCAAATCCGTAGCCGTCACCCGTAGACCCCGTAGACGGATAACTCACGCCGCCTGTGCAAACGACGACGTTATCAAAAGAATATCTGCCTTTTGCGGTTATTATGTCAAACATAGTACTATGCAAAACTGTAATTTTTTCAACTTGCTCGTTAAAATTGAAAAAAACGTCCTCGTTTTTGCAATAATTTTCAAGGCATTTGGTAACGTCGCTCGCTTTGTCGGAAACGGGAAAATATCTGCCGCCGCGCTCTATTTTGAGTTTTAGCCCGCCGTCCTCGAAAAACTTTACGCATTCTGCGGGTGAAAACGCATATATCGCTCCCGTAAGAAATCGGGAGTTTCTGACGACGTTTGATAAAAACTCGTCGGGAAGGCAGTCGTGAGTTACGTTGCACCTGCCCTTTCCCGTAATATATATCTTTTTGCCGCTCTTTTCGTTTTTCTCGAATACGGTCACACGGTTGCCGTTTTTTGCCGCAAAATAAGCGGCAACCAGCCCCGCGGCGCCCGCTCCGATTACCGCTACGTTTTTCATATTCACCTTTAATAAACGGCGCTGAACTATTTGTTCGGCGCCGTTTCCCCGATTTTTATCTTAAATGGGATAAACCTTATTGGGATTTTTGGCAAGGTCGCTGTCAACGCCCGTGTTTTTAGCTTTTCTCCATTTGAAGAAATTGGTCGAAACCTCGGGGAACAGTGCGTACGACAGCACGTCTTCTTCCTGAGTATAGAACCCATCGTCCTTTACTTTTGCCGTCAGCGTCTGCATTTCGTTTTCAATCAGATCCGCAGGGCGGCAAGTTATAATTTTTTCGCCGTCCTTCTGACACGCTTTAAGCACCTCGGGGTTCTTATCGCCGAGAACTTCGCCGTATTTGCCGAGGATCATATCCTTGAACTGCGCGGTTATCGTCTTATATCTGCCCAAAAGAACGTTCCATACTGCTTGCGTGCCGACGATCTGGCTTGACGGAGTTACGAGCGGCGGATACCCGCTGTCCTTTCTTACAACGGGAACTTCGGCAAGGCATTCAAGCAGTTTCTCTTCCTTGCCCGCCTGTTTAAGCTGGTTCATAAGGTTGGAAAGCATACCGCCGGGAACCTGATAAAGCAGCGTGTTTATATCTACTCTGCGCACTTTCGGATTTAAGAAACCGTCTTTTTCAAGTCTTTCCGCGACTTTATTGAAGTGGGTTACCGCGGGCAGAAGTTTTTCAATCTCTATACCCGTATCGTATTGAGTGCCCTTCAAAGTCGCAATAAGCGGTTCGGTTGCAGGATTGGAAGTTCCGTTACCGAGAGGCGACAGAGCACAATCAACTATATCAACGCCCGCCTGTATCGCCATAAGGTAAATCATATCGCCAGTACCCGTAGTGTTATGCGTGTGCAAATGCACCTTAGTTTCGGGACGAAGTTTTGCTTTCAGTTCTTTGACGAGTTCGTGCGCAGTGAACGGCAACAACAGGTTAGCCATATCTTTAATACAGATATTGTCCGCACCCATATCTTCAAACTGTTTTGCAAGATTGACGAAGTACTCAGTCGTGTGCACGGGGCTGGTCGTATACGAAATAGCACATTCGCAGACGCATTTTCCGCCCTCTCCGTACTTTTTAATGGCTTTTACGCTCGCTTCGAGGTTTCTCGGGTCGTTAAGCGCGTCAAACAGCCTTATAACGCCGATACCGTTTTCAATCGATTTTTCAACGAATTTTTCCACTACGTCGTCGGCGTAATGACGGTAACCGAGCAAATTCTGTCCGCGGAGCAGCATTTGTATGGGAGTCTTTTTAAGATATTTTTTAAGATTTCTCAACCTATCCCAAGGATCCTCGTTCAAAAACCTCAGACAGCTGTCAAACGTCGCGCCACCCCACGCTTCGAGCGAGTAGTATCCCGCTTCGTCCAGAAGCGGAAGCATCGGCTCCATTTCGTCGAATCTCATACGCGTAGCCGCGTGCGATTGGTGCGCGTCGCGCAATATCGTATCAGTTATCAAAACTTTTTTATTTTCCATATCATTCACCTCGAATTAAGCTGAAATAGACGTAATCGCGTTTAACACGGATTGTGCGGCGCTGCCGTCGGTATATCCGCCGAAGCAAGCGAGCAACACGCCTGCGGCAATCGCCGAGCCGATAACGCCCGCGACGTTAGGGCCCATTGCGTGCATTAACAAATGGTTCTGAGGGTCGTATTCCCGTCCCACGTCCTCTGAAATCCTCGCCGCCATAGGAACTGCCGATACGCCGGCGGAACCGATAAGCGGATTAATCTGACCTTTGGTAATCTTGCACATAACTTTTGCGACGAGAAGTCCGCCGATCGTGCCGATTATGAATGCAAACAGACCGATGCCGATAATTTTAAGTGTATCTAAACTGAGGAAAATTTCGCCCTTTGCTTTACTTCCAACGGCAATTCCGAGGAATATCGTTATAGTGTTCATTAATCCGTTCTGCGCTTGCGTCGAAAGCCTGCCGACTACGCCCGACTCTTTGAAGAGATTTCCGAGCATCAGCATTCCTAGCAGAGCGATACTGTCGGGAAGAATTATTCCTACCACTAGCGTAACGATTACGGGGAAAAGAATTTTTTCGAGTTTGCTGACCTGACGAAGGGGCTTCATTCTTATCGCCCGTTCCTTTTTGGTAGTAAGCAACCGCATTAACGGCTTTTGTATAATGGGTATCAGCGCCATATACGAATATGCGGCTATGGCTATGGTCGGAACGTAGTCCGATGCAAGCCTTGACGTAACGAGTATCGCCGTAGGACCGTCCGCACCACCTATAATGGCAATCGCCGCCGCCGCGGCAACCGAGAACCCGAGCGCCGCCGCAAGGATAAACGCAACGAAAATACCGAGCTGCGCACCCGCACCTATAAGCATACTTTTGGGATTGGCGATTAGTGGACCAAAGTCGGTCATCGCGCCTATTCCTAGGAATATCAACGGCGGATAAATAACTTTGTCAACACCGAAATAGAGATACCACAAAAGACCTCTGCTAGCAGGCTCCACCGCATCGTACGAATTATCGCCCTCGGGATGAACGCCCCACAGCACTTTTTCCGCACCCGGTATATTAATAAGGAACATACCGAAAGCAATCGGAAGAAGGAGCATCGGCTCGAATTTTTTGACTATAGCGAGATACATTAATACGAAAGAAATGAGCAGCATAACGTAATTTTGCCAATTACCCTGCATGAAACCCATCGATTCATATAAATTACCGAATATCTTGCCAAAGTCCACTGCACTTTGCAACATATTCAATCACCTCAGCCGATAACGGCAAGTACGGCGTTCGTCTCCACGTTAGCGCCCTTTACAACGTTAAAAGTTATCTTACCGTCGCAAGGCGCGGTAATTTCGTTATCCATCTTCATTGCTTCGAGAACCATAACGGGTTGATCCTTTTTGACCGCCGCGCCGTCCGCCACAAGCAGATTTTTGATAAGACCGGGGAAAGGCGAAAGCAATTTCTCGCCGTTTGCCGCAACGGGCTTAGCCGCGGGCTTGGGCGCTTCCGCAACAGTCTTGACTACGGGGGTCACGCTCCCGCTTTCGCCTACTTCTTCCACGCCTACGGAATAACTTTTACCGTCTATCGTTACTATAAAATTACGCATAATTGACTCCTTTTAAATTCTCTTGATTCTCTTTACTTTAAATTCGCATTCGGGGGCGCTTTCGCTGTAATAAGCCATTATCGCCGCAACAATCGCCGCCTTAACCTCAGCGGGCACTTCGCCGTCGTCCTCGGCGGTTTCTGCCGCCGTTTCCGCCCTTTCAGCAGGTTTTTTGAAACTTTTTGCGCGCAACTTTACCGCCCAACCGCGCATAAAAGCAAGGTTATTCGTTTTTCTCAGCACGAGTCCCAAAATCCAGATTATAATAATAATCAGCGATATTCCCAGAAAGACTATTAAAAACCCGATCAGCGCGTAAATTAGCGCTTCGCCCATATTTTCAAAATACCAGTTACCGTTATTGGCAACGAAATCTAAAAGACGATCCGTCATAAACGCCTCACTTCAACAACATTTGCAGTGAAGCGGTAAGATAACGCTTCAAAAACGACGGCTGGATAATATTGTCGATATAACCGCCCTGAGCCGCGTTAACGGGGTCTGAATTTTCGTCCGAATACTTAGCTGCAAGTTTAGCGTGGTCGACCTTTTTATCGTCGGAAAGCTCTATTTCCGCGCCCTGAACGCTGTCAAACAGCGCAATTTTGGCGTTTGCAAACGCGTAGCTGTAATCGTAACCCATCGATTTAGCTGCGAACAGCGTATATCCAAGTCCGATTGCCTTGCCGTAAACGACGGAAATTTTCGCCGAATCGATGCAGTCTAGAATGGAAACGTACTCGCCTATTTCTTTAAGAACGAGGCTGTCGTTCGTCGCAAGGTCGCTTCTGATACCTATCGTGTTTACGAAAGTCACGTACGGTAAACCGTAACAACAAGCGAATTCGGCGAAATCTTTGAGTTTTCTCACATTGCCCGCGGTCAGCTCAACGCCGTTTTCGCTATCGAAAATTACGCAAGCCGAAGCTATACCGCCTATTCTTGCAAGATAAGTTCTGACTTCGGGGCAGAACGACGCGCCAAGTTCCAGCGCGGTTTCCTTATCGAACAGCGCAACGAGGTTTTTTGCCGTAGGCTTTGTATCAAGCGCGGTTAAAACGTCGTTCATTTCCTCGCTGTCGATAACGGGAACGGACAGTAATTCGTTTATTGCAGTCAGCGAATCTTTAATTTCGGCCACATCCTTTACGGTAAAACAAGCGATATGCGTGTTTTTAAGACCGTTTACGCCGCCTACTTCGAATTTGCCGAGGTTTTTACCGTCGTGAGCCGAAACGACGAGCGGGCTATTTGCGCACAGCGCGCTCTTTTTATCGATAAAGTAAGTGAAATCACAAATCGCCGCAAGCACGGAGATCTGACCGTACACTTCTCCGTCCACGACAAGGTATTGGGGTACGGTGCCCTTCATCTGCGACGCCTTTAAGATGAGCTTTGCCAGCCCCTCGAGCGCGCCTATACCCTCGCCGAGCTGAACACCGAGCGACGACAGCAAATAAATTATGGGCGTAGAAGTTTTTTCTGCCTGATTGAGGCATTTTTCGATTTTTTCGCAATTAGCCTTGCTTACGCCGCCCGAAAGCACGGCGGAATTCTGCGCGACAATATAAAAAGGATAGTCGTTAATAGTAGCAAACCCCGTTACAACCCCTTCGCCCTCGGCGTTTTCGCCGTAGAACTCGCTTTTAGAGAAGCTGAAACAGGAAAACTCTACAAAACTATCCTCGTCGATAAGCGCGTTTACGTCCGCTCGGATTGCTTTCCCCGCGTCGATAAGCTGCTTTTTGCGTTTTTGCAGTAAGCTTAATTTATCCATATTTACTCCCGATAACCTCTGCCGACGGGTTATTCGACGGCACGGTCAACATTTTGCCAAATTTTCTACAAATACATTTTAACACGTATTTTGTCAAAAGCCAAGTAAATACGATATATTTTTATCTTATTTTTTTCCGTGTTTTTTTAATAAAAAAGGCGACCGAAGTCACCTTTTCCTGCGTTTGATTTTCAGTTTGCTTTTTATGAATTTATCAATGCGTTCCGAGTACTTACATACGAAGTAAAAAGAAGCAATAACGAGCGCGGCGATAATTATCCAGATGAGTATGCCCCACCACGTGTTAAACGGTATAAGTTCGAATGAATAAGCCGTGGAAAACACCGAAAGCGCGCGGGTGAGTATTATCATTATAATAAAATAACCCCAGGTCATCGACGACAACCCCGCAACGAAGCACAGAACGTCGTCGGGAAAAAGCGGCAGTAAAAACATCAAAGAAAGAATCAAATAGTCCCTGCCTTTGAGTTTTTTCAACCATTTATCCAATGTTTCTTCGCCGACTATCCAACAAACAGCTTTGTAACCTATCCATCTTCCTATCGCAAATGCCGCTATAGAACCTACCACTATCCCTAAAAAACTGTAAAGCGCACAATTCAATGGACCGAACATAGCCGTACCGACCGCAACGGCTATCGACCCCGGCACAGGCAAAAGCACGACCTGCAAAAAGCAAAAAACTATATAAATGAGCGCCGCCCACGCTCCCGCTTTTTCGATATACTCACGAAGCGCGTCAACGCTGTTAATTTTAGTTATAAGCCCGCTTGCACACAGTGCGAAAAATACTATTGCGGCAATAACCACGAACACGAGCGCACACACGGTTAGTCGGTACAAAGACGTTTTTCCGAACGAATAAAACAGTACGCCGCCCAACGCCGAAAGCGAGCAAAATACACCCGCCAAAGACATTAACAGGTTAAAATGCACGGCTACGAAGCCGATATTTTTATATAACAGCGCGTACGCCGTAAAAAGAAAAGCGGTCGCGCCGAGAAGCACAACCGCCAACACGTTAATTACGTGTTTTAGTACGTCAATCCGGTTCATTTTCAATATTTATTATATCGCTTTTTAACCGTTTTTATAATTGACTTTTGAAATTTTTGACCGCGTCGGTCGCAAGTTTGTCGCAAATATTGTTGTATTCGTTGTCCGCGTGCCCCTTCACCTTTACGAATTTAACGGAGTGAGCCTCGACAAGCGACTTTAACTCTTTCCATAAATCGGCGTTTAAAACGGGCTTGTTGTCGGCTTTTTTATATTCTTTTTTTTCCCACATATTTATCCAATTATTAACGAATGCATTCACAACATACGCCGAATCGCTGTAAATCGTCACTTCACACCGCTCTTTCAGGCATTTAAGCCCCTCTATAACAGCCGTCATCTCCATTCGGTTGTTAGTCGTATCCGCTTGCGCGCCAGAAATTCGCTTTTCAAAGCCGTTGTACATTAAAACCGCTCCCCAACCGCCAACCCCGGGGTTAACGGAACAAGCGCCGTCCGTATATAAAGTTACTTTTTTCATCATTCAGATTCTTCGTTTTTCTCCGTAGCCGCGTCGACAGCGTTGATAATACCGCTTCTGAATCCTGCGTCTTCCAGCGACTTTACAGCTTTCAAAGCAACCAAATCACCCTTGCAAACGCGCATTAGCAACTCACTCAAACTCTCTTCTTCACGGGAAACCAGCTCCGCAACACCGAGAACGGTCTGAACCGCAAGAATTTTTGCTTCGTTTTTAGTAAGTCCGTTTTTTACACCAGCATCGACGAGAGCGTCGATAAGCATTAACGCGCTTATCGGACAATTAACGCCTGCCGCCGCCTCGAGCTTACTCTCTTCCGTGCTTACGACCGTACCGAGAACCCCAAAAACGTTGCTCAAAAAGTCCGTATCGTCAGTTGATTTGTTATAATCGAGCATATCGATAGCAATCGCGCCGCTACCGATAGCGCACGCGGCGTTGGGAACGCACCGTGCAACCTTGATTAAACCAACGCCGAGAGAATTTTTTACGGTAGCCTTACTTACTCCCGAAACTACTGAAATAACTTTTTCGGGGCGCACGCCCTCGATACTCTCAGCAACGGAGGCAAAATCTTTGGCGTGCACTGCTAAAAGCAGATATTCGCTGTTCTCTGCGACGAATCTATTGTCGGAAGTTGTTCTTACACCTAAATAATTAACCGCGTCGATCTTTTTCACGTCGCAATCGCTGACGATTATTTTTTTCTCGCGTATAAAATCAGATAAAACCACTCCCCTCAAAACGGCGGTCGCAACGTTCCCGCAACCTATTATTCCGAGTTTAAATTGTTTTTTCATAAATTTGCCTCCAAAAACAGTTGACTAAATATCGCCGTTGTTATATAATTTTTTGTGCTTAGGGGAGTAGCTCAACGGTAGAGTCGCGGTCTCCAAAACCGTCGGTTGCATGTTCGAATCGTGTCTCCCCTGCCAACACGCTCAATCGCTTCGATTGGGCGTTTTTCAATGCAAGGATTCTCACTAAGCAACCTCGGTTGCAGGTGACGCGATTGACTTCGTAACAATCGCTATTACGCGCCGTGCGGCTGCAAAATGCAAGGATCGCCATAAGCATCCTCGAAAAAGCGGCAACTATGTCACACGTAGTACTTCGCAAAAGTAGAAATTTATACTTTTACGTCGCCTTTCTGACCTAAAACAGCTTTATTTTGCTCCAAAATCGGTTTAACTTCATTTTCAATAAACTCTACAGTCTGGGCGGGCGCTCTGCCTGTGAACTTCTTCGCGTCAAGAATTTCGTCTAATTTTCCGTGAACGGGCGCAAACGCTTTATCTTCTTTTATAAGTTCGATAAGGTTATTTTCTTTACCAAGCTCTTTTACGTTTCTGCCCGCCTGCATAGAAAGCACTCTTATCTTTTCGTGAAGCTCCTGCCTGTTACCGCCGGCTTTTACGCATTCCATTAGTATGTTTTCGGTAGCCATAAAGGGCAATTCTGCGGCGATATGTTTTGCGATAATCTTATCGTATACGACGAGATTTTCCGAAACGTTCATATATATATTCAGTATGCCGTCCAACGCAAGGAACGCCTGCGCGTTTACGATTCTTCTGTTTGCGGAATCGTCCAAAGTTCTCTCGAACCATTGCGTACCCGCGGTAACCGCGCAATTCATAGGCAACGAGATAACGAAACGTGCAAGCGACCCCATTCTCTCGCTGCGCATTGGGTTACGCTTATAAGCCATTGCCGAAGAACCTATCTGCGATTTTTCAAACGGTTCCTCTATTTCCTTCATATTCTGAAGTATTCTAACGTCGTTTGAGAATTTGTAAGCGCTCTGTGCAATCTGCGAAAGCACGCAAAGCACGTTGTAATCGAATTTTCTGGGGTAAGTCTGACCCGTTACGCCGTAAACTTTATCAAACCCGAGTTTTTCTACGACTTTCTTTTCAAGTTCTTTGACCTTATTCTCGTCGCCGTTAAAAAGTTCCATAAAACTTGCTTGCGTACCCGTCGTACCCTTTACGCCGCGAAGTTTAAAGGAATCTTGCAGATTTACGAGGCTATAATAGTCCATCGTGAGATCCTGCATCCAGAGCGTAGCGCGTTTCCCTACCGTCGTAAGCTGCGCGGGCTGTAAATGCGTAAACCCGAGTGTGGGCGTTTCCCTGTATTTCAACGCAAATTTCGAAAGCTTGTCAAGAACGTTGACGAGCTTATTCTTTATGATCTCTATCGCGTCCCAAAGAATAATCAACTCGGAATTGCAGTCAACGTAACAGCTCGTCGCGCCGAGATGGATAATCGGCATTGCCGATTTAGCCTGATCGCCGAACGCGTGAACGTGCGCCATTACGTCGTGACGGACTTCGCGCTCGTACTTTTCCGCCTGTTCGAAGTTGATATCTTCGGCGTACTTCTTCATTTCTTCGACTTGCGCGGGCGTAACGTTCAGCCCAAGCTCCATTTCCGACTCGGCAAGCGCTATCCAAAGTTTGCGCCAGAGCTTAAACCGCTTTTCATCGGAAAAGTTTTGCGACATTTCCTTGCTTGCATATCTCGTAATCAAAGGGTTCTG
>CATLAR010000028.1 GCA_949878495.1 uncultured Christensenella sp.
TAATATACATAGTTATATATTATGGTAAAGGCGGAAGGTAGTCAGTCCATTTTAATCTTCCGCCACCGCAAGGGAAAATCTTAAATAGTAAAAACTCCGACCGTGCTTTAAGCTCGGTCGGAGCTTTCTTATTTTATCAGTTTATAAACTTTATCAAAGTCGCGGCGGCGCTTTTCGCGGACGGGATAACCCTCTGCGGGATACCCCAGCGCAACTACGAGCGGGAACTTCGTGCCTTCGGGCAAGCCCAGAAACTCGGCGATTCCGCTTTCGTCGCGCAGTCCGATAATGCAACTGCCCAAGCCCGCGTCTTCGGCGGCAAGCGTTATGTAGGCGGTCAGAATACCTACGTCGTTGGGTATAAACTCCTCGTTGGAAACTCTGCGCTCGCCCCTCGTCAACGCGTGCGGCGGGAGCGATTCTATAACGATATACGCGTTTGTTCCGTCCGCCCAGCCGTTCGCGCCGTTCGTTTGTACGAGCGGCGTAAATTGCTTGGCTTTTTGCCCCGCAACGGCGTAAAGCCGCCACGGTTGCGCGTTTATCGCCGAAGGCGCGAGCGTCGCAAGCCGGCAAACGCTTTCCAGAACTTCGTCGGTAACCGTTCTATCCGAAAACTCGCGCGTGCTCTGTCTTTTTAGATAAAGCTCTTTTAAATTCATATCAGCTGTTTTTAACCTTTTCCAAAGAAATTTTGGCTTTCTCCGCCACGTTTTCTTTGGTGAATCCGAAACGCTCGAACAGCACGCTTGCCGGCGCCGAGGCTCCGAAACCGTTCATAGCCACCAATTCGCCGTAATCTCCCGCGTACTTATACCAGGAGTAGGGCGAGCCGGCTTCCACGCACACGCGCGCCTTGCAGGCCCTGGGCAGAACGTATTCTCTGTATTCGGGCGTTTGCTTTTCAAATTCTTCAATGCACGGCATAGAAACCACGCGCACTTTCAAATCCTCGTCCGCAAGCAACTTTTTCGCCTGCGTGCAAACGTCTACTTCCGAGCCTGCGCCTATAAGCAACACGTCGGGTGCGCCGTCGCAGTCGTCGAGAACGTAGCCGCCAGCAAGCGCCTGAATGCCCGAGCCTGCGTTCTGGTTGAGGTTCTGCCTCGAACAAACGATAACGGTGGGGGAGGTCTGCGTGAACGCCGAAACGTACGCCGCAAGCGTTTCCTTGCCGTCGCAGGGACGGAAAACTTTGAGGTTGGGTATCGAGCGCAGAGCAATGAGCTGTTCTACGGGCTGATGGGTCGCGCCGTCTTCGCCTACGCCGATCGAATCGTGCGTCATAACGTAGATGACGGGGATATTCATTATCGCGCTGAGTCTTATTCCGCCCTTCATATAGTCTGAGAACGAGAAGAAGGTCGAGCAAAGAATTCTAAGCCCGCCGTGGAGCTGAATGCCGTTGCTTATCGCCGCCATAGCGTGTTCGCGGATACCGAAGCGGATATTGCGACCCGCTCTGTTTTCGGGCGAGAAATAGTCGGAATTTTTAATGTTCGTGAGGGTGGAGGGCGCAAGGTCCGCCGAACCCGTTAAAAGGTTGGGAACGCGGTCGGCAAGTTCGTTGATGATCTTCCCGCCAGAAACTCTCGTCGCCTCGGGCGAAGAAAAATCGAATTTCGCCAAAAGCTCGGAAACGTCGGGCTCGTAACCCTCCATATACTGTTTGTAGGTTGCGGCGAGTTCGGGATATTCTTCCTCGTATTTAGCGAAAAGTTCGTTCCACTTGCGTTCCGCTTCGAGTTTGCCGTCGGCAATCTTCCTGCAGTAGTCTTTTACGTCCGCGGGCACTTCGAAGGGCTCTTCCGTCCAGCCGAGTTTGGCTTTGGCGGCGGCAAGGTTTTCTTCGCCGAGGGGCGCGCCGTGCGATTTCGCGCTGTTTTCAAGGGGCGAGCCGTAGCCGATTTTAGTGTTGCAGATAATAATCGAGGGACGCGTCAGATCCTTTTTGGCGAGCAGAATAGCCGTTCTGAGTACGACGAGGTCGTTCGCGTCGGGCACGCGGATAACCTGCCAGCCCTGAGCGTTGAAACGGGTGATTATATCCTCGTTGAAGTTGGTGGATATGTCGCCCTCGATGGTGATATTATTTTTATCGTAAAGGAGAATAAGTTTGCCGAGTTTCTGCGTACCCGCGAAAGAACACGCCTCGTAGCCCATACCCTCTTCAAGACAGCCTTCGCCGCAAAGAACGTAGGTGTAGTGGTCTACGATATTATATTCGGGTTTGTTGAAAATCGACGCAAGGTGCGCTTCGGCTACCGCCATGCCTACCGCGTTGCCGATACCCTGACCGAGGGGACCCGTCGAAGTTTCCACTCCGTCGGTAACGCCGTATTCGGGGTGGCCGGGCGTGCGCGAACCGAGCTGACGGAAATTCATTATATCTTCCTTAGTCAGGTCGTAACCGAACAGGTGCAGGAGGGAGTACAAAAGCATAGAGCCGTGACCCGCCGAAAGCACGAACCTGTCGCGGTTATCCCATTTGGGGTTGGCGTAGCTGAAATTGAGGAATTCGGAGAACACCTCGAAGCCGACGGGCGCCGCGCCCATACAAATGCCGGGGTGTCCCGACTTGGCTCTCTGGACTGCTTCCGCCGACAGCACTCTCAGCGTATCGACGCATTTGGATTTGATTGACATTGACTTATCTCCTTACTTCGTGAAATTTTCAAGATTTTGCAAATTTAAAAAGCCGTATTTTCCAAGCGCGGACAACAGCCATCTGGCGTTGACTACGTTTCCGCCTTCGGACGGGCTTTCAAAGTTAATGGGAAGCACGGGGTCGTGCACGCTCATTCTGACTAGCAGCCAGCCGCCGTTCAGATTAATTCTCACGCCCTCGTAATTGTCGGGTGCAAGCCTCGTGTTTTCTTCGCTTTCGGCAAGCGCTTTAAGCTCATCTATGACCTTTGCGCCCTCTTTTTTGAAGTCCGCGCTCTTTTCGTTGAAAGAAATGCGCACCTCGTCGGACTCGGCGGGGCGTTCCAGATCGGCAATAAGCGAAGTCAGGCTTTCGCCCTTTTTCGACTGCGCCGCAAGACACACGAGAATTTTGGTTATCAGATACGCGCCGTCGTCAAGATAATAATTTTCCTTGAACGCCGCGTGTCCCGAAGTTTCGATTGCAAGCGGCGAAAACTCGCCCGCGTTATTCAGCTCCACGCATTTGTCGATTACGTTTTTGTAACCGCGCATATATCTGAGGTGTCTGCCGCCGAGCTTTTCGATAAATTTCGTCAGCCCGTCGCTCGTCACGCTGTCGGTGACTATAACGCCCTTTTTATCCTTTAATAGTATCGCCGAGCAAAGCGCGATAAGCGCGTTACGGTTAATCTCGCCGCCGTTCTTGTCAACGCACGCCGCTCTGTCCACGTCGGTGTCGAAAATAATGCCAAGATCTGCTCTCTCTCGTACCACCGCGCGGGACAGGCTGTCTATGGCTTCCTTGTCCTCTGGGTTGGGTATGTGGTTGGGGAACCGACCGTCTGGGTCGAGGAATTGGCTTCCGGTTACGTCCGCGCCGAGGGGTACGAGCACTTTTTCGGCGAAGAACCCGCCCGCGCCGTTGCCCGCGTCTACGATTATTTTCTTCCCTTTTAAAGGAAGTATACCCGCCGCGTTCTCAACTGTCTTTACGAGAATGCGCGAATATTCGTCCATAAAAGATTTTTCTTCGTAATTTCCCTTGCCCGAGAGGCTTTCGCCGCGCTCCGCCATAGCAAGAATTTCGTCCACGTCGCAGCCGTCAAGCCCGCCGTCGGGAGTGAAAAATTTAAGCCCGTTTCTGTCGTAAGGCAAATGCGAAGCCGTTATCATTATCGAAGCGTCGCAGCCGTAGTCCGATTTTTTGAGCAGTATAAACATAGAGGGGGTGGACGAAAGTCCCGTATAAACCACGTCGCAGCCGCTGCCGATAAGCGCGCGCGTAACCGCGTTTTTAACACGTTCCGCGGAAATACGGCTGTCGTTGCCAACCGCGATTTTAAGGCGCGTTTTGCCCGTAGTTGCCGAAAGCCGCTTTGCAAACGCCTTTACTATGGCTTCGACGGCTTCGTCCGTTAGAGTAACGGGCGACCTGTCGCCTACGGCGACCCCGCGTACGTCCGTACCGCTTTTCAATTTTGCGTAATTCACTGCCTGCATATATTTTCATTATACTATATAAGCGTTTTTATTACAAGTGTTTGAAAGTAATAAATTTTACAAAAATTTACCCCGCGGCGGCATTATGCGGCGTAAAATTCTTTATTTTTGCGTTTGGGCGTGTTATAATGATGGCACGCGAACTTTTTAAGGAGTAACTTATGGCAAAGGAAAATTTCGTTGAACAGATTGCCGACATAGAAAAAGATTTCCCCCAATGGTACACCGACGTGGTGTTAAAGACCAAGCTCGTGGACTACGGTCCCGTCAAGGGCACTATGGTTATCCGCCCTTACGGCTATGCTATCTGGGAAAACATACAGCGCGAACTCGACGTCCGTTTCAAGGCTACGGGTCACGAAAACGCGTATTTCCCGCTGCTCATTCCTATGAGCTATTTCACAAAGGAAGCCGAGCACGTTGAAGGCTTCGCGCCCGAAGTCGCCGTAGTAACGCACGCGGGCGGCGAAGAGCTTGCCGAGCCGCTTGCAATCCGCCCGACGTCCGAAACGATTTTCGGGAATATGTATTCCAAATGGTTGCAGTCCTACCGCGATTTGCCCATTATGATAAACCAGTGGGCGAACGTAATGCGCTGGGAAAAAACCACCCGTCCGTTTTTGAGGACTTCCGAATTCTTATGGCAGGAGGGGCACACCGCCCATTCCACCGAAGAGGAAGCAATGGACGAAACTATGAAAATGCTCGGCGTCTATAAAGAATTTGCCGAAAATTGCCTTGCAATACCCGTTATTACGGGCAAAAAGACTGAAAAGGAAAAGTTTGCGGGCGCGGTGGCGACTTTCGGTATGGAAGCAATGATGAAGGACGGCAAGAGCTTGCAGGCGGGCACTTCGCATTATCTCGGTCAGAAATTCGCAAAAGCGTTCGAAATAAAATATCTCGACAAGGACGGCGCGCAGAAGTACGCCTACACGACGAGCTGGGGCGTTTCCACCAGACTTATCGGCGCGCTTATTATGGCGCACGGCGACGGTCGCGGACTCGTTCTGCCCCCCAAGGTCGCACCCTTGCAGGTAGTTATCGTACCCATTGCCGCTAAGAAAGGCAACGTAATGGAAGTTTGCGCCGACCTCGAAGCAAAACTTACCGCGGTGGGCGTGCGCGTCAAACTCGACGCGACCGACAACAGCCCCGGCTGGAAGTTTAACGAATGGGAAATGAAGGGCGTGCCTTTGAGAATAGAACTCGGACCGCGCGACATAGAGGAGGGCAAGGCGCTTATTTTCCGCCGCGACACCCTAGAAAAGAGCGCGTACGCGCTCGACGGGCTTGCGGAACAAATCAAGGCTCTGCTTGATACCGTGCAAAAAGAAATGCTCGAAGCCGCAAGAAAGCTGCGCGACGGACGCATTATCTGCGCGGACGATTTAAAGGGCGTTTTAAACGGCGTGGAAGGCGGCAATTTCGTAAAAGCGGGCTGGTGCGGTTGCCGCGAATGCGAGGATAAAATAAAGGCTGAAACTGCGGCTACGGCGAGAGTAATCGCCGACGGCGAAACGCGCGACAAATGCGCCGTATGCGGCAAAAAAGCGGAGAGCGTGGTATACTACGCCCGAGCTTATTAATAAGTAGCAAATAAGAAAGCGGCGGGAAATTCCCGCCGCTTTTACTTATAAATATTTTTTCAAATCGTTGACTTTCGTCAGCCGCTCCCAGGACAGACCCGCTTTACCGAAATGCCCGTAAGCCGCCGTCTGCGAAAACACGGGTTTTCTCAGATCCAACGCTTCGATAATCGAGTAGGGGCGCAGGTCGAATTCCTTTAAAACGATATCGGCTATCTCGCCGTCGGGGAGCTTGCCCGTGCCGAACGTGTTGACGAAAACGGACACGGGACGGGCAACGCCTATGGCGTACGCAAGCTGCAATTCCACCTCGTCGCACAACCCCGCCGCAACGAGGTTTTTACATATAAACCTCGACATATATGCCGCCGAACGGTCTACTTTCGTTGCGTCCTTGCCCGAAAACGCGCCGCCGCCGTGGGCGCATCTGCCGCCGTAAGTATCTACTATAATCTTTCTGCCCGTCAGTCCGCTGTCGCCTTCGGGACCGCCGATTTCGAACCGCCCCGTGGGGTTGATAAAGTACTTCGTATCCGCGTCTATAAGCTCGGCGGGGATAATACTTATAACGTGCTTTTTAATATCCTCTTTCAGCTGTTCCTGCGTAACCTTGGAATTATGCTGCGCGGAAATTACCACGGCTTCAATGCGTTTGGGTGTGTTGCCGTCGTATTCCACGGTCACCTGCGTTTTGCCGTCGGGGCGCAGGTAGGGGAGCAGACCGCTCTTTCTGACTTCGGTAAGCCTGTACGCCAGCTTGTGGGAAAGCGCGATCGGCAACGGCATCAGTTCTTCGGTTTCCCTGCACGCATAGCCGAACATCATTCCCTGGTCGCCCGCGCCGAAACTGTCGCGCACGTCCGCGCTTCCGGACCTGTCAACGCCCATTGCAATATCTGGGCTTTGCGTATGTACCGCAACGTCTATTTTGCATTTATCCGCGGCGAAAGAGCCGTGTATATAGCCTACGTTTTCTATCGTATTTCTTGCTATTTTTTCGTAGTCGACGGCGGCGGTGGTGGTTACCTCGCCCATTATAAGCAGTCTGTCGTAAGCCGCACAGCATTCAACCGCACAGCGCGCGGAGGGGTCGGCGGCGATTATCGCGTCCACGCACGCGTCCGAAATTTTATCGCACAGTTTGTCGGGGTGACCTTCGGTCACGCTTTCGCTCGTAAAAAATTTTCTCATATATTACCTCTTGGCGTTTTTTTTGTAAAGTGAAATATACTCGGCGTTTTTAAAGCCGAGCGAACGGTACAGCTTCATCGCTCTGGCGTTATCTTTCTCTACTTCGAGTCTTACGTAGTCGTAGTCCGTTCCCGCTTCGAGAAATTTGAAAAGCTCCGTGCCTACGCCTTTGCCGCGGTATTCGGGGTCCACGTAAAGTTCGTCAAGCCATAATACCCTGCCGCAAGCCTCCTGAGAAGCGGAAAGCGCGCAAATCGCGTAGCCCGCTACCTGTCCGTTGAAACACATAAAGTACCCGCGAACGATTTCGCCGCTTAAAATCTCTTTAAAAAACTTTTCGCGCCCTTCGTCGGTTATTTTTGAGTTGGTAACGCCCGCTTCGTAAAACCTTCTTGACATTTCAAAGTACTTGCTTTTGTCGTTTTTAGTGATTTTTCTTACCGTAATACTGTCAAACATTCATACTCCTCGGCGCGCTTTCCGCGCAAATAATAACTCCCTTCCGCACGCCGAAAGGGAGTATCGCTTTTTATTTTCCCCATCGGTACGGCGTTAGCACCTTGCTTTGCAGGTTGCTGTGTGGTCTGCGGGCCGTTCCCTCGCACACTCTTTATAGGTTTGAACGTATTATATCACTTTGCCGCCGTTGCTGTCAATAAAAAACACGCTCAAAAATTTGCATTTTAACCGATTAAGTAGTAAAATAATTCTATGGTTTGCGAGCAATGCCCCGTCAGATGCGGGACGGACAGAAATCTGAATAACGGTTACTGCGGGGTAAGTAAAATCAAAATCGCAAAGTACTATCTTCACCCGTTCGAAGAGCCGCCGGTTTCCTTTAAAAACGGCAGCGGCTGCGTGTTCTTTTGCGGCTGTTCCCTAAAATGCGTCTTTTGCCAGAACTATGAAGTTTCGCGCAATCTCCGCGGCAAACAGCTTACCGTAAGCGAACTTGCCGACGTTTTCAAACGCCTCGAAGATATGGGCGCGGAGAACATAAATTTAGTCAATCCAACCCATTATTTAAGGGATATTATGGGGGCAATGGAAATTTACCGCCCCAAAATACCCGTGGTTTACAATACGCACGGCTATGAAAATATCGCCGATTTACGTCTTGCCGACACCTTCGTCGATATCTGGCTGACCGATCTTAAATTCATAGACGGCGCGTTGTCTAAGCGTTACACCGCCCGCCCCGATTACGCAGATTACGCCCTGCCCGCCGTAAAATTTATGGCGCAGAAAGAATGCGTAATGCGCGCCGACGGGAAGATGTTAAAGGGCTGTATCGTGCGGCATTTGATTCTGCCGCTCGCCGCTTACGACTCGGTGGAAGTAGTCAGGTTCGTCGCAACCCTGCCCGGGAGCGTGCGACTTAGTCTTATGAGCCAATACACGCCCTTCGGCGATATTCAAAATTTCAAAGAGCTTGGAAGAAAGATAACCCGCCGCGAGTACGAAAGGGTTCTCGGCGCGGTGCGTGACTGCAATCTGAAAAACGTGTTCGTGCAGGACTTTGACAGTGCGGGCGAAAAGTATATCCCGCATTGGGACTACTGATAAGTTCGTTACGCCTTTCAAAGCGACTGAGTTCGCGCAATTCTTGCCCTCTGAAGAGCAGGCAGCTCTTGCCCTCCCTTGATGGGAGGGGCAGGGGTGAGGTGTAAATTTTGCTTGCGCGGTAAATTATTTTTTTATATATTGTTATGTTAATTTCAGTTGAAAACGCGTCGTTTACGTACGGCGACAATTTAATATTCGACAACGTCAGCTTTACCGTGAACGAGGGCGAGCGCGTGGGGCTTATCGGCGCGAACGGCGAAGGTAAAACCACGCTTATAAAACTCGTTTTAGGCGAACTTTACGCCGATTCGGGCGCGGTCGTCAAAAAGAACGGCGCGCGTATAGGCTATCTCGAACAGAACGGCGGTTACGCTTGCGGCAACACCGTCTACGACGAAATGCTCGAAGTTTTCCGCGCGGAGTTTGCGGCGGTAGAAAAGCTTGAAACGCTTTCGCAAAAGCTCGCAGCGGCGCAAGCGGGCGGCAACGAGTACGCCGCGCTTTCCTCGCAAATAGAGAATCTGAACGCGTTTATCGCCTCGCGCGACGCGTATAACGCCGAAATCAGAATAAAAACCGTGCTCAACGGTATGGGCTTCAACGGGTTTTACGACCGCGTGGTAGACACTATGTCGGGTGGCGAGAAAACGCGCCTGAAACTTGCGCGGCTTCTTTTGGAAGAACCCGATTTGCTTATTCTCGACGAGCCGACCAACCACCTTGACGTAAACACTTTATATTGGTTAGAGGACTACCTCTCGTCCTTTAAGGGCGCGATACTCGTTGTTTCGCACGACAGATATTTTCTCGATAAGCTCGCGGGCAGAATACTTGAAATAGAGAACAGAAAACTGCGTTCGTTCACGGGCAATTACTCCAAGTACAAGGTGCTGAAAGCCGAACTCAACGCGCGGCTTTTAAAGGAGTACGAGGCTCAGCAGGAAGAACGGGCGCGTTTGCAGGACTACGTCGACAGAAACATAGTTCGCGCAACCACGGCGAAATCGGCTTTAAGCCGCGTAAATAAACTTGAAAGAATGGAAATTCTCGAAAAGCCGTACGTGCCTCCGCGCGCGCCGTCGTTTAAGTTTACTTATGAGACCAACCCGTACGAAAACGTTTTGAAAATCGACGGGCTGAACCTTGAAATAGGCGGTAAACGGCTCATATCCGGGGGGAAACTGTTCATAAGGCGGGGCGAAAAGGTCGCGCTCGTCGGTGAAAACGGCACGGGCAAATCCACGCTTTTAAGGGCGATTACGCGCGGCGGGAATCCCGCTATCGAACTCGGCAGATTCGTAAAGCCCGCGTTTTACGATCAGGAGGGCGCCAACCTCAACGGCGAAAATACGGTTATCGCCGAACTTTGGGAACGCCACGTAGGGCTTACGCAGACGGAAGTGCGTTCGGCGCTTGCGCGTTGCGGGCTTTTTGAAGAGGATATGCAAAAAGCTGTAAAATCGCTGTCGGGCGGCGAACGCGCAAAGCTCGCGCTTTGCATTCTCGAAAGCGAGCACGGCAATTTTCTGCTGCTCGACGAACCCACCAACCACCTCGATTTGCCCGCGCGGGAGAGCCTTGAAAACGCGCTCAAAGAATACGGCGGAACGCTGCTTTTCGTGTCGCACGACAGGTATTTTTTAAACGCCGTGGCAGAGCGCACCGTTGAGATAGAGAACTGCGCTTTAAACGCATTCGACGGGGGATATGAGGCGTTTAACGCGTTTAAAAAGCGGCAAAGGGAGGAAAAAGCGCGCGAGGAAGAGCGCGAAAAACTCGCTAAAACGAGCGCGGCTAAAGAGGCGGGTTACCGCTCCAAAAAGGAGCGCGCGGAGGACGAGCGCAGGAAAAAACTCGTAAAGGAAACGGAGAGCAAAATCTGTTCGCTCGAGGACGAGGAAAACGAACTCAACGCCGCGCTCGCCGACCCCGAAACCGCATGCGATTACAAAAAAGTCAACCAGATATTGGAAAGGGTCAACGCTATAAAAACCGAGCTTGACTCTCTTTACAAAGCGTATGAGGATATGATATAATAGAAATATGGATAAGATAGAAAACGAAGAGGAAGAGGTAGTAAACATCAGGCACACTATAAACGCCGAAGAAACGTTCACGCTCGCAAAAGACGTTTTCGACATACGGTGTTTTATAAAGAACGTATACGCTAACCGCGCCGTAATTGCGCGCAGGCTCAACGTTCTTACGCTGACGGTCAGCACGGTGTTTATGCTGTTGTATTCGGCTTTCGTGCTGTTCACGGGGCTGACGAACAAACTCAATTTCAGCACGGAAATAGTATTGTATTCCCTGCTCGGCGCTTACGCCGCTCTGTTCTGCGTATTTATTATAATCACGCTTTGCGCCGCGCGCGCCAACACGAAAAACCTTGCCAAAGTCAAGCGCGTAACCAAGATTTTCAAGCTGTTCGTGCGTCTCGCTTCAATCGCCATTTCGATAACGGCGATAGTCCTTTCGCGCTCGGGCGGCGCGCTTTCCACGCACGTTGCGGTGGATATACTCATAATTCTTTTGTCGGTCGTAACGCTCGTATTCCAGATTATTCCCTTGCTCTTCGGCGGAACGGGCAAGCTGGTAAGATGGCTGCTTTCCCCTGTAAAAGTAAAATGCCGTTTCTCCAAAGTCGTGCTCGAATGGTACGAGCTGGCTGCTTCGGGCGGAGCGCGCGAGGGCGCGGTCAAAAAGGTCGCCACCAAGCACCTTGACGACATAGGCGCGTTGATAGACAACTGTCTGGTGCCTCAGCTCGGCAAAAAATATATTAATTCGATAAAGCCTTCGCAGATACTCAACGTCACTGCCAACGCCGACGCGGACGATAAGCCCGTGCTGGAGGGTATTTTCAAAAACGTGTTCGCGTACGCTACCGAATGCGGTTACGTTTCTTTCAATCCCTGCAAGGACCTCGAACTCGAGGGTAGTGTGGAGGAGGAAGAAAAACCCCGCAAACGCACCATGAAAGACAGGCTTTTAAACGTCGGTCAGAGGCTGGGAAAATCAATGCTCGACAAGTACATAACGGGCGCTACCGACGATAAGGACGACTGAGGTTAAAACAGTTTAAACGGTCAAAATATAAATTTTTTAAGGAGAGTTAATATGAACAGTTATGAAAAAGACGAAATCAGAATGCTGCCTTCGCAGTACAGACCTTTGGGCGCGTGGAGTTATTTCGGGTACTCGATACTCTTTTCGTTGCCTTTAATCGGCTTTATCGCGCTCCTCATCTGCGCGTTCAGCGATTCCAATATCGTCAGAAGAAGTTTTGCAAGGAGCTATTTCTGCAGTTTTCTCGTAGTGCTGATAGTGCTCGGAATTGCAGTGGGAATTCTCATTGCGGGCGGCGGACTTGAAGCGATTATGGAAATAATCAGACAGGGATTACCCCAATAATTAAAAAATATAAAAAACCCGCGCTTTGATAAGCGCGGGTTTTTTTGCGTTAATTTAAAATTCAAGACTTTTTTCGATATACGCTTCAAGTTCGTCGATTTTCAAACGAATCTGTTGCATACTGTCGCGGTCGCGCACGGTCACGGTGTCGTCGTTGAGCGTGTCGAAATCTACGGTAATGCAGAACGGCGTGCCTATCTCGTCCTGTCTGCGGTAACGCTTGCCGATGGAGCCCGTAACGTCGTAAGTCACGCTGAATTTCTTTGAAAGTTTCGCGTAGACTTCGTCGGCTTTATCCGAAAGCCCCTTTTGCAGGGGAAGCACTGCGGCTTTGTAGGGAGCAAGGAAGGGGTGCAGGCGCAGAACCGTTCTTACGTCGTTTTTAGACTCGTCCAGCATTTCTTCGTCGTAAGCGTCGGTCAGTAGCGCAAGCACGCATCTTTCCACGCCGAGCGACGGTTCGATAACGTAGGGAACGTATTTTTCGTTCGTAACGGGGTCGGTGTACTCCATATTCTCGCCGCTCTCCGTCTGGTGCTGTTTAAGGTCGTAATCCGTTCTGTCGGCAATGCCCCAAAGCTCGCCCCAACCGAACGCGAAGTTGTATTCGAAGTCGGTCGTCGCTTTGGAGTAGAAGCAGAGTTCTTCGGGCGAGTGGTCGCGCAGTTTAAGGTTTTCTTCCTTCATTCCAAGGGATAGAAGAAAGTTTTTGCAATAGTCTTTCCAATACCCGAACCATTCGAGGTCGCTGCCCGGCTTGCAGAAAAATTCAAGCTCCATCTGTTCGAACTCGCGCACACGGAAAATGAAGTTTCCGGGCGTGATTTCGTTACGGAACGACTTGCCTATCTGACCTATGCCGAAGGGCACGCGCATACGCGACGAACGCTGTACGTTTTTGAAGTTTACGAAAATACCCTGCGCGGTTTCGGGTCGCAGATATACTGTGTTCACGCTGTCCTCGGTAACGCCCTGAAAGGTCTTGAACATAAGGTTGAATTTCCTTATCGGCGTGAAATCGCTCTTGCCGCAAACGGGGCAGACTATCTGCTTTTCGGCAACGAACTTTTCCAGCTCGTCGTTATCCATACTCTCGATGGATATTGCGAGTTTGTGCTTCTTGCAATAGTCCTCAGCAAGGTTATCGGCGCGGTGGCGCGCTTTGCAGTTGCGGCAGTCCATCAACGGGTCGGAGAAACCGCCCAGGTGTCCGCTGGCTTTCCAGGTGCGCGTGTTCATTAAAATCGCGCAGTCCAAACCCGTGTTGTAAGGGCTTTCCTGAACGAATTTTTTCCACCAGGCCTTTTTTACGTTGTTTTTGAACTCGACTCCGAGCGGACCGAAGTCCCAGGTGTTCGCAAGTCCGCCGTAGATTTCGCTTCCCGCGAAGATAAAGCCCCTGTTTTTGCACAGCGCGACGAGTTTTTCCTGCGTAACCGCACGTTTTTTATCTGCCATACCGTTATCCTTCCGTTAAACGCGCCCTGTGGCGCTTTTCGTATAATTTTAAACCAAACGCCGCGTTCAAGTCAAGCGTTTTGAAACGCGTGCCGAATATTGAAAAATTTATTTTCATAGACTTGCATTAATATAATAAAGTATGATATAATCAAATCCGAAATACAAAATGCGGGGGCTTTTGCAAATTCCTGCCCGCGCGAAAAAAAAGGTGAATTATGCTCTCGGACATTCAGATAGCCGAAAACTGTAAAATGCAGGATATCCGCGAAATTGCCGCAAAACTCGGGCTTTCGGAGGACGACCTCGAACTCTACGGCAAATATAAGGCTAAAATCAGCGTAAGCAAAGTCAATCCCAAATCAAAGCTTATACTCGTCACCGCGATAAATCCCACGGCGAGCGGCGAGGGCAAAACCACCGTGTCCATAGGCCTTGCAGACGGAATGTCAAGGCTCGGCAAAAAGGTCTGCCTCGCGCTAAGAGAGCCTTCGCTCGGACCCGTGTTCGGCATTAAAGGCGGCGCGGCGGGCGGCGGTTACGCGCAGGTCGTGCCTATGGCGGATATAAATCTGCATTTCACGGGCGATTTGCACGCGATAACCGCGGCGAACAACCTGCTCTGCGCCATGATCGACAACCATATTCTTCGCGGCAACGTTCTGGGTATAAAGGAAGTTTATTTCCGTCGCTGTATGGATATGAACGACCGCGCGCTCAGGGATATAACCCTGCACAACCCCGCGGGCAATATGAAAGGCTGCGTAAGCTACGATCGGGCGGAAGGTTTCGAGATAACCGCCGCTTCGGAAATAATGGCGATTTTGTGTCTTGCGACAGACCTTAAAGACCTCAAAAAGCGCATCGGCGATATAGTAGTCGGCGTGAACGCGGAGGGCGGGTTCGTCCGCGCGCGCCAGCTCAACGCCGACGGCGCGATGGCAACGCTGTTAAAGGACGCAATAAAACCCAACCTCGTGCAGACTCTCGAGGGCACTCCCGCGATAGTTCACGGCGGACCTTTCGCCAATATCGCGCACGGTTGCAACTCGGTGCGCGCGACTTATACGGCGATGACTCTCGCCGATTACGCGGTGACGGAGGCGGGCTTCGGCGCGGATCTCGGCGCGGAAAAATTTCTCGACACGAAATGCAGGGTAGCGGGAATACAGCC
>CATLAR010000029.1 GCA_949878495.1 uncultured Christensenella sp.
AGTTCGGCAGAGCGCATATCGACAACGACGTTTGCGTGGCGTGCGGGCAGTGTATGTCGGCGTGTCCTTTCGGAGCGATTGCCGACAAATCGCAGATTTTCCAGCTTATTCAGGCGATAAAAAAGGACGACGAGGTTATCGCCGCCGTCGCGCCCGCAATAGTAGGTCAGTTCGGGGCTAAGGTAACCCCGGGCAAAATAAAGTCCGCGCTTCTCGCGCTGGGTTTCAAGGACGTTTACGAAGTGGCGGTGGGCGCCGACGTGGGCTGTATTGCCGAAGCGCATCACTACGTCAACGAAGTCGCGTCCGGTAAACTGCCCTTTCTTTTCACGAGCTGCTGTCCCGCGTGGGCGGTGCTTGTCAAAAAACAGTTCCCCGACCTTGCAAGCGAAGTATCGCAGGAGCTTACGCCAATGGTCGCAACGGCGCGTTCTATTAAAGTCAACCGTCCCGACGCGCGCGTGGTGTTCATAGGACCTTGCGCCGCTAAAAAGCTTGAAGCTTCCCGCCGCACTGTTCGCAGCTACGTCGACTTCGTAATCACTTTCGAAGAGCTTGCGGGAATGTTCGACGCCAAGGGACTCAACCTCGAAGAACTCGAAGAGCTTCCCGTCAAGTTACAGGCGACGGGCGCGGGGCGCGGTTACGCGTGCTCGGGCGGTGTTGCAAGCGCTATCGAACAGTGTATCAATGAATATTATCCCGACGTCGAGGTAAAAATACAGCACGCCGAAAGTTTAGCCGAATGCAAAAAAATGCTTACTTTGGCTAAGGCGGGCAAGCTCGACGGGTATATGATAGAGGGAATGGGCTGTCCCGGCGGTTGCGTGGCCGGCGTGGGCACGATTATCCCGCCCGAACGCGCAAAATTCGCCGTAGCGCAAATCGTCAAAGCCAGCGAACGCGCGATTCCCGCAAAGGAAATGGAAGATCTGGCGGAAAAACTGACTGAAATGGACTGACGCGCATACGTGTTGCGGCGCATAAGTCGCGCCGCGCATATGTCTCGTCAAACAAGTGTGAAAGGGGTATTATTTGTCAATAATTATAATATGTACGATATAGCAATTATAGGCGGGGGTCCTGCCGGTTACTCCGCGGCGATTAACGCCAAAATTCTCAACCGCAGTTATATATGGTTTACCGGTAAAACCCCGCCGAAGAAGGTAATCAAAGCCGAACTTATCCGCAATTACCTCGGTCTTTCGGATATTTCGGGCGAAAATCTTTTTAGCGCGTTTGAAAGTCATATCGCCGCGCTCGGCGTAGAAAAAACGCCCGAAGTAGTTACGGGCGTATACGATCTGGACGGTAAATACGCCCTTCTTGCGGGAAAAAACGAGTACGAAGCGCGCACCGTAATACTTTGCACGGGCGTGGAAACTGCCAGACCGATAGACGGCGAGGACGAATTTCTGGGCAGGGGCGTGAGCTACTGCGCAACCTGCGACGGCAATTTCTACCGCGGCAAAGACATAGCCGTTTTGTGCTACGACAAGGCGTTCGAGCACGAAATAGAGTACCTGTGCACGCTCGCGCATACGGTGCACGTAATCCCGACTTACAAGGATTGCGGAGTAAAAGCCGCCAATGCACATATGCACGAGGGTTATCCCGTCAAGTTTACGGGAGGAATGCGCCTTGAAAAAGTGCTTTTCAAGAACGGCGAGCTTGCCGTCGACGGCGTTTTCGTTTTAAGAAACTCGTTTTCGCCCGCAAAACTCGTTCACGGACTTAAAACCGAGGGCGGTCATATAGTCGTGAACCGCGCGCTTGCCACAAATCTTGACGGCGTTTTTGCCGCGGGTGACTGCGCGGGACGACCTTATCAATACGCAAAATCGGCGGGAGAGGGGAATATAGCCGTGCATTCCGCCGTTGAATATCTTTCCAAGTAAGACGAACTCACGCAGGAGTGGGGCGTTTGAGTTAAACCCCGCGTTTTATAAAAACGCGGGGTTTTTTCTTGCGTTTGGACTTGCGCTTTGTTATAATTGAATTATGAAATTTACCGAACTTACAGTGCATACGACGACCGAGGGCAGCGAACTCGTCGCCGACATTATGTGGAGATACACTAACTACGGCGTGGCGATATCCGACGTAAAGGACGTAATCGCCCTGCAAAGTAACAAAGTTATGTATTGGGACTATATGGACGACAGCCTTTTGGAAAACAGGCGCGACGTCCTCGTGAAAGCGTTCGTTCCCAAGGACGAAACGCCCGAAACGCTCCCCAAAATCCGTGCTGATTTGGAGGAGCTTAAAGCCGCTTGCGAGGGGTTCACCCCGCTCGGTTCGCTTGAAACGGGCACGCGCGAAGTCGAGGGCGACGATTGGATAGGCATCTGGAAAGCCCATTTCCGTCCCTTGCGTATCGGCGGGCGTATCGTCGTCTGTCCCGAATGGATAAAATACGATAAACAACCGAACGAGGAGGTCGTTCTCCTCGACAGCAATATGGCGTTCGGCACGGGCGAGCACGAAACTACCTCTATGTGTCTAAAACTCTTACAGGAGTATTTATCGCCAGACAGCGTTTGTATAGACGTAGGTTGCGGGAGCGGTATTCTCGGTATTTCGGCGGTCAAGCTCGGCGCGGACTACGCGTATCTTACGGATATAGATTACGTTGCCGTGGAGAGCGCTAAGCACAACGCGGAAATTAACGGCGTGAGCGGTAAGGTTACCGTGTCGCACGCCAATCTTCTGGACGACGCGGAGATTAAGGGGGATATAATGCTCGCCAACATAACTGCGGAAATACTTTGCGGACTTGCGCCGTCCATTCCCAAAAACCTTAAAAAGGGCGGCGTTCTGATTTTGAGCGGCATTATAGAAAGCCGCCTTCAAGCCGTGCGCGAGGCGTTCGGCGCGCAGGGGCTTACCCCCGATAAAACGGTGAGGGAGGGCGAGTGGTTCGCCCTGTCGTACGTCTTATGAGCACGCCGAGAAGATTTTTTACCGACAGCATAACGGGCGGCGAGGTATACCTCGAAGGCGAGGAATTCGTACACGCAAAGACCGTATTGCGGGTGGAAGAGGGCAGTGAGATAGTGCTTCTCGACGGCAGCGGAAAGGAGTATGCGGCAATCGTCGCAAAACTTGAAAAACACCGTTTGTTGGCGCATATTACGGGGGTAAACGAGGGCGACAAAGAGCCGAAAGCACATTTATATCTGCTTTGCGGCGCGCTCAAAGGCGATAAAACCGAGCTTATCGTGCAAAAGGCTACCGAGCTCGGTGTGAGCAAAATCGGCGTGTTTTCTTCGGAATACTGCTCGGCGTATTTCAACGAAAACAAGCTGGAGCGTCTTAGAAAAGTCGCGCGGGAGGCGGCTAAACAATGCCTGCGTTCGCGCGCGCCCGAAATAGTTTATTTCGACGGCTTGGAAAGCGCGTTAAAGTCCGCGGAATATTGTCGCGATAAACTTTTCGCGTGCGAGTTTCTGGACGGCTCCCGCGGTAATATCGGCGGTATAACGGGCGAATGCGCGCTCGTCGTCGGCAGTGAAGGCGGGTTTTCGGAGCGTGAGTTCGCTATGGCGGAAAAGCTCGGGTTTACGGGTATTTCCCTCGGCAAACGCATTCTGCGCGCGGAAACGGCGGCAATCGCGCTTTGCGCTCTCGCGGCGTACGCGCTCGGAGAACTCGGATGAAGGCGGTCGTCTTTACGCTCGGTTGCAAGGTGAACGAGGTGGAGAGCGCGTGCATTATGTCATCGCTCGAAAGTATGGGCTTCGAGGTTTCGGATAAGCTCGGCTATGCGGACGCGTTCGTTCTGAATACCTGCGCCGTCACGCGCGAGGCGGAGAAAAAGAGCCGTCAGCTCGTAGCCCGCGCAAAGAAGTATAACCCCGCCGCCCGGATTTTCGTGTGCGGCTGCGCCTCTGAAAAGGACGGCAAAGCGTTTTCGGAAAAGGGCGTAGAGTTCGTAACGGGCGCAAAGCGTAAGGAAGAGATAACTGCGGCGGTCGCGGCGGCTTTCGGCGCGGCGGACTGCGGGCTTTTGTATCCCAAACAGACCAAGACCCGCGCGTTTGTCAAGATACAGGACGGCTGCAATAATTTCTGTTCGTACTGCATTATTCCCTACCTCCGCGGGCGCGAAAAATCGCGGAAAATCGAGGATATATCGGGGGAAATCGCGCAGACGGACAGCCCCGAGATAGTTCTGAACGGCATTAATATTTCGTCTTACGGTTACGACGGAAACACGCTAATCGACCTTATATTCGCGCTCAAAGACGTTGAAAAGCGGATACGGCTGGGTTCGCTCGAATGCGGTGTAATAACGGACGGGCTTTTGTCCGCGCTCAAAGAACTTTACGACTTTGCGCCGCAGTTCCATTTATCCCTGCAAAGCGGTTCCACACGTGTTTTAAAGGCTATGAACAGACATTATACACGCGAAGAATACCTTGAAAAATGCAAGCTCATTTACGCGTATTTCCCGCAGGCGGCTATCACCACCGATATAATCGCGGGGTTTGCGGGCGAGAGCGAAGAGGACTTTTGCGAAAGCCTTTCTATTATACCGGAAGCGGGTTTCGCGCGGGTGCACGCGTTCGCGTTTTCGCCGCGCGAGGGTACTGCGGCGTTCAGGTTAAAAGACGTCGACCCCGCGGTCAAAAGCCGCCGCTTGCACGAGCTTTTGCAGGCGGGAGAAGAGGCTTCGTTGCGGTATATATCGGGGTTTATAGGTAAAACGCTCGAGTTTATCGCAGAGGAGCGGTGCGACGGCTATACCGTGGGATACACGGGCAATTATATAAAAATTTACGCCGCCGACTGTCTTCAAAGCGGCGGGAAATACCCGGTTGCTCTTACGGAAATTTATAAGGACGGTGCGCTTGGAAAACTCGTTTAAATCTTCGTTGGCTTTCTTTCTGCGCGAGAGTTTCCGCCCGCGCACCAAGGAAGAATACAAGGCGGTCTTTAAATGCGGAGTCAGCTTTGACAGACGGCCCGTGCCCTGGCTGTATCTGCGCGTATTGGCGGCAGGCTTTATTCTGTTTGCTGTCAGCGTGCTTATCAACAGGCTGTGCGACTACTCGTCTGCGTTTACTATGGCGGTGGCGCTCGGCGGGCTTTTCGCAAACGTTCCGCTTCTGATTTTCTTTTACGAACTCAATCCTCGCCGCGATATAAGTTTTCTGACTCTGTCGGCGCTGGCGGTCGTCGGAGGCGTGCTGTCTTCCGCGCTTACTCTCGTCGGTTACGAATTCGTTTACGGCGGGCACGATAACCCGTGGGTGTCATATCTCTGGACGGGCTTTCTGGAAGAGCTTGCAAAAATGGCGGCGGCGTTGCCGGTTATAATAATTTTGCGTAAAAAGTACCCGTTCGCGTGCTTTCTCATAGGTATTGCGGTCGGAACGGGTTATTCGGTTTTCGAGGACTTCGGCTACATTTACGCTTACGGCGGGAACTATCTGTCGGGCGATACCTGGGTCGTGCTTATGTCCGTCGGACGCGGTTTTTCGTGCTTCTGGTCGCACGCGCCGTGGACGGGCGTTATCTGCTGGGCGTTCGCCGCGTTTAAAAAACCCTGGCTGAATTTCCGCTTTTACGGCGTGGTAGTAGCAAGTATGCTTCTCCATTATCTTGCCGACGTGCCTTTTTATGCGGACGGCTTCCGCTTTTTGGAGGGTTTTAACGCGGGTTGGGTTATCGAAGCTGTCGTCGTCGCGGGTATAGTCGCAATGGTCGTGCTAATGCTCCGTCGTTCGTACGCCGAGCTCGGCTGTATAAAGCGTACGACAGAAGAACGGGCGAATGTCCCGCTCGCGCGCAAAAGCAAACTCTCGCACGCTGGCAACGTTACCGCGGTTTTGTGCGCGGTATTCGTAAGCGCCGCTACCTGCGCGGGTTGCGCGTTGCAGTTCGAAGAAAAATCGCTCGTAAGTTATTTCGGTAGCGACGGCGAGTTTATTGCGTTTATTCAAAATGACAAGCCTCTCGCGGCGGATTGGGCGCGGCTTTACGACGGCGCCGCCGCCGACTATTCGCAGTTTATCGAGAACGGCAAATTAAAGTGCGCTACCCAGAAAGTCGCGGCGGGCGGCTACGATTATTATTACGTTTACGAGTTCGGCGAAAGCGCGGAGCTTTCCGCCGTCGGCGTTAAAATAGACGGCAAGGTACATTATTGCCGCCGTATGACTATTTATTCGGACGGCAGTAAGACCGTGTATTACGGTTATCCGCCCAATTACGAGCCGGTCGGTGACGATCCCGAGCCGCCCTCCGAGTCCGTCGACCCGCCCGAAGAACCGTCCGAACCCGTCGACCCGCCCGAGGTCGTTAAAACTGTGGAGTACTTCCATTTAGCTGAAGCGGGAGTCAATTACGATGCGGAGAGCGGGCGTTTTAAGGTAATCGAGAAAGTGTCCGCTGTCGCGCCGTACGCTATCGCGCTTGCGCTCGGCGTAGCTTCGGCTGCAGTCGCCGCAGGGGGAACGGCGGCGGTAATAATTTTGAAAATCAAATCGGGGAGGAAAGACGATGACCGATAAGAACTGTATTTTCTGTAGAATAGCGGCTGGGGAGATTCCCTCGGCAAAGGTATACGAGGACGATAAAATGCTCGTATTCAAGGATATAGAGCCAAAGGCGAAAGTGCATTTGTTGGCTATTGCCAAGGCGCATTTCCCGTCGTTGCCCGAAGAAGGCGACGAAAACGCCCTGACCGTGGCGTATATGCTGACTAAAATACCTGCAATCGCGCGCGCCAACGGCTGCGAAAGCGGGTACCGGCTCGTCGTGAATCAGGGCGTGGATGCGGGGCAGACGGTGTTCCATCTGCATTTTCACATCCTCGGCGGCGAAACGCTCCCTTGGTGAAAGACGTCTCACCCGTCTTGGCTTACCCTTGAGGGGAAGCTGTCAAGGAAGTTGACTGATGAGGTGTTAACTTTCGGCGATTTTTCGTGCGGCGGCAACAACGCGGGCTTTCAGCGGCTCGGGCGAAACTACTTTTACCCCGCCGCCGAAGCCTAAAATTTTATTTACCAAAGCGCCGTCGTCGGGCAGCGCCAAAGTTGCGGTAAACCCGTCGCCGCGCGGCTCTATGTTGTCTATGCCCAGCCATTCTTCAACGTCCGCAAGCGCGCTTTTTGCGATCTCGAACGTAACTTCGGTAAACTTCGATTTATCGTAAACGAAGTTCAGGTCTACGTCGTCGCGGGTAAATTCCCGTCTTACGAAAGTTTTGTCCGTGAACGTCGCGGACTTTATTCTGCCGATTTTAAAGGTTCTGAAACTCTGTTTCGTGTGGCAAAACGCCCATACGTACCAGACGTTTTGTTTGAAAACGAGCGCGTGCGGGTCGATAATGCGCCTCGTATGCTCGCCGCTGCGCGAAATATAATCAACGTAAATACTCTTTCTTTCGTTCACGGACTGTTCGCAAACGCGCATTTTGTCCGTGAACTTTTTGCTGCCCGCCCACGTCCCGCCGTCGATTATTATGTTCCCGCAGACGGAAGAGTCCCGTTTTTCGCTCTTTTGCTTGCTTTCCAGCTTTTCGCGCGCCGAAGTAACGTTTTCGTCGGAGATTTGCGAAGCCATAGCGTTGAGCGCGTTTATGATAACGCCGTATTCCTCGCGCGTGAAATACCCCGTCGGCAGACGGTAGGTGTCGGCAATCGTCAGCCCGCCGTAACGCCCGCGCGCAACGTCGATGGGTACGCCGCATATTATCAGCTCGTCAACGTATCTGTAAATACTGCGCACCGAAACGTCGTACCTCGCCGCAAGCTCGTTTGCGGTGATTTTGCGTTTTTGTAGCAGCAGCATTAAAATTTTCAGCATTACGTCGTATTTCATTATTTTTCACTCCAAAGGTTCTAAACGCCCGAGTCGGGGCGTAATCTAAACCGTAAATATCTTTTGAAATTCTTTAAAAAAATTTTATCATATATGACAGTATTTGTCAAGTATAATATGGTAAGATGAGCGTGTAAAAGAAAAGCGGGGCAGGCGCCTCGGACAAGGAGTGTAACGGAAATGAACTTTACGGCATATATTGAAAGACAGAAACAAATTATCAGGGAGCGCCACGAAGGCGAGTTATATTTCGTGCATAAAGGGGAGGAAATCAACCTTTCGGACAGCGACAGGCTTTTCGTGGAGCTGAACGGAATGCGCGGACTTAACACCCGTGAGAGGCTCAGGAGCGCGGTTTAATGGAAAGATTAATAAAATGCATTAAAAAATCCGTAAAAATCGCCGCGGCAAGCGCCGCAGCGATAACTATAATAGCGGTTATAATATAATAAGAACGCGGGGGCGCAAGCCCCCGCGTTTAATTTCACTGTAAATTAATTTCTCGTCACGTATTTTTCTATGAGCGAGATTATCCCGTACATTCCGCCCGCAAGTACGCATAAAATGAAGGTAGCCGTCATTACGAGGTCGAGTTTGAACACCTGCCCGCCGTAAACTATAAGATATCCAAGCCCCGCTTTCGATACGATGTATTCGCCCATAATCGAGCCTATCCAAGCCAGCCCCACGGCGACTTTCAGCGTATTCATAAGCGCGGGCAGCGAAGCGGGAATAACCAGCTTTCTTAGCGTGGTCAGCTTGCTTGCGCCCATCGACCGCATCAGCGTCATTTTCGTTGCGTCCACGCCGATAAATCCCGTAAGCATATTCATAATGCAGACGATAATCGAAACGAGCACCGTCATAAATATTATTGCGTCGTAGCCCGTGCCTATCCAGATAATAATAAGCGGACCAAGCGCGATTTTCGGCAGCGAGTTCAAAACCACGACGTACGGTTCCAGCACTTTTCTTACCGTGTCGCTCGACCACAGCACTATCGCCACGGCGTAGCCCAGCACCACCGCCAGAGCAAAGCCTACGAGCGTTTCCATCAGCGTAATGCCTATGTGGTAAAACAGCGTGCCGTCTGCGTAGAGATTGCCGAGCGTCTTTATCACGCGCGAGGGCGAGCTGGTTATGAACGGGTCTATTACCTTGCATTGCGCGCAGATTTCCCAAATGCCGAGCACGGCGGCAAGCAGCAGAACGCGCGAAAAATGTACTATGATTTTTTTGTTTCTTTGTTTTTTCAGGTACGCGATGTGCTCGCGTGAGTAGGTAGGGTTTTTCATAAGTTTAAATCCTCTTTAAAGGGGGAACTAAATGCCGAGTTCTTTCCTCAAAAGCTCGAACATAACCGAAAATTCCGCGCATTCCCGCCGTGTTTTGGGGCAGTTCCCGCCGAAATCTATCGTATGTTCGCTTACGACCGTCGCGGGCCGCTTGGACAGCACTACCACCTTGTCGGAGAGCGCTATCGCCTCGGATATGTCGTGGGTAACGAGCAACGCCGTCTTTTTCTCGCTCTTGATAATCCTCTGCACGTCGTCGCAGACTTCCAGTCTCGTCTGGTAATCGAGCGCCGAGAACGGCTCGTCGAGAAGCAGAATGGCGGGTTCGGCGGCAAGCGTTCTTATCAGCGCTACGCGCTGCCGCATTCCTCCCGAAAGCTGGTTGGGCGACTTTTTCAAAAAGTCTTTCAGCCCGTATTTTTCGGCAAGTTCCAGAGCCCGCGCGCGCTTTTCGGGGGTGTTGCGTTTTTTGACTTCGAGCGGCAGAAAGATATTCCCCTCGACCGACCGCCACGGGAACAGCGCGTCCCTTTGAAGCATATACCCGAACTCGCCGTCGCCTCGCCCGACCTCGCCCGACGACGGGGCGATAAGCCCCGCCGCAAGCGACAAAATCGTAGTTTTTCCGCACCCCGAAGGACCGATTACGGACACGAACTGCCCGTTTTCCACGGTGAAATTCAGGTCGGAAACGGCTGTCGTTTCGCCCTCTTTAGTATGATACGTATACGATACGCTCTTAAATTCAAGCATAAATCTCGTCGTAAACCTTCTGCGCGGTTTGCGTTAAAACGATATCGCCGAACGCTACGCGTCTGTCAAGCTCGCCCGCAAGCTCGATAACGTCCTGCAAGCGGTTGAACGCGCTCTCGCGCATTGCCATATTGTCGACCCAGGCGTCGATGGAAATATAGCTTTCAAGCGATTTTTTCACGCTCTCCGCAGACACGCCTGCAAAGTATCCCGTAAGTTTTTCCGTAAGAACGTCCAAATCCGTTTCGTTCACGTACTTGACCGCCCTGGTTATCGCGCGCAGCAGTCCTTCGACTACGTCGCCGTTTTTCTCGATATAGCTCGATTTAGCCATAAAGCAGGTGTAGGGGATTTCGCCCGCCTCTTCGCCTACGGAAGCCACGATATAGCCCTTGCCCGCCGCTTCGAAATCGCTTGCCACGGGTTCGAACATAGTGCAGTAATCGCCCACGCCGCCGTCGAACGCCGCAGTCATAGAATCGAAGCTGACTTCGGTTATATATTCCACGTCAATATCCTTGCAGACGTAACTGAAAGTCATAAACGGCACGCCGCCCGGTCTGCCGGCAAGCACTTTTTTGCCCGCGAGCGAGTTCCAGTCGAAGTTGTCTTCCTTTTCGCGCCCTACGAGGAAAGACCCGTCGCGCTTGGTGAGCTGACCGAACACTTTGGGGCAGTCGTCGCTGCCGCCCAGATAAGTATAAACTACGGCTTCGGGACCGCAAAAGCCAATATCCGCGCCGCCCGCAAGCACCGCCGCCATAGTTTTATCCGCGCCGCCGCCGTTGGTAAGCTCTATATCGAAGCCCTCGTCCTTAAAATAACCGAGCGCGTCCGCAAGATAAAGGGGCGCGTAGAATACGGAATGCGTGACTTCGTTGATTCTGACGACTTTTCCGTCGCCTTTTTTACAGCCTGCAACCGAAAAAGGTATCGCAAGCGCAAGACACAGCGCGAGCGCTAAGTACATAAATTTCTTTTTCAAAGTAAATAATTTAACTCCTTAAAATTTTGATAATACATTTTATGCGCGCGCCGCCAGCGTTTGACAACCGAGACGATTTGATTTATAATGATAGATATATGAAAAAATGCTCGATATTAAAATTTGTAACGGCGGTCGCCGCGTGCGCCGCAACCTTAATCGCCGTGTTCTCCGCGGGTTGTTTTCTGTTTAAGAGCGACGTTCTCGACACGCCCTATTTAGAGAAATACGGCAGTATTTATTCCTGGAACGAGGTGGACGGCGCGAATAAATATCTCGTCAGAACGGGCGGCGAAAGCGTTTACACGACCGAGTGCGAAATCCGCGTGACCAACCCCGAAGCGGGCGGTCAGCTCAGTGTGACGGCGCTCAACGTGGTAAACGGCGAAGTCAAAGCCAAATCGGAAGCGGCTCTGGTTGAGTTTACCGCTATTCCCGAGGGCGGCGCGAACTACGCCGAGTACGGCGACGACGACAGGGAAGGCGTAACCATTCCCGGCAGCGTGGAAAAAGCCGTTTTCAAAGGCGACGAATACGGCTATTTCAACGGCGTTAAAATTGCAATGCGTTCCCGTCCGCTCATTATCGAGCTTCACGACGTGAAGCTTTACGATCTCAGACTGGAAGAAGGCTCGGTCAACCGCGCGGAAGCGTGCGTAATTCTCCGTTCTCTCGGTGAAAGCGGAAACGAGCTGAGAGGCAATGAGGGCGAGATGGGAGCCAGAGGTGAAACGGGCGGCGGTCTGTTAAACGCGGGCGGCGTAGGCGGTAAGGGCGGAGACGGAACGCCGGGAGCTTCACTCGGACACGTCGTTATCGAGGGCAACGCCAACCTCGACTGTTTCGGCGGAATGGGCGGAATGGGCGGCAAGGGCGGCTCTCCCGGCTGGGGCAACACCAAAGCAGGCGATGGCGGTCGGGGCGGAAACGGCGGCACGGGTTTTATAGCGGAGCGCGTTTTGCTCTGTACGAGCGGTGAATTTTCTTGCCTCGGAGGCAGCCCCGGCGAGGGCGGGCACGCCGGATCAGGTAGTTTAGGCGACAACGGCGACCCCGGCAAACCGGGCAGCGCGGGCGTAGATTTTAAGGGCGAGAAGATAATAAAAGACCTTTTGGCGGTAACGCTTGACGGAAATATAAAGAATGAAGATTCTGTTCCAGACGGAAGCGACGGCGACAACGACAACGTAAACTCGGGGCTTGCGGGCGTATATAAATTTTACGCTGCATCGAACGGCGAAGAAACTTTCGGCATAGGCGACGCTTTGCCCGACGGCGAAGTACTTACTTCCGATTTCGCAACGTTAACTCTTAACGCGGACGGCACTTTCGAACTCGTTTCAAAAGGCGAAACAAAATCCGGTACTTGGGAATCGGGCGGCAATCTCGTAGTTCTCACGGACGAAAACGGCAACTTGGTTTCGGCGCGTTTAAATGATACGGTTCTGGAACTCAGACAGGGCGACTATACGCTGTCGTTCAGAAAATAGGCAAGGTGAGAGAAAAATGGAAAAAACTTATAATCCCAAGGAATTCGAGGACAGGCTTTACAGGGAATGGGAAGAGGGCGGCTGTTTCAAAGCCGTGCGCGACGACGACAAAGTTCCCTTTACCGTAATGATGCCCCCGCCCAATATAACGGGTCAGCTTCATATGGGGCACGCAATGGACGAAACTTTGCAGGACACCATTGTCCGTTTCAAGCGTATGCAGGGCTATTGCGCCCTCTGGTTGCCCGGCACCGACCACGCTTCGATAGCTACCGAAGTCAAGGTCGTCGAAAAAATCAAGGCGGAGGGGGAGAGCAAGGAAAGCCTCGGCAGAGAAGAGTTTTTAAAGCGCGTCTGGGAATGGAAAGACGAGTACTGCGCAAGGATAGTCAACCAGCTCAAAAAGCTGGGTTCTTCCTGCGACTGGTCACGCCTTACTTTCACTATGGACGAAAAATGCTCCAAAGCCGTGCGCGAGGTGTTCGTCAACCTCTACAACAAAAAACTTATTTACCGCGGAAGCCGTATAATAAATTGGTGTCCGTGCTGTAAAACGGCGCTGTCGGACGCGGAAGTCGAGTATTCCGAAGAAAACGGCAATTTCTGGCATATAAACTACGCGGTCGAGGGTGAGGACGTTTCTTTGGAAGTCGCCACCACCCGCCCCGAAACTATGTTCGGCGACACGGCGGTAGCCGTCAACCCCGCCGACAAACGCTATAATAAATATATCGGCAGGAACGTAATTCTTCCCGTTGTAAACAAGCCCATACCCATAGTCGGCGACGAACACGCGGATATGGAGTTCGGCACGGGCTGCGTCAAAATCACGCCCGCCCACGACCCCAACGATTTCGAGGTCGGCTTGCGCCACAACCTGCCGCAGGTCCGCGTTATGAACGACGACGGAACTATGAACTCCAACGCGGGCAAGTACGAGGGACTGGACAGATACGAATGCAGGAAACTGCTTGTAAAAGACCTTGAAGAGAGCGGCAAGCTCGTCAAAATCCAGCCGCACGTTCACAACGTAGGGCATTGCTACCGTTGCGGCGCGACGGTTGAACCGATTATTTCCAAGCAGTGGTTTGTCAAAATGGAAAAGCTCGCCCGTCCCGCAATCGACGCGGTTACGGACAAGAAGATATCCTTCGTACCCGAGCGTTTCGCAAAGATTTACTATAACTGGATGGAGAACGTCAAGGACTGGTGCATCTCGCGCCAGCTCTGGTGGGGACACCGCATTCCCGTGTGGTATTGCGCGGACTGCGGAAAAGAGATCTGCGCCAAGACAGACCCCCATATATGCCCCGAATGCGGGGGTAAGAACCTCGCTCAGGACGAGGACGTTCTCGATACCTGGTTCTCGTCGGCGCTGTGGCCGTTCTCTACGCTCGGCTTCCCCGACGACACTTCCGACCTCGAATATTTCTACCCCGGCGACGTGCTCGTCACG
>CATLAR010000030.1 GCA_949878495.1 uncultured Christensenella sp.
TACCCGTTATCGCCGCTCGCGGTTTGATAACGGACAGAAACGGCACGGTGCTTGCCGGCAACAGATCAACTTATAGCGTTTTCGTACGCCCCAACGCCGTTAAGGATAAAGAGTATGCGGCGACGGTTCTCGGCGGCATTTTCTCGCTCGATCCAAAGTCCGTGCTTGAAAAACTGAGCGGAAAGGTATCGGAAGTGACGATCGTCAGGCAAACGAGTAAAGAAAACGTTGAAAAGCTCGTTTCTTACGATTTGCCGGGCGTTTATTATTCCCGCGACAATTCCCGCAATTATACTTACAACGATGCGCTTTGTCAGGTGCTCGGCTTTACGGCTAACGACGGCACGGGGCTTTCGGGTGTGGAAAAGTATTACGACAACGTTTTAGGCGGTAAAAACGGCGAAATTACCTACACGACGGACATTATCGGCGTGGAAACGGAAAATTCGGTCGTCGTTTACAGCGAAGCGAAGGACGGTGATGGGATCAGACTGACTATCGATATGGATATTCAGCTCGCCGCCGAGGACGCAATGCGTAGCGTTTACGCGTCCAGCGGCGCGAAAGCCGTATCATGTATCGTTTTAAATCCACGGAATTTCGACGTGCTCGCGCTTGCGAATTATCCGTCTTACGACCTCAACGACGTGCCGCGCGACGATAAAGACTTGCTTAACGCCTATTCGAGGAACGCTCTCGTCAGTGATATTTACGAGCCGGGCTCGACTTTCAAAGTAGTGACGGCGGCGGCAAATCTCGAGGAATATCTGAACGGCAATTCCAAGGCGTTTTCACCCTCGTACGTTTTCAACGGCAGCCGCACGAGGAGCGTAGACGGCACGAAAATCAAATGCTGGTCGGACCATTCCAACGGCAAACATTCAAACCAGACTCTCGCAACTGCGCTGAACAATAGCTGCAACCCGTGTTTTACGGATATGGCGCTCTCGCTCGGCAACGAAGTTTTCTATAACTATTTGCGCGCTTTCGGATTCGGCAACGTTACGGGCATAGACTTCAATGGCGAAGCTTTGGGAATGCTTGTTCCTCAGACCGCCGTTCGTGATTGCGACCTTGCCCGTATAGGATTCGGGCAGACGATTGCGGTTACGGGTCTGCAACTCGCTTGCGCTGTTGCCGCGGCAGTGAACGGCGGCAACTACTATGTTCCGCACTTGCTCAAAGCCATAGTGTCCGCCGACGGTAAGACCGTTTCGGAGTTCAAACCCGTGCTTAAAAACAAAGTAATAGGCGAAAAAGCCTCTGCAATGCTTGCCGAAATGCTTGAAGGCGTAGTAACCGAGGGCAGCGGTAAAAAAGCGTTCATAGACGGTTATCGGGTAGGCGGTAAGACGGGAACGGCGCAGAAATTCGAGGACGGACATCTTGCGCAAGGTAAGTACGTTTCGTCGTTCTGCGGCTTCTTTCCCGCAAACAACCCCGAATATCTTGCGCTTATCGTAGTAGACGAGCCGCAGGGCACTTACTACGGAAGCGCGGTCGCCGCGCCCGTTGCAAAGGAAATTTTCGAGGACATAATCAAAATCAAAAACATTCAACGGTACGTATGACTTATGAAACTTAACGAACTTTCAAAGTACTTACAAGTGAAGGAAACGACGGGCGATCAAAGCGTTGAAGTGAGCGGACTTTGTACCGACAGCCAGAAAGTCGTCAGGGGCGATTTGTTCTTTTGTTACGAGGGCGGAAAATACGATTCGCACGAATATATAGCCGAAGTAACGGCAAGCGGCGCGGTCGCCGTCGTGTGCGAAAAACCGCTTGAATGCGCTCTCCCGCAGATAATAGTCAAGGACGGTAGAGGGCAGGTGGCAAGGGCGGCGCGCGCCTTTTACGGGTTCCCCGACAAGAAACTGAAAATCGTGGGGGTGACTGGCACTAACGGCAAGACGACCACGACTTATATGCTGGCTTCGATTTTCAACCAATGCGGCAAAACCGCGGGGACGATAGGCACGCTCGGTATATCTTACTGCGGTAAATTTATCGCGCCCGAGCTGACCACGCCCGACCCCGTATATCTTTTTTCCGTGCTTGCGGATATGGCGAAAAGCGGCGTGGAGTACGTTTTTGCCGAGGTTTCGGCGCACGCGCTCTACTACGATAAAATTTTCGGAATTACATTCGAGGTCGGCGTTTTCACCAACTGCACGCAGGACCACCTCGATTTCTTCGGGAATATGAAGGACTACGCCGATTGTAAAAAGCTGATGTTTAAAGACGGCAGGTGTAAACGCGCCGTTATAAACTCCGACGACGCGCTGGGTGTCGAAATGCTTAAAACCGTTGGCGGCGCGGTGAGTTACGGCCTTAAAAACCCTGCCGACGTTTTCGCCGTTGACGTGCTCGAGAATCTGACTGGGACGTCGTTCGTGCTCAATCTCGAGGACGACCTTTACGAAATCAGGCTTTGCCTGCCCGCATTACACAACGTTTACAACGCTATGGCCGCCGCGGCTTGTGCGAAAATGCTCGGCGTGAGTATTGCCGATATAGCCAAGGGGTTGTACGCGCTTAAAAGCGTTTCGGGCAGGCTCGAACACGTAGCCAAGTATAACGGCGCGGATATTTTCGTGGACTTTGCGCACACGCCCGACGGGCTGGAAAAGTCGTTGCGCTCTCTTAAAAAACTCTGCGCGGGCAAACTTTACTGTCTTTTCGGCTGCGGCGGCAACCGTGACAGGTCGAAACGCCCGCTTATGGGTGAAACGGCGGCAAAATACGCCGATTTCTGCATAATCACTTCCGATAATCCGAGGTTCGAGGACCCATTCGACATTATCGGCGAAATCGAGGTCGGGGTTCGGCGCACGGGTAAAAAGTACGTTGCCGTCACCGAACGGGATATTGCTACCGAATACGCCATAAGACTGCTTGAAAAGGGCGATGTTCTTCTCGTTGCGGGCAAGGGCGGGGAGCATTATCAGGAAATTATGGGTATAAAACACAGTTATGATGACAATACGGTAATAAGAAACATAATCGGAACGTAACGTTTTTAATATGCAGAAAATATTTATCGCGCTTCTTTGCGCGTTTGCGGCTTCGGCACTGTTGATGATGCTGATACTGCCGCTTTTGAAACGAATGAAAGCCGGTCAGTATATACTCGGCTACGTAAAAGAACATAAAAGCAAAGGCGGAACGCCCACGATGGGCGGTCTCGCCTTTATTTGCGCGATTATTATCGTTGGGCTTTGTATGCTCGGCTTCGGCAACCGCGAAACAAATCTCATACTTACTATTACGGCGAGTTTTACCGTCGTGGGTTTTTTAGACGATTTTCTTAAAATTTATCATAAGGAAAACGAGGGGCTTAAACCCTACCAGAAGATAATTTTTCAGGTTGCCATAGCAATCGTCGCCGCGCTTTTTTGCTATTTCAACGGCAAAACCGCGCTGAATATCCCTTTTTCTAAAATCTCAGTCGATATAGGCTGGGGAATAATTCCTCTCGTCGTGTTTATTTTTATCGCAACGGTCAATTGCGTAAATCTCACGGACGGGCTTGACGGGCTTGCGGGAGGGACGAGCTGTGCGTATCTGCTTATTATGGGTATAATGCTGGCGTTGCGCGGCTCGGATACGGGCTTGCTTTGCTTTATCGGCGTGGGTGCGGTTGCGGCGTTTCTCATATTTAATACCAATAAAGCGGCGGTGTTTATGGGTGACACCGGCTCGCTTGCTCTGGGCGGTTTCATCTCGTGCGTTTCGGTTTTTTCGGGAAATTCGCTATATATTCCGCTACTTGGAATAATGTTCGTAATTTCGGGAATATCGGTCATCATACAGGTCATATATTATAAACGGACAAGGCGTAGGATATTTCTTATGGCGCCCGTTCATCATCATTTCCAGATGAAAGGGCACACGGAATGCAAAATAACTTACGCATATTTTGCGATAACTTGCCTTGTCGGAATATTTTCGTTGATTTTTTGGTGAGGTATTATGTATTTTAAAGGTCAGAAATTTTTCGTAGCGGGTATGTCGGTTTCGGGAGAAAGCAGCGCCCGCTTTTTGCTTGAGCGCGGCGCGGACGTCTATGTTTACGACGACGTGGTTACCGATAAAATTTCTTCGGTAATTGCCGAACTTGCGGCGATCGGCGCGCATACGGTAACCCGTCAAACGCTCGAAGAGGCGATTAACACCTGCGATATTCTCGTTTTAAGTCCGGGAATACCCATAGATAACGCGTTGCCCGTAACTTTCAAAAGACAGGGTAAGCTCATTATCGGAGAGGAGGAACTTGCGGCTATGTTCCTGCGCGCCGCTGCGGTTGCGGTTACGGGCACGAACGGCAAAACCACTACCGTATCGATGCTCAACGAAATCTTTCTTGCGGCAGGCTATAAGAGCGTTGCGTGCGGAAACAACGGCAATCCTCTTATAAGAGAGGTTGAAAATCTTTCTTTCAGTGACTACGCGGTAATAGAAATTTCGTCTTTCCAGCTTGAAACGCTCACCAGCCTGCGCCCGCATGTTGCTGTCATAACCAATATAACCGAGGACCACCTCGACCGCCATTACAATATGGAGAACTACGTTTTCCTTAAATCCAAACTTCTGCGCAACCTGCGCGAGAGCGAATACGCCGTGCTCAATTATGACGACCCCACGGTAAGGGCGTTTGCCGCGGGTACGCGTGCAAAAGTCGTATATTTTTCAATGCAGTCGCATGTTGACGGCGCGTACTTCGAAAACGGCGGAATTTATTACAAAGGCGAGAAGTATTTCGATTTGAACGATCTGACTTTGGGTGGGGTACATAACGTCTACAACGCGCTTGCGTGCGTAGCCGTCGCAGGGGCGATGGGTGTGGACAAAGCCGCGGCAAGCCGCGCAATATGCGCTTTCAAGGGAGTCAAGCACAGAATCGAGCTGGTGCGCGAGGTTAACGGAGTTAAATACGTTGACGACAGCAAGGGCACCAATTCCGACGCGACGTTAAAAGCCGTTCAGGCTATGAACTCGCCGACGGTGCTTCTTCTCGGCGGCAAGGATAAAGGCGAAGATTACGTCCGTCTTTTCGAGGGCTTGAAGTCAAGCCCCGTTGTTCACGCCGTAATTTACGGCGAAAACAGATTGAAAATGCTTAACGCGGCAATAAAAGCCGAGTTCGTAAGTTTTTCGCTCTGTTCGGAGTTCAAAACGGCGGTTGCGGTGGCGCAGTTTACGGCAAAGCCCGGTCAAACCGTGCTTTTAAGCCCCGCGAGTTCGAGTTTTGACAGCTTTTTAAACTACGAAGAGCGCGGCGACGCGTTCAGGGAAATAGTCGGGAAGATAAATGAAGAGTAACGGCGGAAAAAAAGCGGGAGACATCCCGCTTTTAATATGCGTGGCGCTGATGGCGTGTTTCGGGTGCGTTATGATTTATTCGGCAAGCTCGTATACCGCGGAAGTGCAGTACGGCGACGCGCTTTATTTCGTAAAAAAGCAGTTGCTCGGCGTTGCGCTCGGTATAGCGGCTATGGTAGGAACGTGCTTTCTGCCGTACAGAAAGTTAGCCAAATTCAAGTATCCCGCGATTATCATAGCCGCGATTCTGCTTGCGCTCGTTTTCGTGCCGGGGCTGGGAATTACAAACTACGGCGCGACGCGCTGGATAGGTTTCGGCGGCGTGACCATACAACCCTCCGAGATAGCAAAGTATGCTTTTGCGCTGTTTGCCGCGGCGTACTTTGCAAAAAATTATGAGAAAGTAAAGACCGTGCGCGGCGTTTTGCCCGTGCTCGGCGTGGGCATTGGTTTTTGTCTTTTGATTATAATCGAGCCGAATATGTCCATTACTATGTGCGTGGGGCTCTTAATGCTCGGGCTTGTATTTCTTTGCGGTACGAATCTCAAAACTTTCGCCGTAATTCTCGTGCCATTCGTCGTCGCGGTGCCCGTTCTGATTATCCTCGAGCCGTACCGTCTGCAAAGACTCAGCGCGTTTATAGACCCGTGGGCTTCGCCGAAAGACGAAGGCTATCAGTTAATACAGTCGCTTTACGCTTTGGGCAACGGCGGTTTTTTCGGTACGGGGCTGTTCAATTCTACGCAGAAATACAGGTTTTTGCCCTTTGCCGAAAGCGACTTTATACTTGCGATAATGGGCGAAGAACTTGGGTTTATCGGTCTGCTTCTATTCTTTCTTGCTTGCGGATTTATCATTTACCGCGGTTTCAGAATAGCCAAAAACTGCAAAGACAGGTTCGGGTTTTTACTTGCGGCGGGGTTTACGCTCGTTTACGGCATTCAGGTTGCGGTGAACGCGCTCGTCGTCAGCGGCGCGATACCTCCAACGGGTTTGCCGCTTCCGCTTATAAGCAGCGGGAACACCTCGCTCATCATAACTATGGCGTCGATGGGGGTGCTTTACAACGTTTCGCGGGGGTAACAACGGCGGCGTTTTACCCGTATAATGAATTGAGGCAACTTACGTTTGCTTAGCCAGACCCGCGCGTTTGGCTATATTTACTACAACGGAGTCAAATATGGAAAAATACGTAATAAACGGTGGAAATAAACTTTACGGAAGCGTGGACGTTCAAACGGCTAAAAATTCCGTTTTGCCCTTGCTTGCCGCCACCGTTCTGACGGATGAAAAGGTTAAAATACTCAGTATTCCCGACATTACCGACGTGAAAAATATGATTAAAATTTTGTCGCGTCTGGGTTGCAGGACTGTTTTCGACGGGTGCAATCTTATAATCGACAGTTCATGCGCGGACTGTTACGAGATACCAAGCGAACTTGCGCACGAACTGCGTTCGTCGCTGTTTTTGCTCGGTTCGGTTATTTCCCGATTTCATATGGCTAAAATAGCCTATCCCGGCGGTTGCGACATAGGGCTTCGTCCCGTGGATTTGCATCTGACGGGGCTTAAACGTCTCGGTGTGGACATAACCGAGGAAAACGGATACATAATTTGCAAATGCGATAAACTTCGCGGAAACGAAATAATGCTCGATTGTCCGAGCGTGGGCGCAACCGAAAATATAATGCTTGCCGCCGTAAAGGCGGAAGGCACTACCGTGATAAAAAACGCGGCGCGCGAACCCGAGATAGAGGACTTGCAGAAACTTCTCAACTGTATGGGCGCGAAAGTGCGAGGCGCGGGCAGCGGTACGGTGGTTATCGAGGGTGTGAACGAGCTGAATGGCTGCGAATTTTTGCCTATTCCCGACAGAATAGAAGCGGGAACTTTTCTCATTGCCGCGGCAATGTGCGGCGGCGAAGTGGAGCTTACGCGCGTCTGCGCGGAAAATCTGAGCTCGCTTTTGCACAAATTACGGGAAAACGGTTGCAAAATACACGTAAACAATGATAAAATAGTTTTGGAAAATCACAGAAGGCTGACTTCGGTCAAGAGCGTAGAAACGCAGCCGTATCCCGGATTTCCCACCGACTTGCAGGCACAGATCACCACGCTTTGTTGTATCTGCCGCGGGCAGTCGATTATCACCGAAAACTTGTTTGAAACGAGGTTTAAATACGTGCCCGAGCTGAGGAAAATGGGCGCGGATATAACAGTGATAAACCGTAACGCGTTCGTTCGCGGGGTGGAGAGATTCAAAGGCGCTACGGTCGTTGCGCACGACTTGCGCGGAGGAGCTGCGCTCGTTACTGCGGCGCTCGCCGCCGACGGCATGAGCAGCGTTCTCGATATTTCCCATATTGACAGGGGTTACGGCGCTTTCGAGTACAAAATCCGCAAACTCGGCGGGGATATAGTAAGGGTGTCCGTATAAGTTATAGGAATGAAATACGTCAGAAAAATAACAGCTTTATTGATTGCGATGGTCTTTCTTTCCGCGCTCGCCATAGGCATAGGGGTCGTTTACTCAGTAAGGAACGTCAACGTCAGCATAATTTCCTATTCGGGCGAGGAGGATGCGAAGGCGGCAATTTCCGAAATTAAACTTTCCGTATCGGAAGAATGCGAGGGCAAAGTCATTTCCTTCGTCGACGAAACCGATGTGCGCGAATGCGTGGAAAAGGAATTTACCGTAAACGGCGCTCAGAGAAAGTACGTTCTGGAAAACTTTAAAAAAGTTTATCCCTGTACGCTGAACGTGACCGTGAAAGAGCGGCGAGCGACTTACGCTGTAAAGAGTTCAAACGGCTTTGACGTTTACGACGAGGACGGCGTATATCTAAGGGCTTCCGAAGAAAATATCAACGAGGCGCTATTCGGCGGCGACGGCGCGCCGTTCGTCGTGCTCGAAGGCGTTCCGACGGACGACGAGCGCGCTGCGGTTGTCGGGCTTTGTACGGTGTTTGGGTCGGAGGAAAATTTTTCGGCGATTCGCGCCGCGGTGGAAAGAGTGGAACTCGTTAAATCGCAGTCGACTATCGGCGTGGACAGACTAAACTTCTTTCTGCGTTGCGGGTTGACCGTGGTAGTGCAGGACTACGCGAATTCGGGTGCGGAAAAAATCGCGCGAGCGGCGAAGGAGTTTATGTCGCTTACGGGCGAGCAGAAGTTGAGCGGCACGATCTACTGCCATATTACCGCCGAAGGCGTAGTTGAAGCTACCTACGGAAAAAACGTCAATTTATAAATTTAATCGACATATCTAAAAAGCGGGACGTTCCCGCTTTTTTTGTTTCATTCGGTTGACATAGCGGAGCAGATATTATATAATAGATTATATAATATAGTGGGAGTGACGGGTATGCGCTCGAAATGCGTGGCGGTGCTTGATATACGTTCCGACGGGTTGACTGCAATCGTCGGCGAACGGGGCGTAAACAATACGTTCATAATCAAAAGTAAATATTCCTGCGCGTACGACGGTTACGCCGAGGGCGAGCTTTTGGATACGGCGGGTTTTGAATCGGCGGTTGCCGAAGTCGTGAAAAACACTCTTGCGGCTACGGGCGGCGTCAAGGAATTTTTTGTGGGTATCCCCGGCGAGTTCACGAAAATAATAAACGTGGACAAGGTGCTGAGCTTTCCCGCGGCGAAAAAGATCTCCCGTTCCGACTGCGAACTTCTCGTAAATATGAGCCGTCCCGAGGACGACGGCAAGTGGAAAACGGTCAGACACAGTTGCGTTTATTACGTGCTGTCGGACAAGCGTAAGGTCATAGAACCCGTTGGTGCGGTGAGCGACAGCTTGCGCGGAAAAACCTGCTTTTATCTATGTAATAAGTCGTTTATCGGCTGTTTGACGGGTGTTTTTGCGAAATTTGCCGGTATCACCGCCGTAAATCTCATTCCGTCCGTTTATGCTCAGGCTATGTATCTTATCGAGCCGGAAAAGCGCGACGAATGTGCGGTTCTTTTCGATCTTGGCTATATTTCGTCAACTTACAGCGTTGTTTGCGGAAACGGGCTTTTGTACAGCGAGTCTTTTTCGGTGGGTATCGGGCACGTAGCGTTTTATCTTATGACGGAGCTTGACGTGCCGTTTAAGGTTGCTTCTACCTTGTTGTCGTCGGTAAATCTCAACGCCAAGGAGCAGCCCGACGCAAAAGAGGATTGTGTTTACGAGGGTAAAACTTATACTGTTGCGACCTCGAAAGTGCGCGAGCTTGTGCGTGAAGGATTGGACGGTATTTGCGAAACCATAGAAGAATGCAGACAGAATTTTTCGGGCAGGAACATAGATTCTAAGCCTTTGCTCGTTACGGGCGAGGGAATAAAGACCGTGCGCGGCGCGGCGGAGCATCTTTCTGGCAGGCTCGTAAAGAGCGTGGAAATAATTTCGCCCAAAGTGCCTTATTATGACAAACCGCATTTCTCGTCGTCGTTGAGTTTACTTAACGCGGCGCTTTTGCAGAATAAATAAATTCAAATTGTACACTTTGGGTTAAACGGAGGTTAAAATGTTTAACGATTTACACGGATTTGGCGCGCCCGGACTCGGTCACGCAAAAATTAAAGTCATAGGCGTGGGCGGCGCGGGAAACAACGCCGTAAACCGAATGTTGGAAGCGGGAATAAACAGCGCGGAATATTACGTGGTCAATACCGATAACCAGATACTTACGCTTTCTCCCTGCGAAAACAAATTGCAGATAGGCGCAAATCTTACCAAAGGTCTTGGCGCGGGCGCAAATCCCGAAGTAGGCAGAGACGCGGCTGAAGAGAGCAAAGATTTGCTTACCGAAGCAATCAAAGGAACCGACCTTTTGTTTATAACTGCGGGTATGGGCGGCGGCACGGGTACGGGTGCGGCGCCCGTAATCGCAAAGATAGCAAGGGAAATGAAAATTCTCACTATTGCGGTTGTTACAGAGCCGTTCAGTTTCGAGGGCAAAAAGCGCCTTGAAAACACCGCGAAAGGGCTTGACAACCTCAAAAAATACGTAGATACGCTCATAGTTATCCCCAATGATAAGATTAAGACCGTAGTTCCCAAAAACACCCCGATGACGGAGGCTTTGAGGGTTGCGGACGAGATTCTTAAACAGAGCATTAAAGGGCTTACCGAGCTTATCGTAAACCCCGCGCTTATTAACCTCGATTTTGCGGACGTAAAGACCATACTCAAAGACAGAGGCGTGGCACATCTCGGCGTGGGTGTTGCCAAGGGCGACAACAGAATAATAGAAGCGGTGAGAGTAGCCGTAAACTGTCCTCTTCTGGAAACGACTATAGAGGGTGCGCGCGGCGTTATTCTCAACGTCGTCGGCGGACAGGATTTGACTATCGATGAGGTTATAGACGCGGCGGAGCTTGTAAAGAGCGTGGTTGACGCTTCGGCGAACATTATTTTCGGCGCGAGAATAGACCCCAACGTTCAGGACGAAGTGGAAATTACCGTTATTGCGACGAGTTTCCCCGAATACGATAAACGTGAGGACGACGCGCCCAAGACCTATTCAGGTGCAGGTTATTACGATCCCGAAACGTACGGCAGAAGAATGACGGTCAACGAGCCGTACTATAAGCCCGTACAGCCCGTGCAACCTTTGCAGGTTGAAAGACCTACTTACGTACAGCCTTTGCAACCCGTGCAACCCGTTGCGCCGGTGCAGCCTGTACAACCCGTTCAGCCGGTGCGTACGGAAGAAACGGGGATAGAGCGGCCTACGGAAAAGAATATTCCCAAATTTGCGCAACTGTTGAAGAATTTCGGCAAAAAACGCGACGATTAAATTATAAATACGACAAAAACCGCACGCGTGAGCGTGCGGTTTTTGTTACAAATTCAGTATTATTTAACGCAAACTTAATATGACTTATTTCATCAGTTCATCATTGTAAGCATTAAGGATTGCTTTTTTCAAAAGTTCTCGGGTCTCGGTGTTCAGCGGATGTGCAATATCCTTATATTCGCCATCATTAGTTTTTCTGCTGGGCATGGCAATAAACGCGCCTTCGGCAGCTTCGATTATTTTGATGTCGTGGATTACGAAACAATCGTCTATGGTAATCGACGCTACTGCTTTGAGTTTATTGTCCTCCTTGTTAACTAATCTGATTCGTACATCTGAGATTTTCATAATTTCACCTTCCAGATTATACTTTCATTGCCTATATTGTACAATATAATTTTCGTAAATTCAACACTTATTACAAAAATTTTTGACAAATTTCACAAAAAAAATCAAAAAAGTGCTATTTGTTCCCAAAATTTAATAAAATTAAATATGCAAAACGACTTGATTAACGATAATACCTCTTTTTATTTTCTGGGTATCGGCGGAACGAGTATGAGCGCGCTCGCCGGGTTTATGCTGTATTCGGGCAAAAAGACGGGCGGCTACGACGCGCGGCAGAGCGTTTATACGGATAATCTTTTAAAGCTCGGTGCGGAAATTTCTTTTTCCGACGACCAGATCAACGTTGACGGCTACGACGTTCTCGTTTACACTGACGCTTTTCATACGGACGATGCGCGTATAGTGAGGGCGCGGAAATTGAAAAAAACAGTGCTTTCGCGCGGCGAATTTCTCGGCGAAGTTTGCGGACTGTTCAAAAAAGTTACCGCTGTGGCGGGCTGTCACGGAAAAACTACTTGCACGGCAATGCTCGCCCACGTTTACGCCGCCGCAGGTAAAAAATTCGCAATGCACGCTGGCGGCAGGGATTCGTATTTCGGGAATTTCTTTATTTCTGGTAACGACCGTTTTATAACCGAAGCCTGCGAGTACAAAAAAAATTTTCTGTATTTAAAGCCCGACATCGCCGTTATTCTCAATGTTGAACCCGACCATCTGGAATGCTACGGGAGCGAGGAAAACTTACGCGAAGCGTATAAATCGTTTTCGTCGGCGGCGGGCAAAACGGTCGTTAAATACGGCTGCGGGCTTGACGGAATAACTTTCGGATACGAAGAGAACGCCGATTACCGCGCGTGCCGCGTTAAATGCGAAAAGGGAATTTATACGTTTACCGCGTGTTGCCGCGGCGAAGAGCTGGGGCAAATTACAGTTGGCGTTTACGGCGCGCATAACGTTCTGAACGCGCTCGCCGTAACCGCCGCCGCGCATACCGACGGTATTGCGTTTGAGGCGATAAAAGCGGGCGTGGAAAGTTTTTGCGGCGTAGAGCGCAGAATGGAGGAGATAGGGAGCGTGAACGGCGCGAAATGGATAGCCGATTACGCCCATCATCCGACTGAAATAAAAGCAGCTCTGAACGCCTTCGAAAGCGTCGGCGCGGACGACCTTTTCGTGGTTTTCCAGCCGCATACGTACTCGCGCACGAAGAACCTTTTCAACGATTTTATAGGTGTTCTGTCCGGCATTAAAAATCTTATGATTTACCGTACTTTCGCCGCGCGGGAGTACTTTGACGACGAGGGGAGCGCGCTTACTTTAGCGCAAAATCTTAAAAATTCGACCTACGGCGACGACCCGCGCGATATAACGGATTTTCTGTCGCAAGCGGGTAAAAACTCGGTGGTTTTGTTCCTCGGCGCAGGCGATATTTACGAGATAGCAAAGCGGATTACAGCAAACACCAACGAATCATTATTCGTAAACGGCGGGTTAATTCACGCCGTTTTTTATTGAAATTTCCGCTGTTATTTTGTTGTTATTTTCAATAATAAATGATATAATAAGGAATGGATAATTACATTAATTTTTTCGGAGAACGGAATTGAAACGCGATAAAGACAAAAAGGGCGCAAAAACTTCGTATATATTCACGCGCGAAACGATAGGTATGACTTTAATGCTTTTCAGCGTTATTCTGCTTTTAATGCTGCTCACTTTTCGCGGCGTTTTCGCTGGTATCGGCGCGGCAATATGCACGTTTATGTACGGTACTTTCGGCTACGGCTCGTTGCTCGTAACAGCGCTTTGCGCTTATCTGGGCGAGTACCTCGTATTCGGTAAAAAAATAAAAATATCGGTCAAAAAAGCCGTGACTTTATCGCTCACGGCGTTTATGCTTTTTCTCGTTTTCCATTCCGCGACCACGCACGGCTATTCGTACGACAGTTTCGGCGGCTACGTTTCAGCGTGCTATACAAACGCTCAAAACGGTTTCTCGGGCTATACTTTCGGCGGCGTTATATCCGCAATGCTCGTCTATCCTGTCGCTAAACTCGGCGGTATGGTTACCGCTTACATAGTTTTTTCCGTGCTTGCGCTGTTGTGCGGTTATCTCACGTTCCTTGCGTTCAAAGGCACGAATGCCCTTCCCGCAAAGACCGTTTCGGCAGAACCTGCCGCGCAACCCGAGGTTTATCAGCCCGAATCGACGGCAGAGCCTGTGCAGGCCGTTCAGCCCGTTTATTACGCCGAA
>CATLAR010000031.1 GCA_949878495.1 uncultured Christensenella sp.
AAACAAATAGGTAAGCCTACAATTATGGTATCAGCGATATACGGTGTGCTTACAACCTACGTTGTAAGCTTTGGTTGGACGACGGTTTGTCATAACGTAGCGTTGATTTTGGGGTTAATTATAGGCACCGCTATTATTCTACCGTTCTTTTTGTTGAAAAAAGGAAAGTTTGCACCTGCAATGCAATTATCCGAACAGTCAGAAGCAGCCCCCCAAGATGCAAAAAACAACAATTTATAAGTTTATAATATAAATTTCAATTTAGCTTGATAATTTTTTATAAAGTATAACGCACTATCTTCGCTTGCGAAGATAGTGCGTTATTTCTTTTAAAATTATTCTTTTACGGGTTTAGCGGTTTTGGCGGGCTTTACAGGTTTTTCCGCAGGTACTTCCGCGCCTGCGCAATTCTTTCTCAAAGTTTCAAGGTTCTGCCAAAGCTCCTCGGGAATCCTGTCTTTAATCGAGTTTTTGTAATATCCCTCGATTTCCTCGGCTTCCTTAGCCCATTTGTCCTTGTCGATGGTCAAAATTTCTTTAAGCTCGTTAAGACCGAACTTCTTGCCCTTGCAGATTTCGTAATCGAGGTCGGTTATATCGATATCCTCGGCTTTGGGAACGAAGCCGATAGCAGTCTCTTCCGCGTCGGCTTTGTTGTCGCAACGCTTCAAAATCCACTCGAGCACGCGCATATTGTCGCCGAAGCCCGGCCACATAAAGTTGCCGTCTTTGTCGGTGCGGAACCAGTTTACGTTGAAAATCTTGGGCGGATTCTTAACCTTTTTGCCCATTTCAATCCAATGCGCGAAGTAATCGCCCATATGATAGCCCGTGAACGGCTTCATAGCCATAGGGTCGTGACGGAGCACGCCGACGGCGCCAGCCGCCGCAGCCGTCGTTTCGGAGGACATAGCCGAGCCGATGAACACGCCGTGGTTCCAATCTCTTGCCTCGTAAACGAGTGGGGTAGTTCCCGCGCGTCTGCCGCCGAAGATAATCGCCGAAAGGGGAACGCCCTTCTTGGATTCGAACTCGCTCGAAACGCAGGGGCAGTTCGTAGCGGGCGCGGTAAATCTCGAGTTGGGATGCGCCGAGCAGGTCGACTTGTCTTTCTTGTCGAACTTAGCGGGATCCCAGGGCTTACCCGTCCAGTCGATAACGTTTTCGGGGAGTTCTTTCGTAAGTCCTTCCCACCAGACGGTCATATCGTCGGTTTTAAGCGCAACGTTCGTGAAAATCGTGCCGCGCTTGGTCGATTGCAAAGCGTTGTAGTTAGAATGTTCGTTGGTGCCGGGCGCAACGCCGAAGAACCCGTTCTCGGGGTTAACGGCCCACAGTCTGCCGTCTTCGCCGACTCTTATCCAGGCAATGTCGTCGCCTACGGTTTCTATTTTATAGCCCTTGTCAAGATAGTGCTTGGGGGGAATGAGCATTGCAAGGTTGGTCTTGCCGCAAGCCGAAGGGAACGCCGCCGCAACGTACTTCTTTTCGCCGTCGGGGAAGGTGACTCCCAAAATAAGCATATGTTCAGCCATCCAGCCTTCGTTTTTGCCGAGGTAGGAAGCAATTCTGAGCGCAAAGCATTTTTTGCCGAGCAGAACGTTGCCGCCGTAAGCCGAGTTCACGGAGATAATCGTGTTATCCTCGGGGAAATGCATTATATATCTGTTGTCGGCGTCTACGTTGCATTTAGCGTGGAAGCCTTTGATGAAATCGCCGTCTTTGCCGAGCGAGTCAAGGCAAATTTTGCCCACTCTCGTCATAATATTCATATTCAGCACGACGTATATGGAGTCGGTGACTTCGATACCGATTTTCGCGAAAGAACTGCCGACTACGCCCATCGAATAGGGGATAACGTACATAGTTCTGCCTTTCATCGAGCCGCGCGCAATTTCGTTGCAAAGCTCGTACGCCTGCGAGGGCTTCATCCAATAGTTATTGGGACCTGCGTCCTCTCTCTTGGAAGTGCAGATAAAAGTTCTGTCCTCAACGCGCGCAACGTCGTTGACCTTGGTGCGGTGAAGATAGCAGTCGGGCAGAAGGTTTTCGTTGAGCTTGATAAGCTCGCCGCTCTTTACGGCCTCTTCTTTGAGTTTTTTTATCTGGTCTGCGCTGCCGTCAATCCAGACGATTTTGTCGGGCTGACCGAGCTCCGCGCTTTCGGCTACGAATTCAAGCACTTTCTTGTTTTTAGTCAATGCCATAATTATCTCCTTAAAGAAATCAAAATTTTCTCAACTACTATTATATACGAGTTTGTCAAAAAAATCAAACGAAGGGGGGTGGGTTTTATGAAATAATTTGATTTAATATTTCATTTTTCTACTTAAATATATAAAATACGCGCCGCGTTTATGAATATAATTATATAACGAAAAGCCTAAGGGAGAAATTATGTCGGGTTATTCTAAAAACTTAGCCGTTATCCGCACGCTGAAAGACGGTTTTTCCGCCGACGGCGGCGAACTTAAAGGTCTTGTCAAATGCGAAAAGTACGGTTCGCGGCTGACCGTCGAAGTGACGTTTATTAACTTCGCGCCCCTGTCCGAGGGCCGTTTCGTCACCGCGGTCACCGACGGAACGCATACCGTCGTGGTCGAAAACGGCGTGTTCGACGGCGTGAGCGAGGTCGACACTTCCCGCGGGTTCGCCGCGCAGATTTGCTTTGTAAAAGGCGCGGTTTTCCCCGTAGCCTCGGCAATATGCGGCAATTACGGTGCGGAAGCGCTTAAACTCAAAGCCGAAGTGGAGCGTCTGGAAAATCTAAACGCCGACAAAAAACAAGCCGAACAGGCGGAAAAATACGAGGACGAAGCTATAGCCGATGAAAACTATTACGAATTTGAAACTGATGAAGTCGGCGGTGCTCTACGCGAGGATCCGCCGCAAGAAGAAAGAGGGGATAAAGCTCGTGAAAATGAGAAGAATACTCGCGCTGTCAAGAAAGAACAGACCTCTTTAATCGCCGAAACCGCGGCATATACTGGGGGTAATTCCGAAAAATGCGTGCCGCCGCTGGCAAGGGGCGGGTTTTACGAAAAAGTCAGGGGCGAAATAGAGGGCATTTTTTCGCAGTACCCGCGCGAAAGCTCGCTTGAAAATCTTATCGCCGAATCGCGCTGGGCAAAAATAGCCTACGGCGACGGCAAGTACTACGTTTTCGGTGTGATATATTCTGACGGCGTCGCCGAATATATCTGCTACGGCGTTCCGTCCGACGACCCCGACTCCCCGCCCGAAAGTATGACGGAATCCTGCTCGTTCATTCCCGCCGCCGACGGTGAAAGCGCGGGCTTCTGGGTAATGTATCAGGACGCGGCTACGGGCGCAACCCTGAAAATAACTAACGGCTGAGGATATTTTAGAAGTGGTAAATAATACGGCGACGCCTCATCAGTCTCTTGCGGGACAGCTTATCCAAAGGAGAAGCGAAAGAACGGAGGAATGAGCGCCCCAAACTTGCCCTCTCCTTGGAGAGTAGGGGCAGGGGTGAGGTGTATCAAAAGCAAATTTTTTACATAATTTTAAGGCGGCGGGACATACTTCGGGTATGAAACTTACTTGCTATTCCTGTGTGGCAAACCTCGTTATTTTGGCTATATTCGGGGGTGTATGGGCTTTTACGGGCTTCGATTTGCTCAAATTCCTGTCGTTCGGCTCCGACGTCGTATATAAAAGTTTTCTGGCGGTTTGCGCGGTTTCCGCATTGTTCACCGTCTACGCGTTGATAGCTTTCAAACCTTTTAAAGGTCTTAAATAAAATTACCCCCGCGCGGAAAATTCCGCGCGGGGGGTTTTCTATCTCGTTATATTTTCAAGCACGAGCTTGTCAAACTCCGGCGTTTCGGCAAAGTCGCGGGCGGTGAACCGCACCGTGCGGAACTTGGCGTATCCGAAAATATGCGTTTTCAAAAGTATGGGCGTGGGAATATCCAGCTCCTCGCAAATATCCGAAAGGTATGAAAAAAATTGCGAGTAAACGAATTTTTCGTCCCTCTCGTAGGTAATTTGTTGGGTAATTTTTTCGCCGACGATTATTTTCGCCCAAATTCTGAACATATAAATATTATAAGGTTTTTCGGCGATTTAATCAATCGATTTGACTTTGTATTCCGAAAATAGTAAAATTAATTCAAACGCAAAGGGGAGTAATTTATGGAAAAACTCGAAAAAGAAATCGTTGCGCTGCTCACCGCCGACTCACGCATTACCGCTAAGCAAATCGCCGCCGCAATGCAGATAACCGAAGAAGCCGCGGCAAAAGCCGTTCGCGCTCTCGAAGAAAGCGGCATTATCGTCAAATACACCGCAATAGTCAACGCCGACAGCGTGGACGAGGACTTCGTCGAAGCGCTTATCGAAGTCAAGGTCACCCCCCAGCGCGGGCACGGGTTCGACGCCATTGCCGAGGAAATTTCCTCCCACGGCGAGGTGCAGAGCCTCTATCTTATGAGCGGCGCGTACGACCTCGCGGTCATAGTAAAATCGCGTTCGTTGAGGGATATATCGCGGTTTGTGTCCGAAAAAATCTCTACTTTCGAGAGCGTTATTTCCACCGCGACCCATTTCATACTCAAAAAATACAAGGTTGAAGGCGCGGTAATGCGCGAAGCCGAGGGCGGCAAAAGGCTCAGCGTTCAGGCTTAACGCGCAAGGTAAAAAAATTGAGGAATTTCGTTAATAAAAGAGCCGCGGCGTTGCAACCCAGCGGCATCAGAAAATTTTTCGACGTCGTGCGCACTATGGAAGGCGCGATTTCGCTCGGCGTAGGCGAGCCCGATTTCGTCACGCCGTGGAACGTGCGCGACGCGGCTATCCGCTCGTTGCGGCGGGGATATACGCAATATACGGGCAACCGCGGTCTGCCCGAACTCTGCAATTTAATTTCGCGTTATCTTGCCGAACGCTTCGGCGTGGAGTATCCCGCCGAGCGCATTATAGTTACCGTCGGCGCGAGCGAGGCGATCGACCTCGCCCTGCGCGCTGTCTGCGACGAAGGCGACGAAATACTCGTGCCCGAGCCGTCTTACGTTTCGTATTCGCCGATAATCGCGCTTACGGGCGCAAAGCCCGTCGCCCTGCCGTGCGTTGCCGATAACGACTTTATTCTCACCCCCGAGGAGATTGAAAAAGCCGTCACACCCCGCACGAAAGCTATCATTCTTCCCTACCCGAACAACCCCACGGGCGCGGTTATGACCCGCGCTCAGCTCGAAGCCGTTGCGCCCGTGATTATAGAGCGCGACCTGCTCGTTATTTCCGACGAAATTTACGCCGAACTGAATTACGAGGGCGCTCATTTTTCCGTCGCCGCGCTGCCCGGAATGCGTGAAAGAACGGTATATATAGGGGGCTTTTCTAAAGCGTTCGCTATGACGGGCTGGCGTGTGGGCTTCGTTTGCGCGCCTGCGGAGATAGACGCGGCAATGCTTAAAATTCACCAATACACCATACTTTGCGCACCGCAAATGAGCCAGCGCGCCGCCGTGTGCGCGTTGAAAGAGGGCTTTTCCGACGGGTTTGCTTCGGTCGAAGAAATGCGCGCCGAGTACTTCCGCCGCGGCAGGTTTCTGGCGGGCGAGTTCAACCGTCTTGGACTGAAATGTTTTATGCCAAAGGGCGCGTTTTATATTTTCGCCGACGTCGGTGACACGGGTATGGACGGCGAGGCGTTCGCTTCCGCGCTGTTGCGGGAACAGAAAGTCGCGGTCGTCCCCGGCGAAGCGTTCGGCGCGGCGGGTAAAAATTTCGTCCGCGCGAGTTATGCCGCTTCAATGCAACAGCTTTCCGAAGCCGTGAGGCGCATAGAGGCGTTTTTGACCCAAAACGCCAAAATGTCTTGACAAACGGCGCAAATGTTCCTATAATAAAGTGACGGCTTGGACGGACCGTCGCCGTATTTTTCGTGATTTCGCTGACCGCGAAATCACTTTTACTTAGTCCAAAATCACACGGCGGGAGACCGTGGGTGCTTAAATAGGAGATATAAATGGCAGAACTTATCGTTATGACGCAAAAGAATTACGACGATCTGAAAAAAGAACTCGATTACCTCGTTAAAACCAAACGCCCCGAAATAATCGAGCGCATTGCCGAGGCTCGCAGTCACGGCGACCTTTCGGAAAACGCCGAGTACGACGCGGCGCGCGAGGAACAGCGCTCCAACGAGGGCAAAATCGCAGAAATCGAGTACAAACTCAAAAACGCGGACATCCGCAAAGAGGACAACGACACGAGCTACGTGCATCTCGGCAGCGTCGTTACCGTTCTGGACGAGGATTTGGAGGAAGAACAGGTTTACACGATAACTTCCGTGACGGAAGTCGACGTTATGGCCGGTAAAATTTCCGTTGAATCGCCCGTCGGAGCGGCGCTTCTGCGCAAAAGAGTCGGTGATGCGGCGACCGTTAAGTGCCCCGACGGCACCGACTACGTACTTAAAATCGTAAAAATCGGCTGAGGAAAAAATTATGTCAGAGAATAAGCAACTTACTGCGGCGGAAGAGGAACTCGAACTTGCCGAACAGGCGCGCATCCGCCGCGAAAAACTGCGCAAGCTGACGGACGAGGGCAAGAACCCGTTCGTCAAAGTCAAATACGACGTTACCGCGCGTTCAAACTCCATAAAAGAGCGCTTCGAAGAGCTCGAAGGCAAGGAAGTAAGCATTGCGGGCAGGCTTATGTCCCGCAGAATTATGGGCAAGGCTTCTTTCTCGCATTTACAGGACGACGACGGGCTCATTCAGATTTACGTCCGCCGCGACGACGTGGGCGAGGACGACTATGCGTCTTTCAAGAAGGACTACGACCTCGGCGACGTTATCGGCGTTAAGGGGTACGTGTTCAAGACGCAGACGGGCGAAGTTTCCGTGCACGCCACGCACGTGGAAATGCTCACCAAATGCCTTTTGCCGTTGCCCGAAAAACAGCACGGTTTAAAGGATACCGACGTCAGATACAGACAACGCGAGCTCGATCTCATAGTAAACCCCGAGGTCAAGAAAACGTTCTACAAGCGTTCGCAAATTCTCACGGAAATCCGCGCCTGGCTGAATAACAACGGCTTTCTCGAAGTGGATACGCCCGTTCTCAACACCATAGAAATCGGCGCGGCGGCTCGGCCTTTCAAAACCCGCCATAACGCGCTCGACATAGATATGTATCTGCGTATCGAAACGGAGCTTTACCTCAAACGCCTCGTCGTCGGAGGTTTCGAGAGGGTCTACGAAGTGGGCAGAATTTTCCGTAACGAGGGGATGGACGCCTTCCACAACCCCGAGTTCACGACGATCGAATGCTACGCGGCGTACCTCGATTATTTCGATATGATGGAGCTCGTAGAAAATCTTTACGCTTCCGTCGCGCAGAAAGTCTGCGGCACGACGACCGTCAGCTATCAGGGCACGCAAGTCGAGCTTGGCGGCAAGTGGACGAGAATGACTATGAAAGAGGCGGTCAGAAAGTACTCGGGCGCCGACTACGATTCATGGAAAACGGACGAGGAAGCGCGCGAATGCGCCGAAAAGCTGGGAGTTACTCCCGACGAGGGGGCGCGCGCAACCAAGGGACACGTGCTTATCGCGCTTTTCGACGCGTTCGTAGAGGACAAGCTCGTTCAGCCCACCTTTATTTACGATTATCCCGTGGAGAACTCTCCGCTTGCCAAGCGCAAGGAGGACGACCCCGCGTTTACCCAGCGTTTCGAGTATTTCATTTGCGCTCACGAGTTCGGTAACGCGTTCTCCGAGCTTAACGACCCCATAGACCAGAAACAGCGTTTCGTAAGGCAGGTCGAGGAAAAGCGCGCTCAGGAACCCAAGAGTAACGCGCAGGTTGACGAAGAATACGTCACCGCGCTCGAATACGGTCTTCCCCCTACGGGCGGTCTGGGCTTCGGCGTTGACAGATTGGTAATGCTGCTCACCGACAGCGCTACGATAAGGGACGTATTGCTGTTCCCCACTATGAAACCCAAGAAATAACTTTATATAAGCGCTTGGCTTATAAGCGGCGCAATTCTTTGTCAAGTTACGTTTTTCTCGGGTCGTTTACGCTCAGTAAACTCCCCGTCGAAAAGCCTCACTTTCCTCGTCTTGTTTGCTTTTAAGCCAAGGGGAACGCGTCTCGGCGCGTTAGGATTTTATGTATAAATACCACGTATACGAACAACTCAAAGCAAAGCAGAGGGCGGACAAGTCCTTTCATATGCCCGGTCATAAGGGCAGGGGGGACTTCAAAGCCAGGTTCCCCGTCGCGCCGTACGATGTGACGGAGCTTTCCTATACGGACACGCTGTCCTCGCCCTCGGGCGTAATAGCGCAGGCGCAGAAGGATATCGCCGAAATTCTCGGCGCGGAGTACAGTTATATCACGACGGACGGCTCGTCGTCGGGCGTGCTCGCTTTAATCTACGCGGCGGCGAAAGCGGGCGGCAAACTCATAGTCCCCCGCGGCAGTCACCAGAGCGTGTATAACGCGTGCAGGCTGTTTTCGCTCGAACCCGTCATCGTGCAGGGCGGCTATAAGGACGGCGTAATGCAACCGCCCCCGCCCGAGCTTATCGAATCCCTGCTTGCAAGCGACGTGACTATCGTCGGAATGATTGCGACTTCCCCCGATTACTACGGAAATATATCGCCGCTTAAAGAATACTCAGAGGTTTTGAAACGCCATCAGAGGCTGCTTCTCGTCGACGGCGCGCACGGCGCGCACCTCGCTTTCGAGTCTTCGCGGCGGGGATATGCGGGAGTTTACGCCGACGCGTGGGTGGACGGCGCGCACAAGACGTTGCCTACGCTTACGCAGGGCGCGATAGTTTCCGTCAACAACCTTTCAATGCGTGCCGCGGTGGAAGAGGGGCTTTCGTTATTCCGCACGACTTCGCCGAGTTTTCCCATTATGGCTTCGGTGGAATACGGCGTTAAATACCTCAAAAACAACCCCGCGGTTATCGAAAACGCTAAGGCGGCGGTTGAAACGTTCAAGGAAAAATGTCCCCTGCCCGTTTACCCTTCGGGCGATTGGGCAAAACTTGTAATAGACTTTGAAAGTTCGGGAATTTCCTCGCGCACGGCGGCGGAACATCTTGAAAAGAGCGGCATATATGTCGAACTTTCGGACGGACGGCACGTTATTTTGTATCTTTCCCCGCTTATTTGCGAGGGTGATCTGAACAAGTTGCTTTCGGCGTTGAACGCCCTTCTGAAGAACAAGAAAATCGCAAAAGACTACCGTCCCGTAAGGGTATTGCCCGAGGCGGGTCGCACGTACAGCTTTTTGTACGCGCTGAAAGCCAGACGCGAATTGGTGCCGCTTACGGATGCGGCGGGCAGGATGTGCGCGTGCAACGCGGGCGTAACTCCGCCTTGCGTGCCCGTAATCGCGGCGGGCGAAATAGTTACCGAAGAGGGCGCCGAAATACTGCTTAACGCGGAAACGACTTTCGGCGTAGAGGACGGAAAAATATGGGTAGTAGCGAAGTAAGGGGCAAATTCCTCGTTTTCGAGGGTTGCGAAGGTTCGGGCAAGAGCACGCAACTCAGAATGCTTTCCGAATACCTCGGTAAAATCGGGGTAAACTTTATAATGACGCGGGAACCCGGCGGCAACCCCATTTCCGAAGAAATAAGAAAGATAATTTTAAACGGTAAAAACACTGCTATGTGCGACGAATGCGAGGCGCTTTTATACGCCGCCGCGCGCATACAGCATTTAAAAGAAATTATAGAACCGGCGCTGGCGGCGGGCAAGCTCGTCGTTTGCGACAGGTACGTCTATTCGTCGCTCGCATATCAGGGCTACGCGCGCGGGTTGGGCGACTACGTAAAAGAGATAAACGCCTACGCGCTGACCAATTACCCCCCTGATATGACCGTTTTTCTCGATATTTCGCCCGAGGACGCGTTCAAAAGAAAGCACGGTGCGGACGAGAACGACAGAATGGAACAGCTCGGTTTAGAGTTTCATAAAAAGGTTTACGCGGGCTATAAAGAGCTTGAAAAAGAGTACGCCGACGTGCGCGCGGTGGACTGCTCGGGTACGAAGTACCGGACCGCCGAAAAAATACGCCTACTCGTGGACGGGCTGCTGGGCGTAAGCGACGGAAAAACGCTATGAAAGAGCTTTTATTGTCCTCTGCCGCGTATAAAATTTTAGACGGCGACGCGCGCGGAAACAGGCTTAGCCACGCATATATGCTGCACTTTCCCGACCCGAAGAACCTGAAAGAAGCGCTTTTGGCGTTCGCTTTGAGATTTTTCGGCGCGAACGAAAATACGTCCGTCGGCGCGCGCATTTTAAAGGGCGCGTATCCCGACTGCAAGCTTTATCCCGCCGAGGGTAAGAAGCTCAACGCCGAGGCGATGGGCGAAATTCTCGACGACTGCGCACTACGTCCCGTTGAGGGCACGAAAAAACTTTACGTAATCGCGGGCTTTGACGAGGCTTCGGCTCTGCTTCAGAACAAGACGTTAAAGACGCTCGAAGAGCCGCTCGACGGCGTTTATTTTCTTCTGGGCGTAACCTCGCTCGCGCCTGTTCTCGATACGGTGCGCTCGCGCGTGCGCCTGCTCGAAATACCCCCGTTTACGGAGGAACAGATTTTCGCCGCGCTTGAAAGGCGGGCGCATAATCCGTCCAACGCGCAAGCGGCAAAGAGCGCGAACGGCGTTCTGGGCGTTGCGGAAAACCTCGTTTCGGGCGGCTGGTTCGGCGCGGTTGCCGAGGGTGCGCGGGAACTTTGCTCGGTCAACCGTTTAAAGGACGCGGGCGCGCTCTGCGCAAAGCACGCCGAAACCAAATACAAACAGGAACTGTTAAGCGAGATGCAAAGGCTGTATTTTGCGGCGTTGAAGGGCGAAGAACGCCTGCCGCTCACCCGCCCCGCGCTCGTTTTCGCTCTCGAAAAACTCGGCGGCGCGTTTGCCGACCTTAAATACAACGCCAATTTTTCGGGGCTTTTATACGACTTCTTGCTCGAAGTCGTCAAGGAGAATGACAAATGGCTGAAATTATCGGTGTAACTTTTAAACCCGGCGGCAAGGTATACTACTTTGCGCCCGGCGACGGCGAATATACCGTCGGTAAGGGCGTTATCGTCGAGACGGCTCGCGGCACGGAATACGCCACCGTAGCAAACGGCAGAACCGAGGTTGACGACGCAACCGTCGTCCAGCCCTTGAAACCCGTCGTCCGCATTGCGACCAAACGCGACGAGGAAACGCACAAACGCAACGTCGAGCGCCGCCCCGAAGCGTTAAAGACGGTAAAGGAAAAAATCGAGCAGTTTAATCTCGATATGAAACTTATCGACTGCGAGTTCGCGTTCGACGGCTCCAAAGCGGTGTTTTACTATTCCGCGCCTCAGCGCGTCGATTTCAGGGAGCTTGTAAAGGAGCTTTCCTCGACTTTCCGTATGCGCATAGAATTAAGGCAGGTCGGTATCCGCGACGAAATTAAGCTTATCGGCGGGCTTGCGCCTTGCGGCAGGGAATGCTGTTGCGCAAGCTGTATGCCCGAAATCAAAAAAGTTTCCATTAAAATGGCTAAAAATCAGGGGCTTTCGCTCAACCCCGTCAAAATTTCGGGGCTTTGCGGCAGGCTTATGTGCTGTCTGGGTTATGAGAACGACTATTACTCCGACGCGTGCAAGCGCGTTCCCAAGATCGGCAGCGAAGTAGGCACTCCCGACGGCAAGGGCGTCGTGGTCAACACGGATATGCTTAAAATGACCGTTAGGGTCAAAATCGAGGACAGGCAGAAAGATACGGTAAGCTTCCGCGATTATCCCGTAGAGGAGCTTAAGTTCCGCCGCGCGGGCTGTGAAAACTGCGGCGGCGACGGGGAAGAAGAGTCTGAAACCGAGGACGCGCAGATCCTTTCGGAGGAAACCAAGCCTGCGGACAAGATTCCCGACGATAGGGCGGGTCGGCGCGCAAACAAGCCCGCGGACGGAAAACCCGCCGAAAAGAAATTTGAGGGAAAGCCGCGCGAAGGCGGTCGGAACCGCAACAGAAAAAGGCGCGAAAATAAAAAAAATTCGTAAATTACTCTTTACACGAAATGAAAAGAGTGATATAATCTAAATTACAATAATTATGGAGGAATACTATGGCACACAAAATAACCGACGAATGCGTAAGCTGCGGCGCGTGCGCGGGCACCTGCCCCGTAGAGGCTATCTCGGAAGGCGCTGATAAATACGTTGTTGATCCCGACGTTTGTATCGATTGCGGCGCGTGCGAGGACGTTTGCCCCACGGGTGCAATCAAAGCCGAGTAATCAGGTAAGAAAAGCGGGCTTTGCCCGCTTTTTTTCTAAGTCGAAATTTATGGAACTCAACGAAAACGAAGTTTTGGAGCCGTTTTTCGGCGACAAAAAAATCATACAGAACACGCGGCTGTACCGCTTTACTTCGGACAGCGTTCTGCTTTCAAAATTCGCGCGCGCGAAGTTCGGCGACAAAGTAGCCGACTTCTGTTCTGGCAGCGGCGTGGTCGGTTTTCACTTTCTTTGCCTAAATCCCTCGCTCGTTTCTTCGCTCACGCTCTTTGAAATGCAGGAAACGCTCGCCGATATGTCGCGGCGCACCGCGCTCTTGAACGGCTTCGAATGCCGCGTGGAAAACGTGCGCGTGCAGGACGTCGGCAGGGAATACGACGACGCGTTCTCCCTCGTGCTGTGCAACCCGCCTTACGAAAAAAGCGGGTTCGAAAACGAGGTTTACGAACGCGCGGTCTGCCGCAAAGAAATAACGCTCACCCTCGCGGAAATAATCGAGGCGGCGTTCAGAAAACTCAAATTCGGCGGTCGGCTCGCTATTATCAACCGTGCCGACAGAGTCGCCGAGCTTTTATTTTTGCTCAAAAAACGCGGGCTGGAACCCAAGCGTTTGCAGTTCGTCGCGGGCGCCGCAGCGGCAAAACCCTACCTCGTTATGGTCGAAGCCGTCAAGGGCGGCAAAGAGGGTTGCGAGGTGCTGCCCACGGCAGTCAACGGTTGAATTTTTTGTAAAAGGTGAATTATGAACGATATCGAACTTATTGAAAAACTTTGTAACGCAAGGGGGATTTCGGGCTTCGAGGACGAAGTTTTGACCGTCGCCCGCGAGTACCTTAAAGGCGTGGCGGACTTCGAAGAGGACAGTATGCGCAACCTCTATATTAAGCCCCGTTACAATAAGGGCAACCGCCCCGCGGTAATGCTCGACGCGCACTCCGATGAAGTCGGTTTTATGGTTCAGGCGATAAAGCCCGACGGCACTCTGCGGTTCATTCCCGTCGGCGGTTGGAACGTACAATGCCTTCCATCGTCGCCCGTGCAGATTTATACGAAAACGGGCTATATATGCGGGGTAATTGCCGCGCAACCGCCCCATTTAATGACCGCTGAACAGAAAAACGCGCCCGTTAAATACTCCGATTTATTCATAGATATCGGCGCGACGAGCGCGGAAGACG
>CATLAR010000032.1 GCA_949878495.1 uncultured Christensenella sp.
ATTTGACCTTATCATATAATTTTTTGCGCGTTGTTAAAAATTCCCGCGCGTTGTGAACGCCTTTCCGCGACCTTTAAAACTCGCTTTTGGTCTGCCTGTCGAAAAGCTTCAAAATTATGTTCATACACGTTTCCGCGCCGTCGCCGCCGTCGAACGCGTGCGAGAGGAAGCAAGCCTCGTAAACGGCGTGGGTGATGGGCAGTTCTATGCCGTACTTATCGCCGAGCTCCTTCATTGCCTTTGCCGTCATTACGCCCTCGGCAAGTTTGTCGAACTTGGCGCCCTTAGCCATCATTTCACCGTAACGGCGGTTGTGCGAATACTCGGAAAACAGCGTGGTTTCGTAATCGCCGAGGTGCGCAAGCCCGTAAGCCGAGTTGAACTCGCCGCCCATAGCCTTGATAAGCTTGCCGACTTCGTAAGCGCCGCGCGCCATGAGCGGTCCCTTTAAACTGACGTAACCGCTGCCGTCGAGCACGCCCGCAGCAATGCCGAGCACGTTTTTTGCCGCCGCGCCTATTTCCGAACCTATGATATCGTTGCCGTAATAGAAGCGGATAAGATTGCTTTTAAAGCTGTCGGCGATAAATCTTTTAAGCTCGTCGCCATAGCTGTCGATAATCATACAGTTTGGAATGCCCTGCGTGAAAGCCTGAATATGCCCCGGGCCTACCCAGACGGCGATTTTGTTTTTATCGACGCCGCTCTCGACCATAACTTCGGAAAGCCGCTTGCCCGTGCTCTCTTCAATACCCTTCATACAGAGCACGAAAATTTTGTCTTTTATATCGTAAGCAGTCACCTTTTTCATAAACCCGCGCAAGCCCTGCGCGGAAATGGAAATTATGATTATATCGCTTGCGGTTACGGCGCGGCGAAGGTCGCAGGTCAGCTCGATGGATTTATCGAGGGTAACGTACTCGTTTTTGCCGGTGTTTTTGAGTATTTCGTAGGAATACTCGCCTTCGGGCCCCCAATTTATAACTTTATTTTTAAGCACGGTCGCCTGATACCAGGCAATGAACGAACCCCAACGCCCGCAACCCAAAACAGAAACTTTAAGCATTTTGATATCCTTTTAAATAGATTTGCGTTCCGAAAAAGCGCGCGAAAGCGTCACTTCGTCGGTATATTCAAGCTCGCCGCCGACGGGTATTCCGTGCGCGAGGCGGGTTACGTTTACGCCAAGCGGCTTTAAGAGCCTTGCTATATACATTGCCGTGGCTTCGCCCTCTACGTCGGGATTGGTCGCCATAATGACCTCTTTTACGTCGGGATTGATGCGCGCAAGCAGTTCTTTGATGCGTATGTCGTTGGGTCCAACACCGTCCATAGGGCTGATAACGCCGTGTAAAACATGGTAAACGCCCTTGAACTCGTGCAGTTTTTCCATTGCGATCACGTCCTTAGGCTCTTTAACCACGCATATTGCCGTAGCCTGACGCTGTTTGCAAATGCCGCAGACTTCCTCTTCGGTAAAGTTGCCGCAAACGCCGCAGTACCTGACTTTGCGTTTGCAGCTGATTACGGCTTCGGCAAATTCCTTAGCCTCCGCGTCGGTCATATTGATAATGCGGTAGGCGTACCTTTGCGCCGTCTTTTTGCCTACGCCGGGGAGTTTGGAAAATTCGTTTATGAGTCTGCCAATCGGCTCGATAAATACGTCCATCTATTTTATTACCTTAAAAAAGCCCCTTGCTTGCCTTTGCAAAAGGCCCCATTTTCTCGTCGTAAACGGCATCGGCTTTTTTATAGCCGTCGTTTATAGCCGCCATTATAAGATCTTCGAGCATTTCCACGTCGTCATCGTCGTTTATATCGACGAGTTCTTTGAGCTTACTGCCGAACTCCACGCCGTTGATTATTTTCTTTGCGTTCATATACACGACGACCGTTTCGTCGCCCTCTTCGCCGCCGCCCGAAACGCCGACTACTTCGTAATCTTCAAGCTCGGCGTCTGCCTGCTGCATTTGTTCCTGCATTTTCTGGGCTTCGCGGATCATATTCTGCATATTGCCCATTCCGCCCTTATTGAATCCTGCCATATTCTTACCTCCGTTTATTTTTCCTTGACGTCGATTCCGTCAAAATTGGTTTTAAGCTCGCGCAGAGCCTTTTCATAGTCGCTTTCGCTCTTGGCTTTCAGCCTGATTTCGTGGTCGGGAACGCCGATGTCCGCCAAAACGTCGGCGATAAACGCCGAATTTTCGGCTCGACTGAGAGATTTAAGCACCGCCTCGCTGTCCGTTAAAAGCACGATTTTATCGCCCTCGAACGCGTGCTCGAGGTCCATACAAAGAGTGAAAAGCACCGCGTTCTTCCTCGTAGTTCTCAGGCTTTTGATAAACTTCGCAAACACGGTATTCTTATCCGCGCCGCCGACTGCGGCGGGTTTGCGGTTGTAGCTGTCGAATAGCCGCGCCTGAACGTCCTCTTCCTTTACTGCGGCGGGCTTGGGTTCGGCGGGTTCGATCTTGATTTCGGGCTTTGCGGATTTTTCGGCAAACGGATCTAAGCCGCACGCCGTCTCTTCCTGCAAAGTTATTTTGGGTTTAGGCGCGGGAACGCTTTCCGCCGCAGGCGCGGGTTTTATAGCTACCCCCGCGGATATGCTGCGTTCAAGCGCATTTATTCTGCCGATAAGCGCGTCGATATTGTAGTCGGAAAGGGGAGTCGAAGCCTTGAAAACCGCCGTTTCAAGGGTAATTCTGCCGTTAGTCGAGTACCGCATATCCGTTTCGGCTTTGGCGAGAATTTCGGTAACGCGCAGAATCTTGTGCCCGTCGGCGGCGGAAGCCGTTTCCTCTATCTTTTTATACGTTTCATCGGGGAGATTTATTATTTCGCGGGCGGTTTTGCAAACTTTTGCTATCGTGCAGTCGCGCATAAACGCGAGCATATCCTTTACAAGCACGCCCACGCCCTTGCCGCCCGAGAGTATTTCTTCGGTCGCGGTGAGCGCGCCGTCGGCGTCCTCCTGCAAAATTCGTCCGCATATATGCGCCACTTTCGACCATTCCGCGCTGCCGAGCACGGCGTTTACGTCCTCGTAAGTCAGTTTGCCACGCGAGTATGAAGCGCACATATCGGCTATCGAAAGGCTGTCGCGGCAACTGCCCGCGCCCGCGCGGGCTATGGCGGAAACGGCGGCTTCCTCGTACTCCTTGCCCGTTTTGTCAAGCACCGATTTTACGAGTCCTTCGAGATCGGAAATGGGCAAAAGTTTGAAGTCGAAGCGCATACACCGCGAAAGTATGGTTGCGGGTATTTTCTGCGGCTCGGTCGTGGCGAGAATGAACACCGCGTGTCGGGGCGGCTCTTCAAGAGTTTTGAGCACCGCGTTGAACGCCGACTGCGTGAGCATATGCACCTCGTCGATTATATACACTTTGTACTTGCCCGCGACGGGCGGGTACTGCACTTTTTCGCGCAGGTCGCGCATTTCGTCCACGCCGTTGTTCGAAGCCGCGTCTATTTCCGAAATATCAAGGTTTGAATTGTTCGCGAGCGCAAGACATGTAGGGCATTTGCCGCACGGCGAAGAATCCTGAGGGTTTTCGCAGTTGATTGCGCGCGCAAAAATTTTGGCGAGCGTGGTTTTACCCGTTCCGCGCGGCCCGCAGAAAAGATAAGCGTGACCGACTTTGTCGCCCGCTATCTGGTTTTTGAGTATCCGCACTATGTGTTCCTGCCTGACCACTTCGTCGAAGCGCGAGGGTCGGAACGTTCTGTAAAACGCAAGATACGCCATTTTATACCTCCCGATATATTTTTTCGAGTTTACTTTTAGCGCGGCTGAGCGCGTTGGACACGCTCTTATGCGGTTTGTCGAGCGCAGCGGCGATTTCACCCGCGCTCATTCCGTCGAGGTTCATAACCAGAACTTTAAATTCAAGCGAGGACAGATATTTTGAAATTTTCTGCAAAAATTCCCGTCTGTTTTCGCGGCGGATAAGCTCGTCTTCGGGACTCGAAGGCGAAGTTTCGCCGCTGATTTCGATAATCGGCACGAAGTTATTCAACGCCGAATACTTATCCCCTCTGCTCTTCTTCACCGCGTCGAGCACGGCGTTGCGAATACACGCGTAAGCGTACGACGAAAAGTTCGCGCCGCCCGCCTCGAACGTGTTGACCGCCGAATATAAGCCGACCATTCCCTCCTGAACGAGGTCCTCGGGCTCGCCGCCATGCAGAAAAAAGCGGGCGGCTATGGCTTTAACAAGCGATTTGTATTTATTTAAGATATATTCCTGCGCGTTCTTGTCCCCGCGCGCGGCTATTACCAGCTCTTCGTCGGTCATCTTCTTCTTATCACTTCGTAAACGGCTACGCCCAGCGCGACCGAAGCGTTAAGCGAATTGACCTTGCCGTACAGCGGCAAGGATACGCATTCGTCGCATTTTTCGCGCGTGAGCCGCCTTACACCGCTGTCTTCGCCGCCGATAACCAACGCGATTTTACCCGAAATTTCCGTTTCGTAAATGCTCTTGCCGTCGGCTTCGAGCGCATACAGCCAATAACCGTTCTTTTTGAGTTCTTCTATCGCATAGCCGAGGGAATTGACCTTTGCCACCTTCAAATGCTCGGCGGCGCCCGCGGAAATGCGGATAACGGCTTCCGTCACGCTCGCCGATTTGTTGGCGGGAATGATAACGCCGTCCGCGCCCGCGCATTCGGCTACGCGGATAATCGAGCCGAGATTATGCACGTCCTCTATCCCGTCGCAAAGAACGACGAGCGAGGTCTGCTTGCCGCAGCCCGCTATTTCTTCCAGAGCGGCGTACTTAAAATCGGTTGTAAACGCTATTACGCCCTGATGCCTGCCATCGGTACTCTCTTTGGCGAGGACTTTTTTGTCGACGAACTGAACGCGGATATTGCGTTTGCGCGCTTCGGCGAAAATTTTATTCAGGCTGCCCTGCGGATTTTTTTCAATCAACAGTTTATCTATATTTTTGTCCGTTTTCAAAAGTTCCAAAACGGCGTTTCTGCCTTCGGTTTTCAAAAAATGTCCTCCTGCCGTTTAACGCGCGTTATTTTCAAGAAGAAAAGTAATGCGCTCGGATTTGCCCGTTAAGTAAAGATAGCCCAAAAGCGCCTCGAAACCCGTGGAATTGTTGTACTCCGCGACGGTTGCGTTTTTACTGCGCGTGGGCTTTTTTGCGTTTCTGCCGCGCTTGAAAACTGCGAGTTCGTCCTCGTCCAAAAGAGGCAGAATCCGCTCCAAAAGCGTGTTCTGACCATGCGCGGACACTTCCGCCGCAGACATTTTCTGCAACGCGCCCGTAGAACGGTCGTGTGTTTGCACGAGCTTTTGTTTTACGTAAAGCGTATACACCGCGTCGCCCACGAAAGCGAGCGTTACGGGGCTGATATTTTTCGCCTGCAAATCGGCGATGGGCTGTAAAGTTCTGAACATATTACCCGATAATTGTAACACTTTATCATAAAAAAATCAATAAATCCATAGTATATAGCGTGAAATTAATGTTTTTTAAAAGAAGTACCGTTATCACACTTGCTATAATAGCCGTAACGGGCGCGGTTTTGGGGATATGCTGTTCGGCGGCGACCAAGGCGACCTACGCGGCGACGGAAAAGGTTGTAGTTATAGACGCGGGACACGGCGGCATAGACGCGGGCGTGCTGGGCGTGAACACGCAGGTGAAGGAAAGCGATATAAACCTTGCGATAGCTCTGGAACTCAAAGGGTATTTTGCAGCCGCGGGGTTCAACGCCGTTTTAACTCGCAAAAACAACGGCGGGCTTTACGGGTTCTCGACGAAGGGTTTTAAAATGCGGGATATGAAAAAGCGCAAGGAAATTATAGAAACTTCCAAAGCCGATATGGTAATCTCCGTGCACCAGAACAAATGCCCCCTGCCCTCACGCCGCGGTGCGACGGTGTTCTTCGACAAAGACAGCCAAAGCGGAAAAGCGCTTGCCGAATGCGTTCAGTCGGCGCTGAACGGTATGGAGAACTGCGCGAGCAAAAACGAGGCGTTGGTAGGCGATTATTATATGCTTAAATGCACGCCAAGCCCGTCCGTGATAGTCGAATGCGGGTTCCTTTCAAATGCCGAGGACGAGAAACTGCTGGTTTCGGAGGAATATCAGAAGAGTATAGCGTACGCAATTTTCAAAGGCGCGGTGAGCTATTTTTCTTAGAATTTTACACCTCACCCGTCCCGACCTTACCGTCGGTCCACCCCCCTCTCAAGGGGAGGGCAAGACTTGACTTACACTTACAGGGGAGGGCGAAATAGCAGAAAACGCCCGCGGCGAAGATATTCGCCGCGGGCGTTATTATAATTTAAAAACAGGTGTGTATGGTTCTGGAAATGACGTCGTTCTGCTGTTCGCGCGTGAGCTTGTTGAAGTTGACCGCGTAGCCCGAAACCCTGATTGTGAGCTGTGGATATTTTTCGGGGTGAGCCTGAGCGTCAAGCAGCGTTTCGCGGTTGAAAACGTTGACGTTGAGGTGATAGCCGCCATCCGAGACATAGCCGTCGAGCAAGGTCACGAGGTTCTTTATCCTGCCCTTACTCTCTTTGCCGAGCGACTCGGGCGTAATCGAGAAAGTATTCGAAATGCCGTCGCGCGAGTACTCGTAGGGAAGCTTTGCAACCGATTCGAGGGAAGCGAGCGCTCCGCAACAATCGCGCCCGTGCATAGGGTTCGCGCCGGGGGCGAGCGGCTCTCCAGCGCGCCTGCCGTCGGGAGTGTTGCCTGTGTTCTTGCCGTAAACGACGTTGGAAGTTATGGTAAGAATGGACATAGTGGGCACGCTTTCACGGTAGGTGTAGTGGCTCTTGATTTTGTTCATAAACGTCTTGACGAGCCAGACGGCGATTTCGTCCGCCCTGTCGTCGTTGTTGCCGTACTTGGGATAGTCGCCCTCGGTTCTGAAATCTACGACAATGCCGTCGGCGTTTCTGACGGGATAAACGCTTGCGTACTTTATAGCCGAAAGCGAGTCCGCCGCGCACGAAAGCCCCGCCACGCCCGTTGCGAAGAATCTGCGCACCTCGGTGTCGTGGAGCGCCATTTCAAGCGCCTCGTAGCTGTATTTATCGTGCATATAGTGAATGAGGTTTAAAACGTTGACGTATAAGCCCGCAAGCCAATCCATCATCTGCTCGTACTTGGCTTTGACGTCGGCAAAGTCGAGCTTGCCGTCGCCCGTAACGGGAGCGAACACGGGCGAAACCTGCATAGGCTTGCCGTCCTTGTCCCTGACGATTTCGTCCTTACCGCCGTTTATAGCATACATAAGGCATTTTGCGAGGTTGGCGCGCGCGCCGAAAAACTGCATATCTTTGCCGACGCGCATTCCGCTTACGCAACACGCGATGCAATAGTCGTCGCCGAGTTCGGGGCGCATCAAATCGTCGCTCTCGTACTGAATAGCCGAAGTTTTAATGGAAAGGTCGGCGCAGAAAGACTTGAAACCGTCGGGCAGACGCTTACTCCAAAGAACTGTGAGGTTGGGCTCGGGCGCGGGTCCGAGGTTGGTGAGCGTGTGCAGTATTCTGAACGAAGTTTTGGTGACGAGCGTTCTGCCGTCTATGCCCATACCGCCTATCGACTCGGTAACCCAGGTAGGGTCGCCGGAGAAAAGCTCGTTATATTCCTTGGTCCGCATAAACTTGACTATGCGAAGTTTCATTACGAAATGGTCGATAAGCTCCTGCGCCGCGCTCTCCGTGAGCGTGCCGCGCTCAATATCTCTCTTTATATAAATATCGAGGAAAGTCGAGTTTCTGCCGATCGACATAGCCGCGCCGTTCTGGTCTTTGACCGCGGCGAGATAGCCGAAATAGAGAGCCTGAACGGCTTCCTTAGCCGTTTCGGCGGGACGGGAAATATCCATTCCGTAGATTTCCGCCAAGCCTTTGAGCGCCTTTAACGCTTTAATCTGTTCGGAAAGTTCTTCACGGTTTCTGACCTTGTCGGGGGTCATATCGCCGTCCATATTGAGTTTGTCCGACTCTTTCTGCGCGATAAGATAATCTACGCCGTAAAGCGCGACGCGGCGGTAATCGCCGACTATTCTGCCCCTGCCGTAGGTGTCGGGCAGACCCGTAAGAATATGCGCTTTTCGGGCGCGGCGCATTTCGGGAGTGTACGCGTCGTAAACGCCGTCGTTATGCGTCTTGCGGTATTTGGTGAACACGCCTTTGACGGCGGGGTCGAGTTCGTAACCGTACATATTCAGCGCCTGCTCAGCCATTTTAATTCCGCCGAAAGGTTGTAGGGCGCGTTTGAAAGGCTCGTCGGTCTGCAAACCGACGATTTTTTCGAGTTTTTTATCAATATAACCCGCGCCGTGAGAAAGCAGCGTGGACACGGTTTTAGTGTCGGCGTTGAGCACGCCGCCCGCCTCGCGCTCCTTTTTGGTGAGGTCGCAGATTTCCTGCCAGAGTTTATTCGTAGCCTCGGTAGGCGGCGCGAGAAATTCGCCGTCGCCCTCATAAGGCGTATAGTTGTTCTGAATGAAGTCGCGGACGTTTACTTCTTCGCTCCATTTGCCGCGGATAAATCCTTCCCATGCTTTAAAGTCCATATGAGTACCTCTCTATCTCTTCGCCCCGAGAATTTTTTCGGCGTTTAAAACGCGCGAACGGTCGGGGGGCGTAAGTCCTTTTAATTTATAGTTCAAGCCCGATTTCTCGTACTTAGCCTCGCCCATTGAATGATAGGGCAAAACTTCGATTTTTTTAACCGTTTTAAGTCCGTCGACGAACGCTTTGAGCGCGTTCAGATACTTATCGTCGTCGGTAATGCCCGTAACGAGCACGTGTCTTATCCAGATATCCTTGCCCGTATCCGAAAGATATTTTGCAAAAGCAAGAGTATTTGCGTTGGAATGCCCCGTGAGCTTTGCGTGTTCCTTATCGTCGATATGCTTGATATCGAGAAGCACGAGGTCGGTATATTTCAACAGTTCGGCGTGCCGGGCGACGCATTCGGGGTCGTCTGCGTTAAAGGTAACGCCCGAAGTGTCGAGCGCGGTATTAACGCCTTCGCGCTTTAAAATTTTGAAAAGTTCGATAAGGAAATCTATCTGCAACAGCGGTTCGCCGCCCGAAGCGGTTACCCCGCCGTCCGATATATAGCTTTTGTATTTTAAAATTATTTTTGCGGCTTCCTCGGCGGTAATTTCCCTGCCCGCGCTGCGCGACCAGGTGTCGGGGTTATGGCAATACAGGCAACGCATCGGACAGCCCTGCATAAACAGCACGAAGCGTATCCCCGGTCCGTCCACCGTTCCGAAACTTTCGTATGAGTGTATATATCCCGTCAAAACGCTTCCCCTTTTTGTAATAATTAAGGGCTACTTTATATTTAAAGCAGCCCAGACGAACGACAAAGTGACGCGCGCGGTTCCCTTGCGTTAATTCGCATTTATTCGTCAGTAGCCGCTCGCCTTATCAGGAATTTAATTATAACAACGCTAAACGCGTTTGTCAACAGAATGACACTAAATATTGAATAAAAATTTTTACAGAAACACTATATATTGTATACGCATATCAAATAAGGCGTGTATAGTACGGCTTATAAGCGCGCTTACGGTTATATTATAGTATTTCTGGCGGGTTAAGTCAAGCCAACAGGCACAGTAAAATGCTGGCGAATTGAAGTACGGTGCCCGCGACGTCGAAAAGGTGCCAGACGGAATGGAAATATTTTATCTTTTTGCCGAACGCGTAAAAGATAATTCCGAAAGTGTACGCAAGCCCGCCGAAGAGCAACAAAAGGAAACTTGCAAGGGAAATGCTTGCCCACAGCTCGTTAAACGCTATGAGAATCAACCAGCCCATTACGACGTAAAAGGACATTGAAAAGCCCTTTATTACCCTGTTGTTCATTGCAATGGCGTTGCCCGTAATTCCGAGCACGGCGAGCGTCCATTCCACAACGAGAATTGAAATACCGATTGGCGAAAGACCGAGCGCGATTACGCAAAAGGGCGTGTACGTGCCCGCGATAAGCAGATAAATAGTGCAATGGTCGAAAATCCTGAACACCTTTTTGCCGCGACCCGCGGGGAGAAAGTGATACAGAGCGCTCATAGTGTATAGCGTTATTACGCTCAGACCGAAAGCCGAAACCGCAGCCATATAGCCGCCGTTGGGGTAGGAATAAATCAAGAGCACGACCCAGATTACAAGACCGATTGCGCCGCCGACTATATGCGACACGGCGTTGAAGATTTCTTCGCCCTTAGTGTAAAGGGGATTTGCGCCGCCGCGTTTGGCACAGACTGCATTTTTCATAACGGTTCACCTCGTTTTTAACTTCGTATTTAATTATATACGCATTGCTTAAAAGGTAAACCTACTTGCGCGGCGGCACGCTCTAAATATCGATTACGGCGCTTCTACCGCGCAAAACGCCTTCTCTACCGTTAAAAGCCCCCGCTCTACTCACGGTAGAGCGGGGGTTGAAGTCGATTACTAATACAAAAAAGCGGCTTTCCGTAATCGGAAAGCCGCTTTTTTACTGTTTTTTATCAGAGCGGAACACGAACTCGCCGTCAAGCACGGTTACGGTAACCACCTCGCCGGGGAGTATATGACCTGCGAGTATCTCGTCGGAAAGTCTGTCCTCGATACGCTTCTGCACAACCCTTTTGAGCGGGCGCGCGCCGTACATATCGTTGTAGCCCTCGTCGAGCAGTTTATCCATAGCGTCGGGCGAAAGTTTAAGGGTGATATCCCTGTCTTTAAGCCGAGCCGTAAGCCCGTCGATAAGTTTATAACAAATCTTTCCCGCCTCTTCCTTGGTCAGTTTGCGGAAAATGATTATATCGTCGAGCCTGTTTAAAAACTCGGGCTTGAACTGTTCTTTAAGCGCCTCGTTAATGTTGTCCTTCATATTGTCGTAGCCGTCGGAAGCCTCGTCGCCCGACGAGAAACCGAAGTTAGACATCTTCTTAATCCGGCTTGCGCCGACGTTTGAAGTCATAATTATTATCGTGTTTTTGAAGTTTATGACCCTGCCCTTACTGTCGGTAAGTCTGCCGTCGTCGAGTATCTGCAAAAGCACGTTGAAAACGTCGGGGTGCGCCTTTTCAACCTCGTCGAAGAGAACGACGGAATAGGGCTTTCTTCTCACGCGCTCGGTGAGCTGACCGCCGTTATTGTCGTCGTAACCGATATATCCGGGAGGCGCGCCGATGAGTTTGGACACCGAGTGTTTTTCCATAAACTCGGACATATCCATTCTGATCATAAGCCGCTCGTCGCCGAACATAGCCTCTGCAAGCGCTTTGGCAAGGTCGGTTTTGCCCACGCCCGTAGGTCCTACGAAAATGAACGAACCTATGGGTTTATCGGGCTCGTTAAGCCCCGCGCGGGCGCGACGTATCGCCTTGGAAACGGCGGTGACCGCCTCGTCCTGACCGATAATGCGCTTATGAAGGTTTTCTTCGAGTTTTAATAGTTTTTCGCTCTCCTGCTCGGTGAGCTTGACTACGGGCACGCCCGTCCAGCCGCTGACTATGTCGGCTATCTCGTTTGCGCCGATATTGGGCGCGGTCGTCTGCTTTTCGCCCTTCCACTCGGTAGTCAGTTTTTTGATTTTTTCCTGTACTTCGTTTATCTCGTTGACAAGCTTTTGCGCCTGCGAGTAGTTCTCGCCCTTAGCCGCCTTGTTCTTTTCGAGGTTAAGACGCTGTAACCGCTCTTCGAGTTCCCTCACCTCGTCGGGGCTTTTCAGAGAATTGAGCCGCGCGCGGGAAGCCGCCTCGTCGATAAGGTCTATCGCTTTGTCGGGCAAAAATCTGTCCGTGATATATCTGTCGGAGAGGGTTGCGGCGGCGGTTATCGCCTCGTCGGTGATTACTACTTTGTGATGCGCTTCGTACCTGTCGCGCAAGCCCTGCAAAATGCAAACGGTGTCCTCTACGCTCGGCTCGTCGACCTGTACGGGCGTGAAACGGCGTTCGAGCGCGGAATCCTTTTCTATATATTTGCGGTATTCTTCGAGAGTGGTCGCGCCGACAGTTTGCAATTCGCCGCGGGCGAGCATAGGTTTCAAAATATTAGCCGCGTCCATATTGCCGTCTGAAGTCGCGCCCGCGCCTACTATCTGGTGGATTTCGTCGATAAAAAGTATTACGTTGCCGTTGTTCTTAATTGAAGTTATGGCGTTTTTAAGTCTTTCCTCGAAGTCGCCGCGGTACTTCGCGCCCGCGACCATTCCCGCAAGGTCGAGAGAGAATACTATTTTGTTTTTGAGAAGATCGGGAACTTCGTTTTTGACTATGGCTTGCGCCAGCCCCTCGACGACGGCGGATTTGCCTACGCCCGGCTCGCCGATAAGCACGGGGTTGTTTTTCGTGCGGCGGGAAAGCACCTGAATTATCTTGTCTATTTCCTTTTTTCTGCCGATTACGGGATCTATTTTGCCCTCTTTCGCCTTTTGGGTGAGGTCGGAGCCGTACTGCATTACCGACTTATCGAGAGGGCTTGAAGATTTCTTCTCCTTGCCTTTGGGCGCGGAAGAAGTCGCGCTCTTGAAAAATTTCGACGGGTTGGTAAACGGGTCTTCGTCCTCTTCCTCATCATCGTCGGAAAACGCGCCGCTGACGGCAAGTTCCAGCTTGCCCGCAAGGTTTGACATATTCACGCCGATAGCGTAGAGCATTTGCATTGCAAGACAGTCCTTCGAGGACACTACGGCAAGCAACATATGCTCGGTGCCCGCGAGCGAGTCATCGCCGTTGATGTCGATTGCAAGTTCGAGCGCGCGCTCTATCATATGCTTGGTGCGGGGCGTGTAGCCGTTTATATTCGAACGTTTATCTATACTGCGCACGAAAAATTCCCTGTAAGCGGACTCGGAAACGTCGCAGGAACTAAGAACTTTGTAAGCCGTGCAGTCGGGGCAGTTGAGCATTGCGAAAACTATGTGTTCGCTGCCGATATAACTACTGCCGTATACCCTTGCCGCTTCTTCGGCTACGGATATGACCTGTTGTAAATTGTCGGTAAATTTGTTGTAATTCATAAGACCTCCTTTATTTTTCACGGAAATCTCGGCTATTCTGCGCCGTCGATTTCCCGTGATTCGAGGGCTTCTCGCCCTTTTTGCGCCAATTTAAGAGCAAACCTATTATATAATGGCGC
>CATLAR010000033.1 GCA_949878495.1 uncultured Christensenella sp.
AAACGGGACCCGAGCTGGAAACCAACGACAACGTTCAGAATTTGTGGAAGAACTACGAGCGCGAGCTCGTCAAAAAACGCCGTTGCTGGGGACTTAAAGTGGAATAACGAAAAAAAGCGTTGCCATCAAGACAACGCTTTTTCAGTTGAAAATTCCTCTCAGAATCAAACCGAAAATAAATGTCGCAAACGCGCCGACGAACGCAAGAAAAATCTTGAACGCTACGTCCCGCCGTCTCTGCGCCGAGTTCCGCTTATAGGCGAACCCGCTCTCTTTAAGGCTTATAACGTACATTTTTTCGCCCTTTCTTTCCGATTGGATAAGGTCGAAATACCCGTCGCATTTCAAATCGTTCAAAACGTCGTCAAGTTTCTGGCGGCTGAGCTTATGCCGTGCGGGCAACAGGGACAGAATATCGAGCGGCGAAACCAGACAGCCTTCCGTGCCGTCGCAGAGGCTGAACACCGCGGACATAACCAGATCTTCGTTTTTGGTCAGCATACCAGCGCAAAAATCAGCGAGATAATCAGGCTGCCCAGCGCGCCGCCGCAAAACGCCGCCCAGAATCCCGCGGGTATTCTCTTCGCAGGTTTGGTTTCGGGCTCGGGTAGCGGCGGGGGAGGGGGCGGGTCGGGTTCGGCAACGTACCGTTTCAGCGGCGCGATGCAGTACAGACTTCCGCCCGAATACTTAACGTCAACGTATCCTGCAGCCAGCAAATCTTTCAGCGCTTTTTTTAGTTCGGTTTCGTCGCGGTCGGCGTCCTCGGGAAAGGCTTCGAAAAGTTCGTCCTCCGAATAGACCACGTACCTGCCTAACGCCGTCTGCGCGCTTATTTTATCGAGTACGGCGGTGCTTATTCTGTCCATCAACATTAATAATGAACTTCCCGCCGCTTTTTTATACCACCGCCGAATAAATTAGTCCGCCTGCGAAAAATAAAACCGCCGCCGCGAGCACCGCGTACGCCGCGATCCGCACGTATTTGACGCCCTTGAAGTCGTTGCGTTTACTCTGTGCCGAAGCGAATGACAGCGCGGCTATCCCCGACAATATGCTTGAAATAAGCGCGTAGATACCGAGTTGCGGAACGAACGCCAACCCGAAAAGCACCGCGCCAGCCGCGCATAAAAAGCAGGCAATATAAAAAAATATTTTTCCCTGCGCGTGCGGCAGATTTTCGTTATTTTCCTGTGTTTCGGGAGATAACCCGTCGTTTTTCTCTTCCATAAAATTTACCTTTTCAATTATTTTCAACCGCGAGTTCGGCGTGCGGCAGAGGGGACACCAGCAACGTTTTGTACTCGCTGTAAACTACGAACCCCGCGTTTGATTTGGGCGGTTTTTTTACGCACGCGCGGCGGGTGTAATCTACGGGCACTTTGCTTGCGCCCCGACCGTCTGAGTAATACGCGCAGATCTCCGCCGCCGCAAGCATTACCCCGTCGGGAACTTCCCGTCCCTCGGCGACGATTATTACGTGCGACGAGTGGTAATTTTGCGTGTGCAGCCATATATCCTGCGGCGAAACGCTTTTAAGCAGTCTGTCGTTCTGCAAATTGTTTCTTCCCGCGAGTATCCTGAACCCGTCCTTTTCGTACCGTCTGAACGGCGCGGCGGGCGCGTTTTTCTTTTTTTCGGGCGCGCCCTTTATAAGCCCGAAAAGCTGCATTTCTTCCCGCGTCTCTTCAAAGTCTTTCAGGCATTCCCCCCGTACTATGTGCGATTTAACGGAGTTCAGATAGTCGAGCTCGGCTTGCGCCTGTTCTTTTTGCTCCGAAACGCTCGCAAGCGTGCGTTTGAGTTTCTGGTACTTTTTGAAATATTTCTGCGCGTTGTCGGCGGGCGACAGGTTTCTGTCAAGCGCAATCTTTATTTTCCCGCAGTTTTCGTCGTAATAATTGACCGCTTCAAACCCGTCCGCACCCCGTTTAATCGCGTATATATTGGCGGTAATCAGTTCGCCCTTGAGTTTAATGTCTTCCGCGCCCTCGCATTCGAAAAGTTTTTGGTTAATCACCGCAAGCCGCTTTTCCAGCTTTTTGATTCCTGCGGACAAAGCGGATAACAGCTTCCGCCGCTCGTCCTCTAAGCGCGCTTTACCGAGTAGCGCCTCGTAATATTCCGTCTGCGCTTCGAGCAGGGTGGGGTAGAGTACCTTTTCGGACGAAGCCGAGCGCACTTTGAAATCGAGTTCTTTGCCCCCGCAAAAGGTCACGCACGGCTCGTACTTTTCTCCCGCGAGATAGCTTATTACCTGTCGCGGGGTAACTCCGTCGCCGTACGTTTCAACTACGTCCAGAGCGGTCGCGTACGAAACGCCGCGCACCCTTTCGGATATGATTTTGGCTTTGTCTCCGTCAACGGCAAGCGCCTTGGCAACGCCCGCTTCGTCGTCGGGCGAAACTTTGTCCTGCGGTTCGGGCAGACAATACTTTGCGCCCGTGAACAGCACGCGTCGCGTGCTTTCGCCTATCGCCGTCGTTTTCAGCGCGCCTGCGATAATTCCGTCTTTGACGAGCACCGCGTTCGAGTACTTGCCCATCAGCTCGCAGTAGAGGCGCATTTTCGCAAGCTCGAATTCGGAAGTGCATAAAAAATCAATATACGCAATCCGTTCGCCGCGCACGCAGGCAACGTCGGTAATCTCCGCGTTTTGCAAATGTTTTCTCAGCAGCATACAGAACGCGGGCGCGGTTTTCGGTGCGGGCGCGTCGCTTTTGCCAAGACAGATGCGGTTGTGTTTTGCCGAAAGACAAATTTCAAGTTTAACCGAGCGTTTGCCGGTGTATATAATAAAAGTAAGCAAGTCCTTTTCGGGCTGGGCGATTTTGGAAATTTTTCCGCCGCGCAACACGGTTTTGAGTTCTTTTGTTATAAAGTTTATCGTAAAAGCGTCCTGCGGCATAGTTGCTCCTTGGTTTTCACCGTAATTATATATCAAAAAAATTTAAAAGTAAAATCTATTTGAGCGTTAAAACGCTTTCCAAAATAAAACCTTTGTGTTAAAATGTAGTCTGCATAAATGCAATGCACAGCGTAAAGACGCGTGAAATAAATTTTTTTCAGGAGTTAAAATAATGAATTACACACAGGCAGTCGGAGAAAAAAGTACGGTAAAACTTACTATCAGCTTTTCCGAGGAAGAATGGCAGGACGCTATTTCCAAAGCGTTTTTAAAGACCCGCGGCAAATACGCCGTGCCCGGCTTCAGAAAAGGCAAAGCCCCCAAGCCCGTTCTTGAAAATTATTACGGCAAAGCCGTGTTCTACGAAGAGGCGTTCAATTACCTCTACGGCGCGCATTACTTCTCCATAATCGAAAAGGAAAAGGACAATTTCACCGCAGTCGGCGAGCCCGAGCTTTCCGTCGAGGAAATTACCGAGGGCAAAGGCGTGGTGCTTTCCGCTGTCGTTCCCGTTAAGCCCGACGTAAAAATCGACGCTTACAAGGGTTTAAAAATCAAAAAGTATGAGTATAATGTATCCGACGCCGACGTCGACGCAGAGGTGAAGAAACTCCTCGAACGCAAGGCTGCGCCCGTAGAAGTAACCGACCGTCCCTGCGAAAACGGCGACACCGTAAATATCGATTTTTCGGGTTCAGTAGACGGCGAAAAGTTTGCCGGCGGCACTGCGGACGCGTACGATCTCGTTTTGGGTAGTGGCAGCTTTATCCCCGGTTTCGAAGCTCAGGTCGAGGGTATGAAAATCGGCGAAGAAAGGGATATAAAAGTCACTTTCCCCGAGGATTATCAGGCTGAAAACCTCAAGGGTAAAGAGGCGGTTTTCAACGTTAAACTTCACAAAATCACTTCAAAGCAACTCCCCGAACTCACCGACGAATACGTCAAAGAGAACGCGGGCGTGGCAACCGTGACTGAATACAGGGAAAAATGCCGCGAAAGACTTGTAAAACAGGCTGAAAACCGTTCGCGCGACGAAACGGAAAACAGTATCGTAAACGAGATTTGCAAGCACGCTACGGTGGAAATTCCCGACGCTATGGTGGAAACCGAAATCGACAGAATGGTTCAGGATTTCTCTTACCGCCTTATGTATCAGGGCATTAAACTCGAAGAATACCTTCAGTACACCAACCAGAAAATGCCCGAGTTCCGCGCGCAGTTCGCATCTCAGGCTAAACAGAGAGCGCTTTCCCAGCTCGTAATCGAAAAAATCGTCAGCGAAGAGAAAATCACGGCGAGCGAGGAAGAGGTCGAAGCCAAGGTCGCCGAACAGGCCGCTTCCGTCGACAAGACTGCCGAGGAATACAAAAAATCTATGGATCCCCGTCAGCTCGACTATATCAGAAACGACGTTATCATAACCAAACTTTTCGCGCTTCTGTCGGAGAATAACGAGCTTTACACGGACGAAAACTCCGCTCCCGCGAAGAAGCCCGCGGCAAAGAAAACCGCCGCTAAAAAACCTGCGGAAGAGGGCGAAACCGCAGAAAAGAAGCCCGCGGCGAAGAAGCCTGCGGCTAAAAAGAAGACCGAAAAACCCGAATAATACGGGGTTAAAACAAATATCAAGCGAGGTATCACGATGAAAGAGAGAGGAGCGTTGGTTCCCTATATCGTAGAGCAGACTTCCCGCGGGGAGCGCTCGTACGACATTTACAGCAGACTTCTGGAAGACAGAATAATTTTTCTCAGCGGCGAGATTGACGACGCGGTGGCGAACACGGTAGTAGCCCAGCTTATTTATCTCGAAGCCAAGGACCCTTCCAAGGACATTTCGCTGTATATCAACAGCCCCGGCGGCTCGGTTTCCGCAGGACTTGCAATTTACGATACGATGAATTACGTCAAATGCGACGTGTCTACTATTTGCATCGGTATGGCGGCTTCTATGGGCGCGTTCCTTCTTTCCAGCGGACAGAAGGGCAAGAGATACGCTCTCCCCAACAGCGAAATTATGATACACCAGCCCTTAGGCGGCGCGCAGGGTCAGGCGAGCGACATAAAAATCGCCGCGGACCACATTTTAAAGACCAGACACAAGCTCAACACCATACTCGCGCAGAACTCGGGCAAGCCCCTCGAAGTAATCGAAAAGGATACCGACCGCGACAATTATCTCTCCGCGCAGGACGCTATGGAGTACGGGCTAATCGACAAAGTATTCTATAAGAGGTAATCCCCGCTCTCCCCTCAACGGGGAAGGCGGCGTGCCGCACGTTACATAAACAAGTTATAGGAGTTTCTTTTTGAAGGAAAATTTTTGTTCATTTTGCGGTAAAACGGAAGACCTCGTTAAAAAGCTCATAAAGGGTCAGGACGGCGCGTGTATCTGCGACGAATGCATTACCATTTGCGGGGATATGATTAAGGAAGCCGAAACGGAGACGACCAAGCCAGTTCCCCTTATGACCCCGTCGGAGCTCAAAGCCGAACTCGATAAATACATCGTCGGTCAGCACGAGGCGAAAAAAGTGCTCTCCGTTGCCGTATACAACCATTATAAACGCATTAACCACGTTTCCGACGGCAAGGACGACGGCGGCGTGGAGATAGAAAAAAGCAACATTCTGCTTTTAGGACCTACGGGCTGCGGGAAAACTCTGCTTGCGCGCACGCTCGCAAAGATTCTCAACGTTCCGTTCGCTTCTTCGGACGCGACCACGCTCACGGAAGCGGGCTACGTCGGCGAGGACGTGGAAAACATTCTGCTTAAACTCATACAAAACGCCGATTACGACGTTCAGCGCGCCCAGCGCGGCATTATCTATATCGACGAAATAGATAAAATCGCGCGCAAGAGCGAAAACGTCTCCATCACCCGCGACGTGTCGGGCGAAGGCGTTCAGCAGGCGCTTTTGAAAATAATCGAAAGCACGGTTGCAAGCGTTCCCCCGCAGGGCGGAAGAAAGCACCCCCAGCAGGAATTTTTGAGAATAGACACGACGAACATACTGTTTATATGCGGCGGGGCGTTCGTCGGGCTGGATAAAATCGTACAAAAGCGCAGGGACAACACCTCGCTCGGTTTCGGCGGCGCGGTCAAAGAAACGGAGGAAAACGTCTACGAAATGCTTTCGGACGTAAAGCCTCAGGATTTGACCAAATTCGGGCTTATACCCGAGTTTGTCGGCAGAATTCCAATCGTGGTGAGTCTGCACCCTCTCAACGAGGACGCGCTCGTAAACATTCTCACGCAGCCTAAAAACGCCATTATCAAGCAGTATCAGAAGCTCGTGGAAATGGACGGAGCAAAGCTCACCGTCGAAGATTCCGCCGTGCGCGAAATTGCGAATACGGCTATACGCTTAAAGACGGGCGCGAGGGGTTTAAGGACGATTATCGAGAGTTTTATGACTTCGGTAATGTATAAATTGCCGTCCGACAAGTCCATTAAAGAGGTCATCGTGACCAAGGAATGCGTGACGGAAAAAGCCGAACCCAAACTCGTCTACAAAGAAACAGCTTAAAGGAAAAATTGTATTTTACGCCGCGCAATTTCATAGCTTATGAAATTGCGCTTTTGTTAACCAAGTCACTCTGACCCCTAAGGCGCTCAAAAGACGCGCATCGGGGCTGTTGGAGTTCGGAATGCCTTTGGTTTATAAGGAGTTAATATGCCGAGAGTAAAAAACGCGGAATATCCCGTGCTCGCCCTTCGCGGCAGAGTGCTTTTCCCCGATATAACGGTCAGTCTTGACGTGGGCAGGGTGGAATCCCTGTCAGCCATAAAAAACGCGGCGGAAAAGGATTCCACGCTGATCGCGCTTGCCCAGCGCAACCCCGACAACGCGGAAATTAAGCCAGAAGATCTGTATTTAACGGGTACCGTCGTCAGAATAAAACAGCTCACCCGCCTGCCCGGCAACAATATCCGTATCTCGGTGCAGGGACTTTTCCGCGCCCATGTTTCGCGTATAGAGGCGGAGAACGGCTCGTTCAAAGCCGTATGCGAAGAGGTCACGCCCATTCACGGCGAGCCCGAGCTGGAAGAAGCCTATTTCAGAACGGCTAAAAACGTAATGCACGATATTTCTATGGCGGAAACGCGCATTTCCAAGGATACCGTAGCCGCCCTCGACAAATGCGGCGACCCCGACGAGTTCGTCAATATCGCCGCCCACAACCTGCAGATAAAGCTTGCCGTAAAGCAGGAGCTTTTAGAATGTAACAGGGTGGTGGACAGGCTCAAACGCATAGGCGACGTGCTCAACGACGAGCTGGAGATTTCGCGGTTAGAACGCAAAATCAACTCTATGGTTCGCCAGAATATCGACAAAAACCAAAAGGAATATTACCTCCGCGAGCAGCTCAAAGCCATTCATACGGAACTTGGCGACGACGAGGACGAGCGCGAGGAACTCGAACGCAAAATCAAGGAAAAGGGAATGCCCGAAGAAGTCGAGCAAAAGGCGCTTAAAGAGCTTTCGAGAATGGGTAAAATGCAGTCGTCCTCTCCCGAAGCGGGCGTTTCGCGCACCTATATCGAATGGCTTCTGGATATCCCTTGGAACGAGAGCACGACGGACACCGAAAAGCTTGATGATGCGGTCAAAGTATTGAACGAGGATCACTACGGTCTTGAAAAAATAAAGGAAAGAATAACCGAGTATCTCGCCGTTTTAAAGCTCACAGACGGGCTTAACGCGCCCATACTCTGCCTCGTAGGACCTCCGGGCGTAGGAAAAACTTCCATAGCAACGTCCGTCGCCCGCGCGCTCGGCAGAAAATTCGTCAGAATGAGCCTCGGCGGCGTAAAGGACGAAGCCGAAATCCGCGGACACAGGAAAACGTACATCGGTTCTATGCCGGGTCGCATTATAAACGGTATGAAACAGGCGGGATCGGTAAACCCCGTGTTCCTGCTCGACGAAATAGACAAGCTGTCGTCGGATATGCGCGGCGACCCCGCGAGCGCGCTTTTAGAAGTGCTCGATCCCGCGCAGAACTCCACTTTCCGCGACAGATACCTCGAAGTTCCCTACGATTTGTCCAAAGTACTCTTTATCACCACGGCGAACGGACTTGACAGCATTCCCCGCCCCCTTCTCGACAGAATGGAACTTATCGAGCTGAACGGCTATACGCAGGAGGAAAAGCGTGAGATAGCAAAACGCTACCTCGTCCCCAAAAAGCGCGAGGCGAACGGTCTTAAAGAGGGTCAGATAGAATTCGGCGACGACGCGCTCGACGAGATTATCTCGGGCTATACAATGGAAGCGGGCGTGCGCAACCTCGAACGCAACGTCGACGCGGTTTGCAGAAAAGCTGCCGTAAAGGTTGCCGGCGGCGAAGAAAGCGCGATTACGGTCACAAAGGACGGCGTTGAAAGCTACCTCGGCGCGCGCCGATACGAACAGGATAAAATGCTCGACGGCGACGAAATCGGCGCGGCTACGGGTCTTGCATGGACGGCTGTCGGCGGAACTACGCTCACTATCGAAGTTTCGGCAATGCAGGGCAAGGGCGACGTGCTTCTTACGGGCAAACTCGGCGACGTTATGAAAGAGAGCGCCCGCGCGGCTATCAGCTATATCCGCTCAAACGGCTCGGTTTACGGACTTGACGACAAAACGTTTGAAAAAACCGACATACACATTCACGTGCCCGAGGGCGCAACCCCCAAGGACGGACCGAGCGCGGGTATTACTATGGCGACGGCTATACTTTCGGCGTTCACCAACAAGCCCGTTAAAAAGAACGTTGCAATGACGGGCGAAATTACCCTCCGCGGCAAAGTTCTGCCTATCGGCGGATTAAAGGAAAAGGCGCTTGCCGCTTACCGCATAGGTGTTAAGGACGTAATAATCCCCGCCGATAATAAAAAGGACCTTGAAGAAATCCCCGAAAACGTGCGCGAAAAACTGCATTTCATACCCGTTTCGGAAGTTTCCAGCGTATTCAAAACGGCAATTATCGGCATTTAAATGAAAAGCAGAACCTTTTTCCGCTTCTGGTACGGCTGGGTGGGGCTGGTTGCGGCGCTGATCGCCTGCGAAATAAGGGAAGATAAAAAAATGAAATATGCAAACGCAAAATTTATAACCAGCGCGGCGCGGAAAGACCAGTTTATCCAAATCGATAAACCCATAATCGCCGTTTGCGGTAAGTCCAACGTAGGCAAATCGAGCTTTATCAATATGCTTGCGGGGCAGAACAAACTCGCCAAGGTCTCCAAAGAACCGGGTCGTACGCGGCTTATCAACTATTTCGACTTCGGCGAATTTATTCTCGCCGACCTGCCGGGGTACGGCTTCGCGCGGGTAAGCAAGGAAGAAAAGCTCAGATGGGCGCGGCTTCTGGACGATTTTTTCGCAGATAAAAGCAAAATCACCCATGTATTTTCGCTTGCGGATATACGCCACGAGCCTACCGCCGACGACAGACAAATGATAGAATATCTGTATGCGGAAATAATACCCTTTACGGTAATCGCCACCAAATCGGATAAGCTCTCGCGCGCGCAGATAGCCAAAAATCTTACGGTTATCGCTTCGGTTTTCAAATGCGGGAAAGACAATATTATTCCGACTTCGGCAAAGTCCCGCGCGGGCTTTGACGAAGTTTACGCGAAAATATACCGGATAATAAAGAACGGGGAAGAAGATGTTTGACGAATTTTTAAAATCCGCGGCGGGACACGCCGTCGTGGGAGTACTTATCGCCGCGCTCGCGGTGCTTATAATAGACCTCAATTACAGACTGTTTTTCAAGTACGTGCTTGACTTCATATTTGCTTTGTTATTCGTAACCGTGCTTTCGCCCGTGTTTATAGGCTGCGCGGCGGTATCCAAGTACAGGGAGGGGCGCGTTTACGACAAAACGCCCTGCCTCGGCGCGCGCGGCAAAGTAATTTTCGTGCGCTCTTACGCGGGCGTTCACTGTTCCTTTAAAAATCTTGCGCGCGTGCTCGACGTGATTGCGGGCAGGCTCAGCTTCGTAGGACCCCGTTTAATGCCCGTTTCAGACGGCGCGTTTCTCTCCGACGAAGCAATGCAGCGCTTTGCAACCCGCCCCGGCGTTTTATGTTATCTTGCGGCTCGCGGCGGCGAAGGGCTTACTTACGAGCAAATGTTCGCGCTTGACGCGCGTTACGCTAAAAGGCGCGAGCTGTTTTACGATATTTTCGCCGTGCTCGCCGCTTTCGCGCTGGCTATCCGCGGCGAAGGCAGGGCATACCTCGGCGAGTCGGCTTCCGACGACTACGCGCATACTCTTTTAAAGCGCGGCGCGATAGGCGAAAAGGAAATCGAACAGGCTGAAAAAATTGCCGAAGAGGCAATCGAAGAGCACGAAAAACGCCGTCAGGTCAAAAAAAGCAAGTACGGCGCGTGAATAAAAAAGTCAATCACGGTTAAACTTATTTCGTAGGGCAAAACGCCCGAAAGGAGTTTACCGTGATATTTTTTAACATTTTATCTTACGTGCTCGTTCTGCTCGGCGCAGTGAATTGGGGACTGTACGGAATGTTTAACTTCAACCTCGTGGGCTGGGTATTTATGGGCGACCGCTCGGTAGGCGCTATTATCGTTTACGTCATAATAACGCTTGCGGCAATCTGGCTTATCATTTCCCCTATTTTAACGGGCTGGGGCTTGAAACTGCGCGGAGACACCCGCGTAAGCGAAAAGGAAACCGTATAAACGTGATAAAAAACACGGACTAAACTCCGTGTTTTTTTGTTATATTATCGTTGCAAATAAATAATCGTTATGATATAATTAAAAGTGAGTATTATGTCCGATAAAAGATTGACGAACTTAACGGTTTATGAAAAGGCTCAGCTCGTTTCGGGCGGGGGCTTTTGGTCTACCCGCGGTTTTGAAAAAAAGGGCGTAAAACCTATAAAAACTTCAGACGGACCCGCGGGGCTACGCGTTCAGGCGGAGAGTCGCTCGGACAGTATGGGGCTGAACTCTTCGGTACCCGCAACCGTCTTTCCCGCGCATTCCGCGCTCGCGTGCAGTTTCGATAAACGGCTCGTAAACGCCGCGGCGCGCGCCATCGGCGAAGAAGCCCGCAGCTTCGGCGTGGATATTCTTCTCGCGCCCGCCGTCAATATAAAGCGCAACCCGCTCTGCGGCAGAAATTTCGAGTATTTTTCCGAGGATGAGTATTTAAACGGCGCGCTCGGCGCGGAGTATATAAAGGGACTGCAAAGCACGGGCGTGGGCGCGTGCGTAAAGCATTTCGCCGCAAACAACAAGGAGTACGGGCGTACCGTTTCCGACTCGGTGGTCGACGGTCGCACGCTCAACGAAGTATATCTCACGCCCTTCGAAACGTGCGTAAAGGAAGCCAAACCCCGCGCTGTTATGACGGCGTATAACAGGCTCAACGGCACGTTCTGTAACGAGAATACCGCGCTTATCCGCGACATATTGCGGGGGCAATGGGGATTTGACGGCTTGGTTATTTCCGATTGGGGTGGCACGCACGACCGAATCGCCGCAATAAAAGCGGGAGCCGACCTCGAAATGCCCGGCTGTAAATTTTCCGTCGGCGAAATCGTCGCGGCGGTGGAGGAAGGCAGGCTTACCGAAGCCGAGCTCGACGAATGCGCTGAAAGGGTTATCCGCGCGACCGACCTGAAAATTACCCGCAAAGAATGCAACTTCGGCGAACACGCCGCGTTTGCCGTGGAATGCGCCGAAAACTGCGCCGTGCTCTTAAAAAACGACGGCGTTCTGCCTCTTGATAAAAGTAAAACTATCGCCGTGATAGGCGAGTATGCCAAAAAGCCCGTCTATCAGGGCGGCGGCTCGTCGCACGTAAATCATACGGACCTTACCAATATCTACGACGGCGTTAAGCGGGAATACCGCGTCGTCGGCTACGCCCGCGGTTACCGCAAAAAATCAACCGCGAAGCGTCTTATATCCCGCGCCGTAAAACTCGCTAGGTCCGCCGACGTAGTTATTCTGTGCGTGGGGCTGTCCTCAAGCGATGCGGAGGGCAGCGACAGAAAGAATTTATACTTACCCGAGAACCAGCTCGCTCTCATTTCGGCGGTCTGCGCCGTCGGGAAACCGGTCGTCTGCGTTTTATCCTGCGGCGGCGCGGTGGACTGTTCGTTCGACGGCGGCGTAAACGCGTTGCTGTTTGCGGGGCTTAACGGTCAGGGCGGCGGCAAAGCCGTATGCAATATACTTTCGGGAAAAGTCAACCCTTCGGGCAAACTCGCCGAGGGCTTTCCAGCGGATATAAACGCCGTTGAAAGCACGGCGAATTT
>CATLAR010000034.1 GCA_949878495.1 uncultured Christensenella sp.
ATAACACATATTTCTATGTGCTGAGTTCCCTCATTCGGATATCTGCGGATCTCAGGATATTTGCTCCTCCCCGCAGCTTTTCGCAGCTTGTCACGTCCTTCTTCGGCGCCATGTACCAAGGCATCCTCCGTATGCTCTTTGTAGCTTGATCTTTCTCGATTTAGCATAATTCACTTATACTTTATCTACTCGTCTTCTTACAAAAATTCTACATTCTTAACTCGACTAATTCCTTCATACAGCAAAGAAACGCGCAAAATTGCACTTTCCTTCGTATTAACCTAATTAATCTTATTGCCTTTTTTTGTACTTTTTACTTTTCTTTCTTCTCTATGCAGTTGTCAATCTTCGCTTTGCCTTTGGGGCAGTTTTTCAAAAGAAAAACATCGCTGTCGTTGTCGACAGCTTTTATATCTTATCAAAGTATAAAAAATAAGTCAAGTAATTTTTCATATTATTTTAGAAATTTTATAATGCGGTTTATTACTTGCGGTACGACAAGTAATTTTTCATATTATTTTAGAAATTAAATTGTTTCTTGCCCTCCCCTCGAGGGGAGGGGTAGGGGTGAGGTGAAATTTCAAAATGTTAGCACCTCATTCGTCTTGACCTTACGGTCAAGCCACTTTCCCCTCAAAGGGGAAAGCAAGTTTTGGGCGTCAACTACCCTCAAAGGGGAAAGCAAGGAAAAAGCGGGTTGCCCCGCTTTTTACATTATTATAATATATATTATATAAGCTCGAAAAAGCCCGTGTGCGGCGTTTCCGTGCAAAGCATTACGGTGAACGACCCGCGGTCAACCTCGTTGCCCCGTTTATCGTAATCAACGAAGTTTAAAGTATACTCCGTTACGTCGGAAACAAACCCGTACACAACCCCGCGCGGCTTATCCCAATCTTTGAAACTATGCACTTGCTCTGTTTTGTAAACGGCGTTAAAAGTATTATATAAACCCGTGTAAACATTCTCTTCAACTACTTCCGAATGCCTATCCACGCCTATACAGTCGTATATACGAAGCGCACCATCTTTATTCATTTTAACGCTTGTTTTAAAGAACAACGAATTTTTATAAAGGTAATGGTCAATTTTAACGCTTATCGGTGTTAGCGCAGACGGCTCAAACATTAACATAAGAGCCTCCAAACCATAGTCCTCAATAGTGCGTGTTTTTGACTCGTCAAGTTCGATTACCCTGCATATGTCATCGACTTTATAGTATTTTTTGCCCTCTTCGGGAGTGTATTCGCAACCCGCAAAAACCACGGCGCACACACCGCAAAGCACTGCGACAACGCTTAAAAACGTAGTTTTTAATTTAGTCATTTGCCGCTCCTTTCACCGAATATAAATCGGTAAATTCATCATAATTGAATAGCGAAACCTCAACCGAATCCACAAGCATTACGCAGAATGAACCGCTTCTTACTACCTCACCGTTATTCTTTAAACAATCGGTATAGTTGATTGTATACTTGTGGACGTCAGCAATAAGACCTATAACCTGACCGCCCTCATAATACTTTGTGAAACTATCCGATGTTATAGTACCATAAACCTTTATTTCATTACGCGTACATAAACCCGACGAAGCATAATATTTCACTTCATCAACGATTTTAGGGTAATTGTCTACGCCGAGAACTTTATAGATTTGTTGCAATGCTTCATACGAAAGATTGTCTATAACGTCATAATAAACGGTATTCTTTTCTATAGCACCTTCACTTTTAGCACTGAGATTGGCAACGCCTTCCAATGGCACGTGATAAGACTCAACACCGTAATTTTCTATATATTCTGTTTTACTTTCGTCGAGTTCTATTACACGATAAGTGTCGCCGTTATCGTAATAAATCTTACCGTCCTCTGGCTTATATCCGCATCCGGTAAAGACAGTTGCCGAAACGACCGCCGCCGCTACTGAACAAATTATTAATTTGTTAATGTTTAACGTCTGTCGCATACACGATTTCACCAAAAGTTATTAGCTTCAAATTCATTATAATATAAAAAATACCGATGTCAATACTTGGAAGAAAATTTTTTCCTTAAATAGAAATAATAAGCACTTTACCGAAAAATTGTTGATTATCTTTTATGCTTTTTCTGCGGTTTCGCGCAAAAATTCAAGCGAGGTTTTCAGCTCGGTCAAGTCGCCGAATTCGGGCGTGGAAATCAGCACGGGACCGTCGAACCCGACGGCTTTGAGCTGCGAAAAAATTTCTGCAAAGTCGGAAACGCCCTTACCGGGAAGACAAATTTTGCCCTTTTCGTCAACGTCCGAAATGCGCGCGTATGAAATTGCCCCGCGCATATCCCTTAAATACATAGTATACGGGTATCCCGACCGCCGCGCGTTTTCCAGATCGAACACGCCCGAAAGCTCGGGACAACGGTTTTTAAGCTCCTGAAAGATATAAGGGCGGTTATAAATGCCCGTAACCGAATTTTCAACGCTTAAACGTATGCCGTATCGGGCGCAAAAACACGTTATTTCGCGCATATATCCGCCCCAACCGTCGAAATCCTCGGTTGAAGCTGGCGTTGTTATCAGTCCCTGAAGCGTATAATTTTTCGCGCCGAAGAGCTGCGCCGAGCGCATTATCTGGTCCAGCCAATAGAAGCCGTCGCCGCGCACTCTGCGCGAGGCGCAAAAAAGCTGAGGCTCGAAATTATTGGCGAGCGTGCACACGGAACGCACTTCCACCCCCTCTGCGCAAGGAGCGAATTTTCTGGCAAACTCGGGGCGGTACTCATAAAATGTCTGTAAATAAATTTCACAGCTTGCCGCGCCAAGCTCCTTTATGTACGCCAACGCATCCTCGGTTTCTTTCAGACGGGATAAACACGCCGTCGATATTCCTATTTCCATAGATTAAGTATAACACAACGGCGGCGGGAATGCAATAGCGTTAATGCGTTTCGACGTATTTCGAAAGACAATACGTAATTTCGCGGTTGGCGACGTTGGTTATGGGCGCAAGCGGGAACGCGTCGTTTGCACTTTCATTAAACCCGCCGACGGGCACATCTTCGGAGGAAACAGCTTCTGCCGTTTGGGCGGCGGGACGGGCGAGCGCCGCAAGCGGAGCGAGCGAGCTTATCGACGAGATAACCTCGGAAATCTCTTCCGCGCTTTTCAAAGCGTCCTTTACTTCGTCGCCACCGAACGCTTCGAGCATAGGTTTTACCTCGTTCAAGAGGTTTTGCGCGCCGTTTTTCCCGCTGTACAGAAGCAACGCAAGAATAATAAAAAGTTGCATAAAAAAATTCTCCTGCATATTTTGATAGTATCATTATATGCGGAGAAACTATGAAAGATTTTAAAAGCTATTCAAACGACCAACCCAAGCCCGAGACGCCCAAACCGAACGAACCGAGCTACAACAACACGGTAGAGCTGGCGAAAGTGCTTTCCAAAGCTATGAGCGGCAAAAACGAAACGCAAATTCTACATACCATACTTTCCGAGGCCGAGCGCGGCAAGCGCGAAGGCACTCTTACGAACGCCGACCTCGACAATTTTTACGCCGCGCTATCGCCAATGCTCGACGGCTTGAAAAAGCGCAAGCTCAAAGAAGTAATTACGCGACTTAAAAGTATTTAGATAGCCGAAAGATATTTAAAGCCGCCGTCGGGAAGTACGGTAACTATATTTTTGCCTGCGTTTCGGGGCGCGGCGGCGAGCGCGACCGCCGCGCACAACGCCGCGCCCGACGAAATACCCGCGAAAACGCCTTCCGTACGAGCAACTTCGCGCATAAATTCAAAAGCCTGTTCGTCGGTTACCGCGATTACTCCCGTCAAAACGCTTATATCCAAAAGCTCGGGCACGAACCCCGCGCCTATTCCCTGCAATGCGTGAACGCCGCTTTTCCCGCCTGAAAGAACGGGCGAAGAAACGGGCTCGACGGCGTAAATTTCAACGTTTGGATTACGCATTCTAAGATATTCGGCACACCCCGCGAGCGTACCGCCCGTGCCCACGCCCGCGACAAAAATATCCACCCGACCCCGAGACTGCACCCATATTTCGGGCGCGGTGGTTTTGTAGTGCGCAAGTTTATTGGCGGGATTTTCGAACTGTCCGAGAATAACGCTGCCCGCAATTCCGCGCCGAAGCTCTTCAGCCTTTTCCGCCGCGCCGAGAATTCCCTTTTCGGCGGGAGTAAGCGCGAGTTCCGCGCCGAGAAAGCGGAGAATTTTGCGCCGCTCTTCGCTCATATTTTCGGGCATAGTCAAAATAACTTTCAGCCCGCGCGCCGCGCCGAGCGAGGCAAGCGCAATCCCCGTATTTCCCGAAGTCGGTTCTATTACGATCGCGCCCGCTCTTATCCGTCCGCGGGCGAACGCGTCGTCGAGCATAAACTTTACCGCTCTGTCTTTTATCGAGCCGCAGGGATTGCACGACTCTGTTTTAGCGAAAATACGCGCGTTAAGCGCGTATTTTTTGTGTAAATTATCTAATTCTAAGAGAGGAGTTATCATCTTTTGGCAAGTTCTTTGACGGCGTTTACGAAAATTTCGCATTCGTTGCGGGTGTTGAACGCCGAAATCGAAGCGCGGATAAGCCCGCCGCTGCCGAGCGCTTTATGCATTAACGGCGCGCAATGCAATCCGCCGCGAACGCATACGGAAAATTCCTCCGAAAGCGCGTACGCCGCAAACTCCGACTGCATATTCTCAAGCGAAAACGCCGTGATTCCGTACGGGTTGGGCTTGGAAAATAGCTTAACGCCGTCGATTTCGCGCAGATTTTCACACAAAAACGCGCTGTTTTGGAGTATTTTTATGGTGTTTTCACTCATATTTTCGCTGAGATAAAGCGCGCCCTCGCCCATAGAAACTATTGCCGGATAACTTAGCGTGCCGCTTTCAAGCGCGTCGGGATAGAAGTCAGGCATTTTAAGATTGTTGCTTTCGCTGCCCGTCCCCCCGTAAAGCACGGGCTTGGGGTTGAATCGTTCGGAAATCAGTAACGCGCCGCTGCCCTGAATGCCGAGCATTCCCTTGTGTCCCGCCACTGCGAGCGCGTCGATACCCGAGCGCTGCATATTTATATCGGCGTGACCGCACGCCTGAGCGCCGTCGCAGATTAAAAAACATTCTTCGGGCAACGCGCGTTTTACCGCCGAAATTTCGGGCGCCGCCCCTGTTACGTTGGAAGCAAGCGTTATAATAACGGCTTTGGTTGCGGGAGTTACGAGGTTTGCGAGCGCATCGACGTTGATTTCGCCCCTGTCGTTCAGGGGCGCGTAACTGACTTTAACGCCCTTTTCCTTGAGGTATTCGAGGGGCCGAAGCACGGAATTGTGCTCCGCGACGGTCGTTACTACCTCGTCGCCGCTGTCGAGAACTCCTAAAATTGCTATGTTCAGCGCCTCGGTGCAGTTTTTTGTGAAGATTACGCGGTCGTAACCGTAGCCGCCGAAAAAGTCGCATAAAATTTTCCGGCAAGAATAAACGCGTTCAAGACACGCAAGCGAAAGCTTATGACCGCTGCGGCCGGGGTTTGCGCTGAATTCCAGCGCGGTTTTAGCGGCGGTTATTACGCCGTCGGGCTTAAAGCCGCCCGTAGCGGCGTTATCGAAATATATCATATTTTAACGCTCCGTCATATTATGGTAATATATGTTTATTACGAGAGGAAAAAATTATGACAGAGATACTTGCCGTATTTCGTTCGCGCTCGCAAGCAATGGACTGTAACACGAGACTGAGGACGAACGGAATACCCTCGGGCTTGGTGAACACGCCCAAGGAAGCGAATATCGGTTGCGGGCTGTCGGTCAGGATACCCGCGAACGCCGTGCCGAGAGCAAAGGCGTTGATACTTAGCGCAAGATATTCGGCGTTTTACGGGTTTTACACTTTGCGCGGCCGCTATTGAGTTGCTTTTGCGGCTGCGATATGTTAAAATTCGGGTATGGAAACGAAAGAAGTTCAGCTCGTATTAGACGAGCTTGCCAACCTTTACCCCCAAGCCGAACCCGCCTTAAAATTCAAAACCCCCTACGAACTGTTGGTTGCGGTAGTGCTTTCGGCACAATGCACGGACGAGCGCGTGAACAAAGTGACCGCCGTGCTGTTCCAAAATTACGACACGCCGCAAAAAATGCTGACGCTTTCGCAGGAAGAGCTTGAAAAATATATTTTTTCTTGCGGGTTTTACAGGAATAAGGCGGCGCATATTCTTTCCGCGTCGCGCGATATAATCGAAAAATTCGGCGGGGTCGTTCCGTCGACGCTCGAGGATTTGAGGACGCTCGCGGGAGTGGGAAGAAAAACGGCGAACGTGGTATATGCCGTGGGGTTTGGCGGCGACGCTATTGCTGTTGGCACTCACGTTTTCAGAGTTTCGAACAGGCTGGGTCTTGCAGAGGGCAAAACGCCCGACAAAGTCGAGGACGGACTGTGCGCGGTTATTCCAAAGGACACCTGGTCGAAAGCGCACCACTATCTGATTTATCACGGCAGGAGGATTTGCCATTCGCAGAAGCCCGACTGCGAAAACTGCACGCTGAAAAACTTGTGCAAAAGTTATAAAAACAAATAAAAAAGCAGCCCGAGCTGGAAAGCTCGGGCTTTTTGTTTCGAATTATTTAATTTATATACGGCGCGAATTAAAGAACCTTAACGATCGTGCCGGAACCAACCGTTCTGCCGCCTTCACGGATAGCGAAACGGAGCTTCTCTTCAACTGCGACGGGCTTAATAAGCTCAACGCTGATTTCGACGTTATCGCCGGGCATAACCATTTCTACGCCTGCGGGAAGTTCGATGGAACCGGTAACGTCGGTCGTTCTGATGAAGAACTGAGGACGATAGTGGTTGAAGAAGGGCGTGTGTCTGCCGCCTTCGTCTGCTTTAAGAACGTAAACCTGAGCGGTGAACTTGGTTGCGGTCTTAACGCTGCCGGGCTTAGCAAGAACCTGTCCTTTTTCGATACCCTTTCTGTCGATACCGCGGAGAAGCGCGCCTACGTTGAAGCCTGCGATAGCTTCGTCAACGCTCTTGTGGAACATTTCAAGTCCGGTGATAACGGTAGCAACGGGCTTTTCGATAAGTCCTACGATTTCAGTGGGATCGCCTACGTGAGCCGTACCTCTCTCAACTCTGCCGGTTGCAACGGTACCACGACCGGAAATCGTGAATACGTCCTCGACGGGAAGAAGGAAGGGTTTCGCCGTATCTCTTTCAGGGGTAGGAATGTAGCTGTCGATGGTGTCCATCAGTTTAAGGATGGGCTGAACTTCGGGGGATGCGAGAACGTCTGCATCTGAAATGCCCGAGGAAGCCTTTTCAAGAGCTTTGAGAGCCGAACCTCTGATGATGGGGCAATCTTTGAAGCCCTGTCCTTCGAGAGTGTCGGTGATTTCCATTTCAACGAGCTCGAGAAGTTCGGGGTCGTCCATCTGGTCGCACTTGTTAAGGAAAACGACGATGTAAGGAACGCCTACCTGACGGGAAAGCAGAATGTGCTCTCTGGTCTGGGGCATAGGACCGTCGGTCGCCGCAACTACGAGGATAGCGCCGTCCATCTGAGCGGCACCGGTGATCATGTTCTTAACGTAGTCTGCGTGTCCCGGGCAGTCAACGTGAGCGTAGTGACGCTTTTCGGTCTGATACTCAACGTGAGCGGTGTTTATTGTTATACCGCGCGCCTTCTCTTCGGGAGCCTTATCGATCTCGTCGTATTTCATCTTTGCTGCCTGACCTTTGCACGCCATTACCATAGTGATAGCTGCGGTCAGAGTGGTCTTGCCGTGGTCAACGTGGCCTATCGTGCCAACGTTTACGTGCGGCTTGCTGTTGTCGTACTTAGCCTTTGCCATTTTAATTTCTCCTAATTATATTTTTTTATAAAAATGATAACTTCCGCTTGAAACAAGCGTCGCAGCTATCTATCATTATTGCTGCTATTCCCCGCTTTTTTTCGCGTTATCTACATTATATATTATAAAAATAAAAAACACAAATAAAAAACGAGATTATTTTAAAAAATTTTGACTGTTCGGGACGAACGCCGCACTGCGGCGCCCGCACCGTTAATCACTGTTCAAACGGCTTAACCGTTCTTTTTTGCGCGCTCGCCGATAACTTTATCTGCAACGCTCTTGGGAACTTCCGCGTAGTGGTCGAACTGCATAGTGAACTGTCCGCGACCCTGCGTTCTCGAACGGAGGTCGGTTGCGTAACCGAACATTTCCGAAAGGGGAACTTCCGCGTCTACGACCTTTGCACCCGCTCTGTCGTCCGTCGAAATTATCGTTCCGCGGCGAGCGGTTACGTTACCCATTATATCGCCGAAATAATCGTCGGGGGTGATGACTTCGACCTTCATTATAGGCTCTAACAGCACGGCTTTGGCTTTTGCCATACCGTCTTTAAAGCCCATAGAACCGGCAATCTGGAACGCCATTTCCGAAGAGTCGACTTCGTGGTAGCTTCCGTCGTAAACCTGAATCTTGAAGTCTACTACCTCGTAACCGGCAAGGAAACCGTTTTTAGCCGCGCCTTTGATACCTTTGTCGATAGCGGGTATATATTCCTTGGGAATGGAGCCGCCGACAGTAAGGTCCTCGAAAACGTAGCCCGAACCGGGTTCGCCGGGGATAAGATGAAGTTTGCAGTGTCCGTACTGACCCTTGCCGCCCGACTGACGCTTATACATACCTTCGCAGTCAACCGCCTGACGGATGGTTTCGCGGTAAGCAACCTGAGGAGCGCCGACGTTGGCCTCGACCTTGAATTCGCGCAGAAGTCTGTCTACGATAATGTCGAGGTGAAGTTCGCCCATACCCGCGATAATCGTCTGACCCGTTTCCTGATCGGTATAGGTCTTGAACGTGGGGTCTTCTTCGGCGAGCTTGATAAGCGCCATCGTCATTTTTTCCTGACCCGCTTTGGTCTTGGGCTCGATAGAGAGCTGGATGACGGGGTCGGAGAAAGTCATTTGCTCCAGAACTATAGGATGCTTTTCGTCGCAAAGCGTATCGCCCGTGGTCGTATCTTTAAGACCGACTATGGCGCAGATATCGCCCGAGTAAACTTTGGGGATTTCGGTACGCGTGTTTGCGTGCATCTGCACGAGACGTCCTACCCTTTCCTTTTTACCCTTGGTCGAGTTGTAAACGTAAGAGCCGGATTCGAGAACGCCCGAATAAGCTCTGAAATAAGCGAGTCTGCCTACGAAGGGGTCGGTTGCGATTTTGAACGCAAGTCCCGCGAACGGCGCATCGTCGGAAGTTACTCTCTCTTCCTCCGCGCCCGAATCGGGGTTGACGCCCTTTACGTGGTCTACGTCGACGGGCGACGGCAAAAAGTCGATAACCGCGTCGAGGAGCATCTGAACGCCCTTGTTCTTATAGGAAGAACCGCAAAGCACGGGCGTGCATTTCATACCTATGGTCGCAAGACGGAGACCCTTACGGATTTCGTCGGGCGTGAGCTCCATAGTTTCAAGGAACTTTTCCATAAGCTCGTCGTCGCCTTCTGCGGCGGCTTCCATTACCGCCATATGTCCCGCTTCCGCAGCTTCGAGCATATCCGCGGGGATTTCGTCCCTGTGATATTTCTTGCCGTCTTCGGAATCATAGATTTCGGCGTTCAGTTCGATAAGGTCTACGATACCTTTGAAGGTATCTTCCTTACCGATGGGAAGCTCGATGGGCACGGGGTTGGCGTTAAGCCTTTCGCGCATCATATTAACGGCTCTTTCGAAGTCGGCGCCGTTGATGTCCATTTTGTTGACGTACGCGATACGGGGAACCTTATACTTGTCCGCCTGACGCCATACGGTTTCGGACTGGGGTTCTACGCCGCCTTTCGCGCAGAAAGTAGCGACCGCGCCGTCGAGTATACGGAGCGAACGCTCGACTTCTACGGTGAAGTCAACGTGTCCCGGCGTATCGATAATGTTTATTCTGCACGCCTCTTTATCGGGCTGACCCGAACGCGTCCAATGACAGGTCGTAGCAGCCGAGGTAATGGTGATACCTCTTTCCTGTTCCTGAACCATCCAGTCCATAGTAGCCGAACCGTCGTGCGTTTCGCCTATCTTGTGGTTAATTCCGGTATAGTACAGAATACGCTCGGTCGTCGTCGTTTTACCGGCGTCGATATGCGCCATTATACCGATATTTCTGGTGTGTAATAAGTCGTATTCTCTTGCCATAATTTTATCTCCTGACAAAAACCGCGAGACTTAGTAACGGAAGTGCGCGAACGCCTTGTTCGCTTCCGCCATTCTGTGCGTATCTTCCTTCTTCTTGACCGCGCCGCCGGTGCTGTTATACGCGTCGGTAAGTTCAGCCGCAAGTTTCGCGCTCATTTCGCGCTCGCTGCGCTTTCTGGTTGCGATCACGAGCCAGCGGATAGCAAGAGTCTGTCTTCTTTCGGGTCTGATTTCGATAGGCACCTGATAGTTTGCACCGCCTACGCGCCTTGCCTTGACTTCGAGTACGGGCATAATGTTGTTCATTGCCTGTTCGAAAATTTCCATAGCGTCTTTGCCGAGCTTTTCGCTCATAATATTGAAAGCGTCGTAAACGATGTTCTGTGCCGTTCCGCGCTTACCGTCGTACATTATCTGGTTGATGAGCTTGGTCACAACCTTGGAATGATACACGGGATCGGGTAATACGTCCCTTTTGGGAACGCCGCCTCTTCTGGGCATAGTTGTTTCCTCCTGTTTATTTAGTGTGCGTATATACGCGTTTTAAGGGTTAGTTACCTTAAATAAGCTATTGCTTGCCCCGATTTTTATAAATTTTACGCGAGATACAAAGATGCGGGCTGTTGCGACGCATAAACGTATCGGGCGGGGGTAGCAAATCTTCTCCGCAGTAATCTGCGAATACTGCCTACTTTTATCTCGGTAAGGGTGAAAGTATCCGAAAAACAAGTAGGGGGGCATAAATGCCCGAGTTTTTTAAATAATCTATGAGCGCAACCGAAAATCACACTTTTCGGTTAGAGCACCCAATTTGTCGAAACCTCGACCTCAGCAAGGTGAATTTGCACCATTTATATATCTGTTTGCACTTAAATATGGTGCAAAGAGGGCGAGCAGCCCTCAAATCACGGAATGTTTGCTTCGCAGAATAGAAGCTAACATTCGTGAACCTTTACTTCTTGGGCTTTTTAGCGCCGTAACGCGAACGCGCCTGCATACGCTTGGAAACGCCTGCGGTATCGAGCGCACCGCGGATAATGTGGTAACGCACGCCGGGCAAATCCTTAACTCTGCCGCCTCTGATTAAAACGGACGAGTGTTCCTGCAAGTTGTGACCTTCGCCGGGAATGTAAACGGTACCCTCCTGCTTGTTGGTAAGTCTTACTCTTGCGATTTTTCTCATAGCCGAGTTAGGTTTTTTAGGGGTGGTCGTCGTAACCGAAAGGCACACGCCGCGCTTTTGGGGACAGTTGTCCAGAATGGGCGACTTCGACTTGTAAACCTGTCTTTCTCTGCCGTTTCTTATGAGCTGGTTGATAGTGGGCATTTTATACCTCCTTATTTTAATAAGATATTTCACCTTTTCCGCTTACCCTTAAAAGCGGAGGACGGTTATCTGATTATATAAACGTAAAAACACATAGCACGCCAGATTAAGCGTGCTTAGCAATTTTAACAGATATAATATTATTTGTCAAACGAAAATATTCAAAATTCAAAAAATATTATAGTTTGTCGCGGTCCTTCGTCAGTTTAAAGCGACGTCCGCCAACGCTTCGTACTTCCCGCGGGCGATTTTTATAAGCTCGGCAACGTCGAGCGCGCCCGAGAAAGCGTCGTCGGAAATAGCTTTCGCGGTGAACACCGCCTCTACGGGAAATTTAAGGTTTTTAAGCTCGGTAAGTATTCTGCCGCTTTGGCGCGTTCCCAGAAAATCACCCCCGCCGCGTATTTTGAGGTCGGCTTCGGCAATAGCGAAGCCGTCCGAACAGTTCTTTATTACGCCCAGCCGCTCGCGCGCTTCTTCGCCGTCCGTACCCATCAGCAGAAAGCAATAGCTCTTTTTGTCGCCCCTGCCTACCCGCCCGCGGAGCTGGTGAAGCTGCGAAAGCCCGAACCTTTCGGCGTTGTAAATTATCATAGTAGTCGCGTCGGGCACGTTCACGCCGACCTCTAT
>CATLAR010000035.1 GCA_949878495.1 uncultured Christensenella sp.
GGTCGGGACGGCGATCCCCTTCATCTCATATCTCTTATCTGTTCCGTTTCGTAATGCGAAACGGAATACGGGAATACTTACTTTTCGCGTGTAAGCCGAGTGAAGCGCGGGACGGACGGCGTACGTAGTATCCGCAAGACGACTGCTAAAACCACCCGAAGAAAGCAAAAATACCGCAAAAGCGGCATAAGTTTGCGATCCGGAACGCAACCAGCCTTTTTAAATCGGACCGTCACCCCAAAAGCACGGTATTTTACCGAACTTTATTAATATAATGCGAAGTAAAAAAAAGGTACCGCAAGGGTACCTTCGTTTTTATCTCTTGGAGAACTGGGGAGCGCGGCGAGCTTTCTTCAAGCCGTACTTCTTTCTTTCCTTTACGCGGGGATCGCGGGTGAGGAAGCCCTCTTTCTTGAGCGCTGGACGGCAGCCTTCTTCAGCCTGCAAAAGCGCCCTTGCGATTCCGAGACGGATAGCGTCTGCCTGTCCGGTGAAACCGCCGCCGTAAACGTTTACGATAACGTCATACTTAGCCTCTACGCCGAGAAGCGTAAGGGGAAGTTTAACTTTCTGCTGAACGACGGGCTGGGGGAAATAGTCCTCGAACGCCCTTTCGTTAATTTCGATATTGCCCGTACCTGCGGGAATGAGGCGGACGCGCGCGATAGCTTTCTTTCTTCTGCCCGTGCCCCAGAACTGGAGTTTTTTCTTTAAATTAGCCTTTGCCATAAATAATTCTCTCCCCTAATTAAAATAATTTAAGCTCTTCGGGCTTCTGCGCCGCGTGGTTGTGCTCGCCGCCTTTGTAAACTCTGAGCTTTTTGATCATATCTCTGCCGAGAGAATTTTTAGGCAACATACCTTTGACGGCTTCGTAAACCGCCAAATCGCTCTTCTCGGCAAGCATTTTTTTGTAGGAAATTTCCTTTAAGCCGCCGATATAGCCGGTGTGATATCTGTAAAATTTATCGTCAAGTTTTTTACCCGTAAGAACGACCTTATCGCTGTTGAGAACGATGACGAAATCGCCCGTATCTACGTTAGGCGTGAACGTGGGCTTGTTTTTGCCGCGGAGAATAGCCGCAACCTTAGATGCAAGTCTGCCGAGGGGAACGCCCGCCGCGTCGACGACGTACCACTTTCTTTCAACTGTATCCGCCTTAGCCATATAGGTTTTCATTGTCTGCTCCTTATATTCCGTGCGGCGCGTCGCGCGCCGTTTTCTTCATCTCAAAGATAGTAAACCTATTTTATTATTTTATAAAAGTTCTGTCAAGCCGTTTTGAGTTTGGTTTGCAAAGTTTTTTATAATTTTTGAATTATTTTTATTTTACTACCAAAATAAGCTAAAATATAGCGGTTTTGCCCGTATTCGGTCGTAATTTAGCCGTAAACGGTCAAATATTTACCGCACGAGCACGGCTTTGATTCTCTTTACGCCCGCGGATACGTTCTCCTGCTTGGCGATTTTGAACCTGCCCAGCGCGCCCGTGCTTTCCGCGTGCGGTCCGCCGCAAATCTCTTTGGAAAACTCGCCTATGGAATAGGTTTTTACCCTTTCGCCGTACTTGCTTTCGAAAAGCCCCGTGAACCCCTGCGTGCGCGCCTCTTCGAGCGTCATCTCTTTCATTACGACGGGCACGTTCAGCGCGATTTGCTCGTTTACCGCGTTTTCGACGGCTGCGACCTCCTCGGGCGTGAGCTTGCGGGAGAAATTAAAGTCGAAGCGCAGTCTTTCTTCGGTTATGTTGCTGCCCTTCTGCTCAATGTCGGGCGAGCATATCTTTTTGAGCGCGGCGTGCAAAAGGTGGGTAGCCGTGTGCAGGTTGGTCGTTTCTTCCTTGTGGTCGGCAAGTCCGCAGGCGAACTTCTGCTCGCTGCCTGCGCGCGATTTCGCCTGATGCTCGGAATAAGCCGCCTCGTAACCCTTTACGTCGACGGTAAGCCCCTTTTCCCTCGCCATTTCGCCCGTAATCTCGACGGGGAAACCGTACGTGTCGTAAAGGTGAAAAGCCGTTACGCCGTCAATCTCGCCGCCTGCGGCAAGGTTAGAAGCGACTTTCTCGAACTCGCGTATACCCTGCTGCAAGGTTTTGGAGAACTTGTTTTCTTCCTTTTCCAGCTCCTCGTAAACGCGCGCGGAGTTTTTAACCAGCTCGGGATAAACTTCCGCATACTTATTTACTATAGTCGCCGAAACGCTTTTAAGCGAGCCGGTAGGCAAACCGATATTTCTGCCGAAACGCACCGCGCGGCGGATAATTCTTCTTAAAATATAGCCCTGATCGGTGTTCGAGGGAACTATGCCCTTGACGTCGCCGAGCATAAAAGTAGCCGTGCGCACGTGGTCGAGGACTACGCGGAAAGCACGGGTGACTTCCTCGCTTTCGCCGTACTTGCGCCCCGTAAGCCCCTCTATTTCGGCTATGGCGTTCTCGAAAATGTCCGTTTCGTAAACGCTGTTTTTGCCGTTGAGAATGCACAGCGTGCGCTCCAATCCCATACCCGTATCTACGTTGCGCTGCTTGAGAGGCTCGTACTTGCCCTCGGCAGTCTTGTTGTACTGCATAAATACGTCGTTCCAGATTTCGAGAAATGTACCCGAAGGCGCGTTATCGAAATCGTACGCGCCTAGCTTGTCCGCCTCCGCACGGTTGCGGATAATGTGCATTTCGGTATCGGGTCCGCAGGGCCCCGTAATTCCCGCGGGTCCCCACCAGTTGCCGCTCTTGGGCAAAAAGTAAATATTTTGGGGCAGAATGCCGCACTTTTTCCAAAGCTCTGCGCTCTCTTCGTCCTTGGGGCAGTCGCTATCGCCCGCAAAACAGGTTACGGCTATATCCTCCACGGGAATGCCGAGGTACTCGGGCGAAGTGAGAAATTCGAACGACCACGGGATCATCCGCTCTTTAAAATAGTCGCCGAGCGACCAATTGCCGAGCATCTCGAAGAAGGTGCAGTGCGAGCTGTCGCCCACCTCGTCTATATCGCCCGTACGCACGCATTTCTGCACGTCGGTAAGACGGTTGCCCGCGGGGTGCTTCTCGCCCAGAAGATAGGGCACGAGCGGGTGCATTCCCGCCGTAGTGAAAAGTACCGTGGGGTCGTTTTCGGGAATGAGCGACGCCGATGGAATAACGGCGTGTCCCTTGCTTTCAAAAAATTTGAGGTAAAGTTGTCTTAAAGTTTCCGAAGTCAGTTTTTTCATATTTCTGTTATCCTTATATATATCGGGCGGTTACCGCGTGCGCGTCACCGTGTATCCGTCCTTTGAGTCCTTGACAGTATAACCCAGCGAATCGAGCTGTGCGCGCAGCTTATCCGCCTCAGCCCAATTTTTGGCGAGCTTGGCCTCCCAGCGCTTTTGGGCAAGTTCCGCGATGTCCGCGGGAATTTCAACCGGATTTTTGAGTTCTACCTCTTTGAGGTACTCGTCCGCGTCCCGTTTGAACAGACCCAGAAGGGAGTATGTTTCGCGTATCTGCTTCACGTCGTCCGCCGCGCTTTTATCGCCCTTAGCGAGCTTAGCCGAAATCGTTTTGAAAAGCCCGAACAGCTCCGACAGCGCCAGCGCGGTGTTGAAGTCCTCGTCCATATCCGCGTCGAATTTAGCGTCTATTTCCGCGTTCCCGGACGCGCCCTTGCCGAACGCCTCTTCCGTCTGTTTGATAAGCGTGTAAAACGCCGTCAAATGCTTCTCCGCGTCGGCAAAGAAATTGTCGGTTATGTTTATATCGTTGCGGTAGTTGTTCTGCAAAAGCGCGAATTTGACGGCTTCCGCGGTGTATTTTTCAAGTAAATCTTCTAAAAGCAGGCTGTTACCTAAGCTCTTGGACATTTTCTGACCATTGACTTTAATAAGTCCGTTATGCGTCCAGAATTTGGCGAACTGCTTTCCCGTAAGGCTCTCGGTCTGCGCTATTTCGTTCTCGTGGTGGGGAAATATCAGGTCCCTGCCGCCGCCGTGTATGTCTATCTGGTCGCCGAACGCCGCGTAGTTCATTGCCGAACATTCGATATGCCACCCCGGTCTGCCCTTGCCCCAAGGCGAACCCCAGTTGATTTCGCCGTCTTTGGCGGCTTTCCATAGCGTGAAATCCGCGGGACTGCGCTTATCGTCGGCGTTTTCCACACGCACGCCGTCGAGCATATCCTCGACCGAACGGTTTGAAAGGCAACCGTAGCGTTTGAAACTCGACACGTCGAAATAAACGTCGCCGTTGGGCGCCGGATAGGCGTGACCGCTCTCCACAAGTTTGGATATGAATTTGATTATATTCCCGATATTCTGCGTGGCTTTGAGCCAGAGCGTCGGCTCGTCCACGTCGAGCTTATGCATTACCGCATCGATTTTTTTAATCATCTGCGCGGCGTACTTGTCGGCGGGAATACCCGTTTCGTTGGACTTGGCGATTATTTTGTCATCGACGTCGGTATAATTGCGGGCGTAGGTTACGGCGTATCCCTTTTTTTCGAGATACTTGCGCATTATATCGTAAATGAGCGCCTGATAGCCGTGACCGACGTGCGCTTCGCCCGAAACGGTAATACCGCAGGCGTACATTTTTACCTTGCCCTCTTCGAGAGGCACGAATTCTTCTTTTCTGCGCGTAAGCGAATTATATATCCTCATTTTTCACCTTTTATAAGTACCTGCGAATCTCCACATAAATCAATTTTGTGAATGATTCTGGCGGGAACTCCAACCGCGGTTGCATTCGGCGGAACGTCGGTTAAAACGACCGCTCCAGCGCCTATTTTCGCGCCGTCGCCTATTTTAACGTTGCCAAGCACCTTCGCACCCGCGGAAATAAGACAGTTTCTGCCTACGTCGGGGTGGCGCTTGCCCTTTTGCTTGCCCGTCCCGCCGAGCGTCGCGCCCTGATAAATGACGGTGCCCGAACCGACTGTGGCGGTTTCGCCTATGACTACGCCCGCGCCGTGGTCGATAAACACGCCCGCTTCTATCTTTGCCGCGGGGTGTATCTCTATGCCCGTGAAAAATTTCGCAAGCTGGGACACCGAACGCGCAAGAAGTTTTAATTTGATTTTATTAAGGAACGCCGCCGTACGATGCCAGCTTAAAGCGTGAACCCCCGAATAAGTGAGCAGAATTTCCAGACAACTGCCCGCCGCGGGGTCGTTCGCCTTTGTCGCGCGCACGTCCTGCCGTAAAGAGCTGAAAAACACCTTACATTATACGTCGCCGCGTATGCTTTTTGCGAATTTTGCGCGCTTTCCTTAATTATATATTAATCGAATTTTAAAAGCAAGCCGTTTCGGGGCATAAAAACTGTTAATTACTAACATTAACAAACAATTTTTCAAAAGAGTTGTGCGTTCAGTTGACATTTTCTTGTGAATATATTACAATATTTATAGAAAATTTGTTAACTCAACTGAAAAAAAACGACACAGTGTTGTTTTTTAGCTAAATTTTGTTAATTTAATGGGGAGGGTTCTATGAAAAGGGAAAGAATCGAAGACATAGCGGAAATTATAGACAAACGCGGCAAGATGACTTTGGAACAGCTTGAAGAGGTTTTCCCCGTCGTTTCGCAAATGACTTTAAGGCGCGATTTGTACCAGCTCGAACTTGACGGGCGCATTATCCGCATACGCGGCGGCGCGATGTCCGTTAAGGAAGTGCAGAAAGTTTCCGGCGAAGCGTACACCAAAAAGACGACCATTAACACCGACGCGAAGATAATTATCGCGCAGAAAGCCGCGGCGCTTATCGACGAAGGCTCGTGCGTATTCATAGACGGCGGCACGACGGCAATGTATCTTTCCAAGGAAATGCCCGACATCAACTGCAACATTTTCACCAACGGTATAGCCGTTGCGATGGAGCTTGCGCAGAAAAAGAACGTAAATATCACCGTCGTAGGCGGACAGCTTATGAAAGACAATCTTTCCACTTCCTCGCCCGCGGCAAAAGCGTACTTCGATTCCACTAACTTCGAGATCGCCATCGTTTCGGCTACGGCGTTCACGCCCGAACACGGTTTTTCGTGTAACTCGCAGGTGGAAAGCGAACTGCTCCGCGACGTTTTCAAAAAAGCGCGTCAGGTATATATGATGCTCGACAGCTCGAAAATCGGCAAAATCAATCCCTATACCTTTGCAAGAATCGAAGATATCGACGTTCTTATAACCGACGACCATTTCCCCGATGAATGCAAAGTTCTTTTCGAACAGAAAAACAAAGTAGTAATGTAACGCCGTGAAAAATTTAATAAGTTAAATTTAAAAAGCGCCCGTTTGAAAGCGGGCGCTTTTTAAATGCTTGTATCAGTCGCTCCATTTATGTTTGTCGAGCGTTCTGTCTTTAATATCGTCGTAGTATTCGAAATACTTCGCGCGGATTTGTTCGGGCGTCATATTATCGTCCATAAGTCCCAGAAGTTCGTCAAGTTCGTCGGGCGTAAAATCGGCAAAATTAAATTCGCCGTCGAACGCCTGCGATAATTTCATTAAATCCCATTTGGTAGCTTTCATAACTCCTCCGTAAGCACCGCGTCGCCGATTTTCGCGCCGAAACGCTCGGTTATATGCGCACATTTGCAGGTAAACGAATAAAACGCGCCGTAACCCTCGCCGTAAAGCGTTTCCAGATTGCCAAGACCCTTTGAAATTATCACGCCGCAATTTTCCAGAAGTTCCTTAGTTCGCGCCGAAATTTCTTTAAGGTAAGTACCGGGCACGCCCGCGCCGTTGGAAACGACCTCGGCGTATTCTCCCAGCCCGACCTCCTCCGCGTCCTCCGCAGTAACGTCGTTTATAATCGCCGAGCCGCGCACAACGGAAAAAACGCGGATTTGCGGACAGATTTCTTTGATTATCCGTATGAGTATTTTATCGAGCACGATTTCGCCGCAGTTGTCGTGCAGAAAGCACAGCGTTTGCGCGCATTCGAGCCTGCGCTTCAGACTTGCAAAGGCGACGGGGTCGGGCAACGCGCGTTCGGCGGCTTTCAGCACAACGCCCACCGCGCTTTCGTCAAGGTCGGAAATACGCGCGAAATCGATATAATTCGCCGCCATCGCCAGCTTCATAGCCTCCGCCAACGGGTCGGCAGCCGCTTTGACCCTTTGATAAATGGCTGGTTCAAGGTTTAAAAGCGCGCCGTTGAAGAGCCGCTTTTCACGCGAATAGTCTATGCCGCAACCGTAAATCCGACGGTGGATACCGTCTATATCGCGCATTAAAAGGGGCGCGCAATAGGTATTCGGCGGGTTTTCGCAAAGCGCTTTAACGCGGGCTTTGAATTCTTCGAGTTTTTCACCGCCGCCCGCTTTGGCGACTTTTTTAAGTTGGCTGTTATAAAGACAGTCCTTGCATTCTTCGTCCAAAAGCATAAAATAATTATACATGAACGCCGCGATAAAGTCAAATCGGCGGGCCGTAAAGCCCGCCGATTTTTACGTCCCCTTATTCAACAGGGGTGAATTTGAGAAGAGAGGGGATTTTGTCCTTGCCGTATGCGGCGGCTTGAGTTTCCGTCATATACGTGCAGGTATTTACAATGCTCTCAGTAATCGCGCCGTCTCCCGTGTTGCCGTATTCGAGCATATTCTCGGGCTTGGGATTGTTGCCGCTCATCGCGCAGTAACGCTCGCCGTTACCCGTTCCCGCAGTGTGCGGCGCTTTGCTGTACTTACCCGAAATTCGGCTGTTTAAAACGACCATTTTGAAGTTCGCGCCCCACGACCTGCCAAGCGCGATAGAACCGTCTTTAACGTTCTCGTCGCTCGTGAAATCGCAGTCGTTGAATATAGGTCCGAATTCTGCCGTCGAATTCTGATATGCTACGATGTAACCGCCGTTCGTTTCTTCCGCACCCGCGCCTATCGAATAAATCGTGCATTGGTCGAAATAGGGCACCGCGTCGGATCCGAATATGAAGTCGGTATGTCCCTCGATCCAGCAGTTTTTATAGTAATGATACCCCTTGTTGGCGTAAAGCGTATCGTGATAGCCCGTCATCTTACAGCCGTAGAAGGAAGCCGAACCGCTCGCAACGTACAACGCAACCGCCTGCGTGTTGTTCGTAACGCTTTTGGATTCGAGATACAGCGCGTTGGTGTTGTAGTAGTTCTTGAACGTGATGTTCTTTGCAACGAAGTTCGTCGCGCCGCTGCCTATCGTGACCGTAGCGCTGCCGTTCGTGCCGTACGTCTTTCCCGTGCCGTCCGTTAAACCCGCCAGCGCGTCGTACCAGATAACTACGCCGTTGTCGGTATCCGCGTCGGGAACGTTCGTCGCCGAGCCGATAATCGTCACGTTGGGGATATTGATATAAACTTTTTCTTTATACTCTCCGTCGGCGATATTGATAACCTTTTTAACGGAAGCGTCGAAGGTCGCAAGATACGTAACCGCGTCGTTCAGAGTGTGAACGTTGTTCGAAGTAACCGCTTTCGAAGGGTCTACCGTAATGCTAACGGTGTTGTTCTCAACGACGGGCGCGGCTACTACCTCGATATCGTAAGTAATTTTAATCGACGGGTTCGACTTAGCCGTTATCGTAACCGTCTTACTGCCCGCAGTAGTCATATCGGGCTCGTCTACAACGTAATCGCCAGCGGAAAGCGTGAACTCTTTGTTTTTGTCGCCGCAATGCGCATAAGTCGTGATCGTAAGCCCTTTGAAGCTGAGCTGCTCGCCCGTTTTATAGACTTTGCGCAAAGTTTCCTGTTTGTCGCCGCTCGTCGTATAGTCGTAACTCTTCAATTCGCCGGGCGCGTAAACGTAGACGGAATAAGTCGCCGTCACCGTTTCGCCGAGTTCGGTATAGAATACGCGGATAATGTATTCGCCTTCCCTCTCGGCGTTGTACGACGAACTGTCAACCGTAACCGCCGATTGCGTTTTAACGGCTGTATTTGCGTACGTAACGTCAGCGGAGAGTCCCGCGCTTGTGAAAGGTCTGCCGAGCAAGAAGTCGACCGTTGCGGGTCTGACCGTCATAGAAGCGGGCAAACCCTGTTCGAGAAGCTCGGTGGTTTTAAGGTTGGAAATGCGGCAAGCCTTGTTGGTGGTTACCGTGTATTTGCCGGCTTCAAGTCCCTTTAACGCAACGTCGGTATTCGTGTCAACGCCCTTAGTCCAGGTAAATACGGCATTGCCGTCGGGACCGAGCACCTGTAAAGTCGTGAAACTGCTCGAAGCGGTGGGGTCCATTTTAAAGGAAATCGAGTTGCTCGTGCCCTCGCCCGTGAGCGTGATATAGAAATTTACGCCCTGGGTGTTTATATCGTTTTTGTTGCTTTCGAAGTAGCATTTGCCCGCGTCGAACTCGAACTTGCCCGAAACTACTTTTTCGGTAAGAGGTTTTCCGTCGCCGTAAACGCCTGCAAGACCTTTGAAATCGCACGTCGTAGTCACTAATTCGTAGCCGTCGGGAATTTCGGTAGTATCGCCGCCTTTATCGTAAGTAACGGTGACTTTCACGAGATAGTTATTGTTGTCAGTGGCTTTTATTTCGACAACGCCCGCTTTCGCAGTTTCGAACGTATAATCGCCGTTCTGCTCGGCGGAAGGAACGCCGCCTTTCAAACCTACGGTGTAGTGAACGTAAGTAGCGTTGCTATATGCCGTAACGGCAACCCTTGCTTTTGCGTCAACGGCAAAACTGATAACCGAACCCGTGCCGAATTGCGTATCGTTAGCGCCGTTATCACGGGGCGAACCTACTATATCAACGTTACTGAAAGTTTTATAGTTACCCGCCGTACCGAAAGAAATTTCCGTGCCGTCGGCGATAGGCTCCATAGCTACGGGATAAGTTACTTTGATATATCCGATATACATATTATCGGCGGCAGAAGTAATCGTTACTTTTTCATCTGCGTTGAACTCGTAAGTACTGCCGTTTGCTTCCACGCCATTTACAGTATAAGTCAAAGCATTCTGATAAGTGTCAATCTGAACGTTCGCACCCGCTTTTACGTAGAACGAAATTTTCGCGCCCTTATTGTATTGGAACCATTGACCGCCGTTATCGCTTATTTTACCTTCAGTCGCATCAAGCGTAATTCCGTGGAATTCCTTGGAAGTCCCCTGTACGCTATCTGCGCCCGTAAGAACGTAGTAATTTTCGGAAGTGTTCGTATCGCCGCTGTTAAACGAATAAGTCGTGTCTACGGCTACCGCTTCAACGTCGGCGTTAAGCGTCCATTTTGCGTATAAGTTGGTGGCTTTTTTAATTTTCGTGCCGAAATCAAACGGGGTCGTAAGCGACGCGTCGGAATACCAGCCGACGAAAGTAAAGTTTTCTTTCGTGGGCGCAGTGGGTTCTTCCGCCGTGCCGTTTGCCGTTATCGACTGCGGCGCGACTTCCGAGCCGCCGTTGGAATTGAACGTTACCTCGTACGAAGAATACGTTTTGGGCGTCCATTCGGCAGTTAACGTTGTATCAGCCGCTATAGCGGCTGCGAAGTCGTATACGACTTCGTTTTTCGTAACCCAATTTTTGAAAACGTAACCGGGCTTTGCGGGGTCCGTTTCCACGATGTGCGCTTTTTCGCCGTACGCAACGTACTGTTTATCGAAAACGATATCGTCAGCCATAAAAGTAACAACGTATTCGTGAAGTTTCCACTTCGCTTTAAGCGTTAAATTGCCCTTAACCGCACTATCAAAGTCGTAAGGGGTTTCGCCCAGATACCAGCCGACGAAATCGTAATGTTCACGCGTGGGGTCGGCGGGTCTGGCAACTTTTTCGCCCTCTTTAACCGTCTTGTTTTCCACGTTGCTTCCGCCGTCGGAATCAAACGTGACGGTGTGGTTCCTAACCTCGGGGATTTCAGGACCGTCGGGGTTTTCAGGGGGTTCCGGATTACCGGGTTGGTTTTGCTCGTGGTCGCCGCCGTTATCGCCGCCCGTCTGGCACGCACTTACGGTGAACACCGAAAAAGCCATAGCCGAGCACATAAATGCGCTGAACACAGCCTTCAAAAATTTTTTATTTCTCATTATTTCTCCTCCGCTCTGACCGAGATAGCCATAGCAAATAAATTATAGAGATAAAAATATATTTTGTCAATATAATTACAAAAAAATTTTCGCCGTTTACATATTTTGTTAAAGGTTGACAGATTTAATGCAAATTTCTGCACACTTTTCAAACTTAACATAAAGACGTGTATAAAAAAATAAAGCATCCACAAAGGATACTTACAATAATATAAGAGAAATTCCAACTACGTTTGCGCAGAATTATCTGAAACCCTTCAAAATAAGGTGCGCAAAGCCTCACTCGCGTTCGGCGCAGGCGGCGCGCCCTTGCTCTCTGTCGTGGGCGTAAGCTCTACGTTAGCCGGACGTGTTGGCTTAACACAAAGACGGGCGTAAAAAAATAAAGCATCCACGAAAGGATACTTTATTTTTTTGAAATCCGGCAACTACCTTATCTTGCAGGGTTAAAACCCAACTACATCGGGCGTAAACGAGCTTAACTTCTGTGTTCGGTATGGGAACAGGTGGATCCTCGTTGCTATCGTCACCGGAATGGTTATATAACGGCTTACGCCAATAATATACTCAATTTTCAACTTTGCAAGGAACGAACCCTGACAACTGCACAGATTGGGAAGGGAAGGAAAAAGTGAATTAAAAAAGGACTTTTAAAGTTGCTCGTTAAAAATGTAGCTAATCTTGTTAGAATTCGTTTTAAATCTGTTCTTATCTCTTAAAAATG
>CATLAR010000036.1 GCA_949878495.1 uncultured Christensenella sp.
CGTCAGCGAAATACCGCTTGCGCTCTCTATTTTTACGTTGACGAACTCGCCTACGAGGTTTATATCCGAGTTAAAGTACGCCATTCTTCCGAATTCGTCCCTGCCGAGATACGCGCCCTTTTTATCGTCGTAACCCTCGCAGAGGATTTCCACCGTCTTACCAACATACCCAGCGGATTGCTCGCGCGTAAGCGAGTTTACGAGCGCGATAAGCTCCATAATACGCTTTTTAGACACCTCTTCGGGCACTTGATTTTGCATTTTTGCCGCGGCTGTTCCGTCGCGTTTGGAGTACACGAATGAAAACGCCGAAGCGTACCCCACCCGTTTAACCAGATTTAACGTGTCGGCAAAGTCGCCGTCCGTTTCACCGGGAAAACCCACGATAAGGTCGGTGGAAACCGCGCATTCGGGCACGTATTTCTTTAAAACTTTTATCTTTTTCAAGTATTCCGCCGAGGTATATTTGCGGTTCATCGCCTTCAATATTCCGTCCGAACCGCTCTGCACGGGCAAATGCATCAAACGGCAGATCTTGGGGTTTTCGGCTATTACTTTTGCAAGCTCTTCGGAAAAATCTTTGGGATGGCTCGTCATAAACCGTAGACGGAACTTACCCTCTATTCCCGCTATCGCCCGCAAAAGCTCGGGAAAAGAGATATCGTCAGAGTTGTTTGCGTAAGAATTGACGTTCTGACCGAGCAGGGTTATTTCCTTGTAGCCGAGCGAAATCAGCTCGCGCGCCTCCGCGATTATATCCGCCGACGGGCGGCTTCTCTCCCTCCCGCGGACGTACGGAACTATGCAATACGTGCAGAAATTGTTGCAACCGTAAGTCACGTTTATCCAGGCGTTGGGATAGCTCGTACGCAGTTTTGGCAACTCCGCGTAAACCTTTCCGTCGTCCTCGGGAATATCGATAACGGCTTTTTTCTGCGACTGTTTTTTTAGTATGAAATCTTTGAGTTTGCCGAGGTTATGGGTACCGAAAATGACGTCCACGTACGGAAATTTGTCGTGAAGATTTTCGGCTTTGCCCATTTGTTGGGTTAAACAACCGCCTACGGCTATTATCATATCGCGCTTTTGGGCTTTAAGCTTTTTGAGCATTCCGATATTGCCGAAAGCGTGGTTTTCGGCGTTTTCCCTGATACAGCAGGTATTGAACACGGCTACGTCGGCGCGCTCGATATCGTCGCAATTTTCATACCCCATTTCCGAGAGTATGCCCGCGATTTTTTCCGATTCGTGAACGTTCATCTGACAGCCGTAAGTCGTTATGTGATAAAACTTTGACATAATACTACCTAATTATATAATTTTTCAGAAAAATTTTCAAATAAATTTGCAACAATTATTTAATTTTATAAATACTATTTGATATGAATAAGTTTGCCAAAGCGTCTTTGATTGCGCTTTTATGTATTTTCATAGTCTTCGTCGCGCTTATCAGCGCCTATTTTGCAATAACCCACGGCGTTACTCTCGACAAAAACAAACTGCTGAACCCGGACAGAAACGTAATAATTTACGACGGCGACGGTAATGAAATCGTCAGCGCCTCCGTTTCGGGCAAGCGTAAAAGCGTTAAACTCGAGGATCTGAGCGACGACTGTATAAACGCGTTTATCGCCTCGGAGGACAGAACGTTTTTCAGCCACCGCGGACTTAACGGCAAGCGTATGATGAAAGCGCTGTATACGAACGTAGTTTCGCGCTCGTTTAAAGAGGGCGCGTCCACGATAAGCCAGCAACTTATAAAAAACACCCACCTTTCGCAGGATAAAACCATCTCGCGCAAGCTCAAAGAAATACGGCTGACTATTCAGCTCGAACGCGCTTATTCGAAAAACGAGATACTCGAAATGTATCTCAACACCATTTATTTCGGACACAACTGCTACGGACTGCAAAGCGCGGCGGAATTTTACTTTGACAAACGCGCCGAGAATCTTTCTCTGACGGAGAGCGCAACTCTAGTAGGGCTTTTATCCTCGCCGAACAACTACTCGCCCTTTAAAAACCCCGAAAAGAGCTTAAAAAAGCGCAACACCGTTCTGAAATCGATGCACGACGAGGGCTATATCAGCGCCGAAGAGTATCAAACTGCGTTAAACACGCCGCTCAACGCAAAAAAAGCGCTAAACAGCGGCAAAAACGCCGACTATATAAACGCGGTTTTCGATGAATACGAAGAGATCTCGGAAGCCGTTTACGGACTGCCGAGCGGTTGCGTAATAAAAACTTATCTTAATTCCGGTCTGCAAGCGCTGATAGAAAGCATAGACTACGGCGCGGATAACCGCGTTATCGTCACCGACAAAAACGGCGGCGTGAACGCCTACAAAACGACTATCGGAGAAGCAAAAAGACAACCGGGGTCAACGATAAAGCCTCTGCTAGTCTATGGTCCCGCCATAGAAGAACGGCTTTTGAACCCGCTGACGCGGATTACCGACGAAAAAATAAATTATAACGGGTACTCGCCCGAAAACTTCGATAAAAAATACCACGGCGCGGTCACCGTGACAGACAGCATTAAGTACAGTTATAACGTGCCTGCGGTAAAAACCCTTAACTCGCTTACGGTCGACGTTGCCGAAAAGTACGCTTCGAGAATGAATATAGCCCTCGACGGAGACGAAAAAAACCTTTCCCTCGCGCTAGGCGGTATGAAATACGGGCTTAGTTTAAAGGAAATTACCGACTGTTACGGAATTTTTCAGAGCGGCGGAATTTACATGCCCTCCCGCTTCATAAAAGAAATCGTCACCCCGCAGGGCGTTACGGTTTACAAAAACGAATTCTCGCAAAGCAGAGTATTTTCCGAGGGGACCTGTTCGCTTATGAACGGCATGCTTATCGAAACGTCAAAGGACGGAACGGCGAAAAAGCTCAGAAATCTTCCCTATAACGTCGCGTCCAAAACGGGGACCTGCGGCACGGAAGAAGGCAATACCGACGCTTACGATATAAGCTATACTTCCGAGCACCGCATCGGCGTTTGGCTCGGCGACGGCGACAACAAAAAAACAGACGTTACGGGCGGCGGCGACTGCTGCACGGTTGCGGAACGCATTCTCCAAAGTCTTTACCAAAGCGCTTCGCCCGCGCCGCTCGACGTTACGACGGGCACTTCCTCCGTAGAAATCGACGCCGACGAGTATTACGACAACGGAAAACTAATTCTCGCCGACGACCTTTCGCCGAAACTGAACAGGCTGACGGTCAGACTACTTCAAGGTACCGAACCCAAACAAAAAAGCACGCGATTTTCACTTCCCGAAATAAGTCAACCGTCAATCAAAGTCAAAAATAACGCCGTAAATATTGAATTATGTCAGACAAAGTACTATGCATATTTAATAAAACGCTATAAAAACGACTCTTTTGAGGTTATTTACGACGGAAATTGGAAAAAAACCGTTGCCGACTCCCCAAACGAAGGTTACTACGTTTATACGGTAACGCCGTATTTCGTAAGCGGAGAAAATAAAATTTACGGCAAGGAAATTTCCTTGCCGCCTGTAAGCGTAAATAAAAACGGTGGTTCGCCGCAGGTTAAAATACCCGATATAGCGAACGAAGATTGGTACAACCTATAAATTTATAATTTCAAGCGAAGCCAACGCGCCTTTGACGAGATTTTCCACGTCCAGTTTGCTTTCCTCTTCCTCGACGCTTTCAAGCGACGGCTTGATAACGGGGTGTTTGGGCAAAAATACCGTACAGCAGTCCTCAAACGGCTGAATGGAAATTTCAAACGCGCCCATATCCCGGCTTCTTTCGATTATTTCATCCTTATCAAAACCGCATAAAGGTCTTAATACGGGCAGACTCTCTATTACGCTGTTAGACGAGGTCATCCCCTCAATCGTCTGGCTGGCAACCTGTCCAAGGCTTTCACCCGTTATAAGACATTGCGCGCCATACTTTTGGGCGAGTCTTTCGGCAATGCGCATCATAAAGCGGCGTAAAATAGTCACCATATACTCGCCGTTGCACTTTTTATGGATTTCCTCCTGAATTTGGGTGACCGAAATTATGTTGAGCCGCGTACCGCAAGTGTATTTTGACAACACTTTCGCCAAATCCACGACTTTTTCGCGCGCTTGCAAATTCGTATAAGGATAGCTGTGAAAATGTATACAGTCAATCTGCATTCCGCGCTTTGCTATCATATGCCCTGCTACGGGACTGTCGATACCGCCCGAAATCAGAAGCATTCCCTTCCCGGAAGTTCCCACGGGCATTCCGCCCGCACCCTTGAAAAACTCGTTGAAAACGAGCGTAGTTCCGTTCTCGCGAACGTCGACGTTGATTATAAACGACGGGTCGTGCACGTCGACTGTCAGATTTTTGAAGGTTGAAAGTATTCTGCCGCCGATTTCCGCGCTTATCTGCATAGAATTGAGCTCGAAAGACTTATCGGCGCGGTGTGAATTTACTTTAAAACTGCCGACGGGGAAACACACTTCTTTCGCCGCGTTGAAAATAGCCCCCATTTTTGTGGGAACTTTCAAAGCCACGCTGAGTGAATGAATGCCGAATACCCTCTTTAAACGGCTTAAAATCTCTTCTGTTTCGTCGAGTTCGAAGCCTTCTACCAAATATCTGCCGCTCTGTCTTTTGATTTCGTGCTTTATCCCTTTCAGGGATTTTTCCATATTCAGAATGAGCACCCGCTCGAAATACCCGCGGTTTTTGCCCTTTAAATGAATTTCCGAATATCTGACTATAATTACTTTTTCCATATTATTTCATTATTTCTTTTCTGTTTGCTACGATTTTATTCAGAATTTCCGCCGCCCGCAATATTTCGTCGCAAGTGTTGTCTGGCGAAAAACTCAACCTCAACACGCCTTCGGCAACGCTTTCGCTCACTCCGCACGCAAGCACCGCGCGAGAAAATCTCTTTTTTTCGTTCGACGAACACGCCGAACCCGTTCCGATCATCAAGCCCGCATCGTCCGCTTCGTGAAGTAAGGTTTCACCGCGAAGCCCCTCCGCGCTAACGCTCAGAATATACGGCGAACAGTTTTCGCCCGAAATTCTTTTAAACAGCGATTTGTCGAGCTTTTCCCATAAAAGCGCGTGCATTTCGCTCGCTTTTTTATAGTTTTCTTTAATACAAGCGTATCTTTTTTCTGCGGCAAAACCGAAATTCTTTATTCCGAAAACGTTTTCCGTACCGCTTCTCAGCCCGTTTTCCTGCCCGCCGCCGTAAACCAACGGCTTGATAATCAGATTTTTACGCTTTATAAGCGCGCCTACGCCCTTAACTCCGCCTATTTTATGCGCACTCACGGAATACATATCTATGTCGCGCGTAAGTTTAAAGGGAATTTTACCGAATGCCTGAACACCGTCCGAATGAAACAGCGTAAACTTATTGCGCGCTTTTACCAGCTTCGACAGCCGCACAATGTCGTTTATCGCGCCCGTCTCGTTGTTTACGTGGATTACGGATACGAGCGAAGTTTTTTCATCAACGAGACTTAATAAACTTTCCTCGTTCACGCTTCCGTCGGGATTGATTTCGGCGAAACGCACCTCGAATCCGCGCTGTTTCAGCTCGCTTACCGTTGAATACACTGCAGAATGTTCTCCTGCAGTGGTTACCACGTTTCCGCGTTTGCCGCCGCAGAATATCGCCTGATTATCCGCTTCGCTCCCGCAGGATGTGAAAACCAGCCCGAAATTTTCCACGTCGGCAATCAGCGAAAGTATTCTCTCGCGCGTTTCTTTAATTTCGAGCTGTAACGCGTACCCCCCCTTATAAAGGGCGGACGGATTATAAAACTCACTGTATAAATATTTTTCCGCGGCTTTTAAACACTCTTCGTCGGGTTTCGTCGTCGCCGCGTTATCGAGGTAAATCATTAAATTTCTATCGTACCTTCAAAAGATTTCTTGACCGCTCCGTCAAGTTCCACGCTTCCGTCGTCTAAACGCGTAACGAACAGATCGCCACCTTTAAGTTTAACGGTGATAATCTCGCCGCCTACGCAACTACCGTTTTCAACCGCCGCAACTGCCGCGGCGGCAGCCGCCGTCCCGCACGAGAAAGTTTCGCCGTTGATTTTCTCCCATACGCGCATTTTAACGGTGACGCGGTTGACCACGCGCACGCATTCGAGGAACACGCCCGCAGGGAACTTACCCGATTCGACGAGCGCCTGACCGAGCGCGTCGATATCGACTTCCTCTATCTTATCCATAAAAATCACGCAATGTTTGTTTCCCACGTCAACCAACGCCGCTTCGTAAGTATTTCCGCAAAGCTCAACCGTTTCACGACGGCACGGCTTCGCATTCAATTTCATCGTAACAGAGCTTGCCTTGCCGTTGAAGGAGTTCACCCAGAGATCGTGCACCCCACAACAGCTTTCAACCGTCATATTCTCGCCTGCAAGACCGTTGTCGAAAAGATACTTCGCAACGCACCTTATGGGGTTGGCTGCAAGACTGCTTTCACTGCCGTCACGGTTGAAAATACGCACTTTTCCGTCGGCTTTATCCGATTTTTCTATAAGAACCACGCCGTCCGCGCCTATCGCGTAATGTCTGTCCGAGAAGTTTATAGCCAGACTTTCGGGACAGGTTATCCCGCCGTCGAAGTTATTGAAGAAAATATAATCGTTTCCCACGCTGTGCATTTTGCAGAAATCGAGTTTGAGTTTGTGTTTTCTGAGATTATTTATATCCACCAACTCTGTATTGAATTCGTTATAACGCCCAGCGATAACGTCTGCAAGCGCGTTCGTAGTATCAAGCGAAGTCAGCACCGTAATGCCTTTCAAAATCGCGTGGTGATGCAGACTTATATAGTTGGATATGGACTCGACGTCCGTTTTGCCCGTATAAACTATATAGTCTACCTTGCCATCGTCCATAAGTTTGAAAATCTCTTCGTTGGACGAAAGTCTGGCAACGTCCGTACATTCCAGACCGAGGCTTCTTATCGCGCTCGCCGTCCCCTTGGTTGCGTAGAGTTTAAGACCGAGGTCGGCAAACTTCTTTACTATATTGATAATCTCGGGCTTATCCTGATCGTTTATCGTAAAATAAATACCCGCAGGTTTCTGTTTCGTCGGGTGTTTCATATTGAAGCCCGCAGAAACAAGCCCCTTGAACAGCGCCTCTTCAATAGTCTTACCGATGCCGAGCACTTCGCCCGTGGACTTCATTTCGGGTCCGAGCTGAGAATTCACGTCGTTGAGTTTCTCGAACGAGAATACGGGAACTTTTACGGCAACGTAAGGCGAACTCGGATAAAGTCCCGTGCCGTAGCCAAGCTTTCTGAGTTTTGCGCCCGTTAAAATTTTCGTCGCAAGGTCGACCATAGGCACGCCAGTAACCTTGGAAATATAGGGAATTGTCCTCGACGCGCGAGGATTTACCTCGATAACGTAAAGCTCGTTGCGGTAAATGAGGTATTGTATATTGATAAGCCCCTTGGTTTTTAAGGAAATAGCAAGTTTCGTGGAAACGTCGACAACCTTTTTAAGCATCGCGTCGCTGAGATTGTACGGCGGATAAACTGCGATAGAGTCGCCGCTGTGTACGCCCGCACGCTCTATATGCTGCATTATTCCGGGAATAAGCACGTCAACGCCGTCGGAAATAGCGTCCACTTCCAGCTCCGTACCCATAAGATACTTGTCGCATAGCACGGGATTTTCAATCTTTTGCGCAAGAATTACGTCCATATAGCGTTCGATGTCGTTCTGCGTAAACGCTATGGTCATATTCTGCCCGCCGATAACGTACGAAGGACGAAGAAGCACGGGATAACCGAGTTTTTCCGCGGCAGCTACCGCGTCTTGCTTGTTCATAACCGTCAAGCCCTTGGGACGCGCAATACCGAACTGCTCCAAAAGCTCGTCGAAACGCTCTCTGTCCTCGGCAAGGTCAACGCTGTCCGCTGGCGTACCGAGAATGCGTATACCCTTTTTATCGAGGTACGAACAGAGTTTTATCGCCGTCTGACCGCCGAAAGTTATAACCACGCCGTAAGGCTTTTCAATATCTATGACGTTCTGAACGTCCTCTGGCGTAAGCGCCTCGAAATACAATCTGTCGGCGGTGTCGAAGTCGGTCGAAACCGTTTCGGGGTTGTTGTTTATGATAATTACTTCGTAACCCATCCGCTTGAGCGCCCACACGCAGTGAACGGACGAATAGTCGAATTCTATGCCCTGCCCTATGCGGATAGGTCCCGAGCCGATAACGATCACACGCTTTTTCGAACTGTTCAGAACGAACGGTTTAGCTTCGTCGTGCTCTTTCTCGTCGTAAGTAGAATAAAAATAGGGCGTTTGCGCGGCAAACTCCGCCGCGCAGGTGTCAACCATTTTGAACACCGCGTTTTTGTGCGCAGGAAGCGCGTTACCCGAAAGCCTTTCAAGCGCCTTGTCGGGATAACCCAGCTTCTTGCCCCGCAAATACTGTTCGCGCGTTAACGCCGAACCGCTGATTTCGCTCTCGAAATCGCTTAGATTTTTAAGTTTATTTAAGAACCAGCGGTCTATTTTCGTTATATTGAAAATTTCGTCTACGCTTACGCCCCGCTTAATAGCCTGATATACCACGAAAAGGCGTTCGTCGGTCAGCTCGTGCAGTTTTTCGTAAATCTGCTCGTCGCCAAGCTCGGCAAGTTTGGGCATATTGAGCGTATCCACGGAAATTTCCGCGCCGCGCACCGCCTTCATTATCGCCGTTTCGAAGTTCGTGCCAATCGCCATCACTTCGCCCGTCGCTTTCATTCGCGTACCGAGATTTCTCTGCGCGTAAAGGAATTTATCGAAAGGCCATTTGGGGAGCTTTACTACGACGTAATCGAGCGTAGGTTCGAAACAAGCGTAAGTTTTGCCCGTAACGTCGTTGCGTATCTCATCAAGCGTATAGCCGAGCGCGATTTTCGTTGCCACTTTGGCAATGGGATAGCCCGTCGCCTTGGAAGCAAGCGCGGACGAACGCGAAACGCGGGGGTTTACTTCTATAACCGAATATTCGAAAGAATCGGGATTGAGCGCAAACTGGCAGTTGCACCCGCCCTCTATTTTAAGTTCCGAAATAATGTCGAGCGAAGCCGTACGCAGCATTTGATACTCTTTATCGGATAGCGTAACGGCGGGCGCGATTACTATCGAGTCGCCCGTATGAATGCCGACGGGGTCGAAGTTCTCCATCGAACAGACGGTAAGCACGTTGCCCGCACCGTCGCGGAGCACCTCGAACTCGATTTCCTTCCAGCCGCCGATATATTTTTCGATAAGAACCTGCGTTATCGGCGAAAGCATTAACCCGTTATGGGAAATGAGCCTTAACTCTTCTTCATCCTTTGCAAGACCGCCGCCCGCGCCGCCGAGCGTGTAAGCCGGGCGCACAATTACGGGATAACCGATTTTATTTGCAATAGCGACGCATTCTTCTACGGTGTACGCAATGTCCGAGGGAACGACGGGCTGGTTTATCTTCTGCATCGTTTCCTTGAAAAGTTCTCTGTCCTCTGCGCGGTCTATGGAATCGAGGTTTACGCCTATAAGTTTAACGCCGTGTTCCTCCAAAAAGCCGCTTTTTGCAAGCTGGCAACCGAGAGTGAGTCCCGTCTGTCCGCCGAGCGACGCCAAAAGGCTGTCGGGCTTTTCCTTGATAATTATTCTCTTTAAAGTATCTACAGTGAGCGGCTCTAGATAAATTTCGTCGGCAAGCGCTTTGTCGGTCATAATAGTCGCGGGGTTGGAGTTACACAATACGACGTTCACACCCGCGTCTTTGAGCACGCGGCACGCCTGCGCGCCCGCATAATCGAATTCAGCGGCTTGTCCGATAACTATGGGTCCCGAACCTATTACGAGTACCTTTTTTACGTCTTCTCTCTTAGGCATTGAACTTACCCTCCTTGACGTTGCTTATAAATCTGTCGAAAAGAAACGCTGCGTCCTGCGGTCCGCCGCACGCTTCGGGGTGGAACTGCACGGTGTACGCGTTCAGTTCGGGATAATCGAAGCCCTCGCAAGTACCGTCGTTGGCGTTTACGTAGCTGAGCTCGCCCTTGCCCTCGAGGCTCTCCGACACGACCGCGTAGCCGTGGTTCTGGCTGGAAATATACACCCTGCCCGTCTTTAAATTTTTGACGGGCTGATTTGCTCCGCGGTGTCCGTATTTCATCTTGCGGGTCTTGCCGCCCATTGCCAAAGCAAAAAGCTGATGCCCGAGGCAAATGCCGAAAATAGGCAACTTGCCTGCGAGTTTTTTAACGTTTTCGATAATTTCAACGTTTTCGGCGGGGTCGCCCGGTCCGTTGGTAAGCATTAGCCCTTTGGGGTTGAGCGCTAAAATCTGCTCGGCGGTATAATACGAAGGCACTTTAATACAGTAACAGCCGCGCTTGACAAGCTCGCGCGAAATGTTGTCCTTCGCGCCGAAGTCCCACACCACGACGGGCAGACCGCTCGGGTCGCCTTCGTAAGTTACTTCGTTGCAAGTCACGCTCTTTACGGCGTTAGTCACGGAATAGCTTTTAACTTCTGAAAGATCTTTAAGGGGCTTTGAAGTAATCGCGGCGTTCATAACGCCCGCTTCGCGCACGATTTTTGTAAGCTCGCGCGTGTCAATACCGTAAAGCCCTATTACATTATTGGCTTTGAGGTAATCGTCGAGCTGTCCCTCGCACCTGAAATTGGAGGGCGCTTCGCATTTTTCTCTGACGATATACGCAGAAACCCAGGGCTTTTTGCTCTCGCAATCGGGAGAAATCATACCGTAGTTACCGATAAGCGGGAAAGTCTGGGTTACTAACTGACCGTAATAACTCGGGTCGGTGAGCGTTTCGATATAGCCCGTCATACCCGTCGTGAATACGAGTTCGCCCGTGACGTCGCCGTCCGCGCCGAAGCGCGTGCCGACGAACTGCTTGCCGTTTTGTAAGGTTAAATAAGCTCTTTTCATAAAAATACCTTCCGTATAATTAAAAGAAAGACTGATTTAAAAAATAAATCAGTCAATGAAAACGAAATTATTAAAATAAGATTTCCCGTCGCCAAAAACGGCGGCGTTGTAATTAAAAATATGAACTTTATTATCTATACTCGACAAATTTCTCATAACCTTATAAAGTATATAATACGCGCCCGAGGAAGTCAAGCATTTTAATACAGCCGCGTAATAAAATCGTAATTTTTCAGTTCACGCACTGCTTGCTTGTACTCCGGCATACAATTTTTAACGAGCGCGTAAAAAGCCGACGAATGATCGTGCCGCTTTACGTGACAAAGCTCGTGGACAATCACGTAAGCCTGCAAACGCTCGGGCAACATAAGCAATTTATAGTTGAAGGTTATTCTATTTTTCGCGTCGCAACACCCCCACCGCGATTTATAATCGCGGAAAGCGACTCCGCTCGGCGTTATTCCCGTCAGCGCGGAAAAGTAATTGAATTTTTCCAGAAAATCTGCGCTATA